>DATMLO010000127.1:0-73910 GCA_035570495.1 Allostellaceae bacterium | reverse complement strand
TGCAGTCGCTGTTCGACGCGTTGCCCGAGGCGGTCGGCAGCGGGGTTGCGGGGCAGACGCTGGTGCTTGGCGGCGACGGCCGCTTCTTCAATGACCAAGCCATCCAGATCATCATCCGCATGGCGGCGGCGAACGGCGTCGCCCGGCTTCTCGTCGGACGCGACGGGTTGCTGTCGACCCCTGCGGCCAGCGCCGTTATTCGTGAGCGGAAGGCGTTTGGCGGCATCATCCTGTCGGCGAGCCACAACGCGGGTGGGCCCGACGGCGATTTCGGCATCAAGTACAATACTGCCAATGGCGGCCCGGCGCCCGAGCGGGTAACCGAGGCGATCTACCGCCGTACCGAGGCGATCACCGAGTACAGCACGATCGACGCCCCTGATCTCGACCTGAGCCGAGACCATTCGACGAAAATCGGTGAAATGGCGGTGACATTTATCGACCCGGTCGCCGAATACGCCGCGCTGATGGAACGCTTCTTCGATTTCGACCGGCTGCGCGACCTCTTCCGGGGCGGCTTTCGGCTGCGCTTCGACGCGATGAACGCGGTGACCGGGCCCTATGCCCGGGAGATCTTCGAGCGGCGGCTCGGCGCGCCGGCGGGGAGCGCGGTCCATGCCGAGCCGCTCCCCGATTTTGGCGGGCTGCATCCCGACCCGAACCCGACGCACGCGGCGTCGCTGATCGCGGCGCTCATGGCGCCCGGCGGCCCCGATTTCGGCGCCGCCTCCGATGGCGACGGCGACCGCAACATGGTCGTGACCCGGTCGGGCGCGGTCGGGCCGAGCGATAGCCTGGCGATCCTCGCCGCCAATGCGCATCTCATTCCGTGGTTCAAGGACGGCTTGCCGGGTGTCGCGCGCTCGATGCCCACCAGCCGCGCGGTCGATCGTGTCGCGCAAAAGCTCGGCATCGATTGCTTTGAGACGCCGACCGGCTGGAAGTATTTCGGCAATCTGCTCGATGCCGGAAAGATCGCGCTGTGCGGCGAGGAAAGCGCCGGCACTGGGGCTAACCACATCCGCGAGAAGGACGGCATCTGGGCGGTGCTGTTCTGGCTCAACGTGCTGGCGGTACGCGGCGAGCCGGCCGACCGCATCGTCGCCGATCACTGGGCGCGTTTCGGCCGCGACTTCTATTTGCGGCACGATTACGAGGAGATCGAGACCGAGCGCGCCAACCGGCTGATCGACCGGCTGCGGCGGCGCATTCCGGAGCTGCCGGGCGCGCGGTTGGGCGCCTTCGAGGTTTCGTCTGCCGATGACTTCGCCTACACCGACCCGGTCGACGGCTCGACCAGCGCGCATCAGGGCGTGCGCGTCGGCTTTGCCGATGGTTCGCGCATCGTCTACCGGCTCTCGGGAACCGGCACCGAGGGGGCGACGTTGCGCGTCTATCTGGAGCGCTACGAGCCTGACCCGGCGCGGCACGCGCTGGCGGCAGGCGAGGCGCTGGCGCCGCTGGCGGCGGCCAGCATGGCGCTCGCGGACATTACCGGCATGACCGGGCGGACAAAACCGAGCGTCGTGGCATGACGCCTCGCTGAGGAGAAACGCGATGCTCTCGTCGGATCGTTCTCAGGAAAGGGTAGCCCGTCGCACCATCGCGCTGGTGCTGGCGGGCGGCCGCGGCAGCCGTCTCCATCAGCTGACCGACCGCCGCGCCAAGCCCGCCGTGTTTTTTGGCGGCAAGTTCCGCATCATCGATTTCGCGATGTCGAATTGCGTCAATTCGGGCGTCCGGCGGATCGCCGTGCTGACCCAGTACAAGGCGCACAGCCTGCTGCGGCATCTGCAGATGGGGTGGTCGTTTCTGCGCCCGGAGATGAACGAGTTCCTCGACCTGTTGCCCGCCCAGCAGCGGCTCGACGAGGCGACCTGGTATCGCGGCACCGCCGACGCGGTGTTTCAGAATTTTGACATCTTCCGCGCCGCGCGGCCTGACTATTTCGTCGTGCTGGCGGGCGATCACGTCTACAAGATGGACTATTCGAACATGCTCGCGGCGCATGTCGACAGTGGCGCCGATTGCACCGTTGCTTGTGTCGAGGTGCCGCTGTCGCAGGCGAGCGAGTTTGGCGTGATGACGGTCGATACCGGCGGGCGCATCTCCCGCTTTGACGAAAAGCCGCAAAACCCGGCCCCGATGATCGGCAAGCCCGACCGTGCGCTGGCGAGCATGGGCATCTATGTGTTTAGCGCGCGGTTTCTCTATGCCGAGCTCGAGCGCGACGCACGCGATCCGAAATCCTCGCACGATTTTGGCAAGGACGTGATCCCCCACCTCGTCGACCGCGGCCTCGCGGCGGCGCACCGGTTCGAGGAGAGTTGCGTCAAGACCACGCCCGACGCGGAGGCATATTGGCGCGATGTCGGCACGATCGATGCGTATTGGGCGGCCAATCTTGATCTCGTGATGCCGGTGCCGTCACTCGACATCTACGACCCCAATTGGCCGATCTGGACTTATCAGCAGCAATTACCGCCGGCGAAATTTGTCTTTGACGACGATGACCGGCGCGGCGTCGCGGTGGATTCGATGGTATCCGGCGGCTGCATCATTTCCGGCGCGCATGTCTCGCGCTCGCTGCTGTTTTCGAACTGCCGGATCAATTCGTTTGCGCGCGCGCAAGACGCGGTGGTGCTGCCCGATGCGAATATCGGTCGGCATGCGCGCCTCAACCGCGTCGTGATCGACCGCGGCTGTGACATTCCGGAAGGGATGGTGATCGGCGAGGACCCGAAATCTGACGCCGAGCGCTTTTACGTCAGCGAAAGCGGCATCACTCTCGTCACCCCCGAGATGCTCGACGGCCTCGCCCGCTGACCCTGAATTTTACCGATTTCTGACGATCAGAAGATGCGGGAGGCTTCCGTGCGGTCGCCGAGAAACACCCGCGCCTCGCGTCCCGCCTGCTGCGCGTCCCGCGCCGCCTCGAGCGCGTCGAGCAGCGCCTGCTCCTTGTCGAGATAGGCCCCATATGTGGTGTTGTCGAGGCGAACCACCCACCGTAGATCGCGACCTTGCCTGCAAACGTGGAACTCCATGATTTCCATCCTCGGCGCTCCCCCAGTGCCGTCACAGGCGCGTAACATTGCTTTGAGTATCGCCAATACCGTCATTTGTTTGAAGCAAATTTCACCGCATTTGACCGGAAACGAGGCACAAACCCTCGCCCGTGCCGATTTGTCGCGCAGCGAACGCCCGCCGCGTGGGCAACTGGACGAAAATCCCTTGCGCGGCTGCGGGCTTAGCGACGACTCTGTGGCCGCCTAGCCAGGGCGCCTGTACGGCGAGCGGATCGAGCCCGTGACCAGCGATATTGAGACCCGAAAGCAAACTGTGGTGGCGGAAGCCGCCGCGCTGATCGCGGCGCGGCCCGAAAACGGCGAATCGGCCGCCGCGCGGGCGTTCCTCGAAGCGCTTTACGAGCATGCGCCGCCCGCCGATATCGTCGCGCGCAGCCCCGAGGATCTCGCCGGCGGTGCGCATGCGCTGTGGCAGTTCGGCGCCAGCCGCGCGCCCGGCGAGGCGCGGGTGCGCGTCTACAACCCGGCCGCGGCGCGCGATGGCTGGTCGTCGCCATACACGATCGTCGAGATCGTCAACGACGACATGCCGTTTCTCGTCGATTCGGTGAGCGCCGCGATCAACGATCGCGGCCGGCCGGTGCGGCTCGTCATCCACCCGGTCATCGCCATGTCGCGCGACGCCGCCGGCAAGACCGTCGGTGTCGGAGCGCCCGACGGGACGCGTGAGTCCTGGATGCAGATCGAGATCGCGCGCGAGCGCAACGCGGCGGCGCGTGACGCGCTGGCCATCGCGCTTGCAGGCGTACTCGGCGATGTGCGCGCCGCCGCATCGGATCGGGCACGGATGCGCGAGGCGCTGGCGCGGCTCTCCGGCACGGTCGATCGCGCCGGAGGGCCGGTGCCGCCCGTGGAAATCGACGAAGGCGCCGCCTTTCTGCGCTGGCTCGGCGACGGCAATTTCATCCTGCTCGGCATGCGCGATTACGACTTCGCCGGCAACGAGACCGAGCGGCCGCTTGGCGTCTTGCGCGAGCCTGGCTACCGCGCGTTCGGCGGCCTGCGCGATCTTGCCGGACTGTCGCCGGCAGTGCGTGACTTCCTGCGCCGCCGCGAGCTTCTGATCCTCAGCAAGACCGATCGGCGCTCGACCGTGCATCGCCGCGTGCCGATGGATGCGATCGGCGTCCGCCGCTTCGACGCGCAGGGCGAGGTCAACGGGCTTTCTCTCTTTGTCGGCCTCTTCACCTCGGACGCCTATACCGGCGGCGTGCGCGGCATCCCGATCGTGCGCCGCAAGGTCGAGCGCGTGCTGGCGCGCAGCGGGCTTCCCGCCGCCAGCCACGACGGTAAGGCGCTGCTCCACCTGCTCGACACCTTCCCACGCGACGAGCTGTTCCAGGCGAGCGAGGACTGGCTCTACGACACCGCGATAGGCGTCCTCAATCTGCAGGAGCGGCAGCGCGTTGCGCTCTTTGTCAGGCGCGACCCGCTCGAACGCTATCTGTCGTGCCTCGTCTACGCCCCGCGCGAGCGCTACGACACCGCACTGCGCCACCGCTTCGCCGCGATCCTCGAAGAGGCGTTCGCCGGCGCGGTCTCGACCTTCTACACGCATATCGACGAATCGCAGCTCGCCCGCGTCCATTTCATCATTCACCGCAAGGACGAAGCGCAAGAAACGCCGCTTGCCGCCGTCGATACCGCGGCCCTGGAGGCACGGCTCGTCGAGGCCGCGCGTTCCTGGCTCGACCGGGTCGAGACGGCCGCCGAGACGGCGTTTGCCGAGGCCGAGGCGCATCGCCGGCTGAGCCGCGTCGCGACGTTTCCCGCCGACTACCAGGCGCGCACCACGCCGGCGCAGGCCGTCGCCGATCTCGCACCGATCGACAAGGTGCTGGCTGGCTCGCCGCTTGAGGCCTCGCTGCACCCGCGAGACGCCGACCCGACGCCGGGGCTGCGGCTTTATCGCCAGGACACGCCGGTCATCCTCTCCGACGTGCTGCCGATCCTCGAAAATCTCGGGCTGCGCATCGTCGCGGAAGACGCCTATCGCGTCGACAGCGCCGATGGCAAGGCAGCCTGGGTGCACGAATTCGTGCTTGCGGCGGGGACGGTCGCCGGCCCTGTCGCCGAGGCGACGCGCCGGAATTTCGAGGCGGCGCTGGTTGCCGTCGCCATCGGTGACATCGACAATGACGGGTTCAACCGCCTGGTGCTCGGCTGCGGCCTGACCGCGGGGCAGACGACGATCCTACGGCTCTACTGCAAGGTTCTGCGCCAGGCCGGCAGCGCGTTCAGCCAGGCCTACATGGAAGACACGCTGGCCGCGCATGCGCGTATCGCCCGCCGCCTGGTGACGCTGTTCGAGGCGCGCTTCAGCCTTACCCCGCCAAAAGGCAGCTCGCTCGACATCGCCGCCGCGCTGCAGGCGATCGAGGAAGACCTTAACGCGGTCGAAAGCCTCGACGAAGACCGCATCCTGCGCGGCTTCCTGCAGCTGATCCTCAAATCGGTGCGTACCAACTACTTCCAGCCGCGAGCCGACGGCAGCCCCAAGCCCTACCTCGCGGTCAAGCTCGCCTCGAGCGAGATCGACCTCCTGCCGCTGCCGCGCCCGCTGTTCGAGATTTATGTCTACAGCCCGCGCACGGAAGGCGTGCATATGCGCGCCGGCAAGGTGGCGCGCGGTGGCATCCGCTGGTCCGACCGGCGCGAGGATTTCCGCACCGAAATCCTCGGCCTGATGAAGGCGCAGACCGTCAAGAATGCCGTGATCATCCCGGTAGGATCAAAGGGTGGATTTGTCCTCAAGCGCCCGCCGTCGCCCGGCCCGAACTACCGCACCGAACTCCAGGCCGAGGGGATCGAGTGCTACAAGATTCTGATGCACGGTCTCTTGGATTTGACCGACAACATCGTCGCCGACAGCCCGCAGACGCAACACATCGAGCCGCCGCGCGACGTCGTGCGCCACGATCCCGACGACCCGTATCTGGTCGTCGCCGCCGACAAGGGCACCGCGACCTTTTCCGACACCGCCAATGGCATCGCCATCGATTACGGCTTCTGGCTTGGCGACGCCTTCGCCAGCGGCGGCTCGGCCGGTTATGACCACAAGGAAATCGGCATCACCTCGCGCGGTGCCTGGGAGCTCGTCAAGCGCCACTTCCGTGAGCTCGGCACCGACATCCAATCCACCGATTTCACCGTAATCGGCGTCGGCGACATGGCCGGCGACGTGTTCGGCAACGGCATGCTGCAGTCGCGCCACATCCGGCTTGTCGGCGCGTTCAACCACCTGCGCGTCTTTATCGACCCCGATCCCGACCCGGCGAAGAGCTATGCCGAGCGCAAGCGTCTCTTCGAGAACCCGCGCCTCGGCTGGAGCGATTACGACCGAAGCTTGATCTCGCCGGGCGGTGGCGTCTTTGAGCGCAGCCTGAAATCGATCCCGATAAGCCCTGAGATGCAGCGCGTCTTCGGCGTCGTCGCGAACGAATTGACCCCGGCCGAATTGATCCGCCATTTGCTGCGCGCCGAGGTCGACCTGTTGTTCTTTGGCGGCATCGGCACCTTTATCAAGGCGCGCGCGGAGACAAACGGCGAGGTCGGCGACAAGGCCAATGACGCGCTGCGCATCGATGGCGAGGAGATCCGCGCGCGGGTCGTCGGCGAGGGCGCCAATCTCGGCGTCACCGAGCGCGGCCGCATCGCCTATGCCCAGAAGGGCGGACGCATCGACACCGACGCGATCGACAATTCGGCCGGCGTCTCGATGTCGGACCACGAGGTCAACATCAAAATATTGCTCGGCCACGCGATCGCCACCGGCGCCCTCGCCGCATCCGAGCGCGAAAAGCTGCTCGCGGAGATGACCGATGATGTCGCCGCGCTCGTGCTGTGCGACAACTATCTCCAGGGCGAGGCGCTGTCGGTCGCCGAGGCGCGCGGGCATGCGGCGCTCGACAGCCAGGCGCGGATGATCCGCGAACTCGAAAAATCGGGCCGCCTCGACCGCGCGCTGGAGTTCCTCCCTGACGAGGCGGAGATCGCCGCGCGGGCCGCTTCGGGGCGCGGCCTTACCCGGCCCGAGCTTTCGGTGCTGCTCGCCTACGCGAAGATGTCGCTGGACGAAGAGTTGGTCAGCTCCGACCTGCCGGACGCGCCGGAATTGGCCGAGGAATTGCGCCTTTATTTTCCGCCGGCGTTGCGCGAACGGTTTGCCCCATCGATCGCCGCGCACCCGCTGCGGCGCGAGATCGCCGCGACGGTCGTCGCCAACGATGTCATCAATCGCGGCGGCCTCACCTTTGTCCACGATCTCGCGGCGCGCACCGGAAGCGGGCCGGCCGACATCGCCCGCGCCTATCGCATCGTGCGCGAGGCCTTCGCGCTGCCGCCGCTCTGGGCGGCGATCGAAGCGCTCGACAACAAGGTTCCGGCGGCGACGCAATACGAGATGCTGCTCGACATCGCCGGGATCGTCGAGCACGCCGCGACCTGGCTGCTGCGCGCCGGCCGCGTGGGGTTTGCGGAAATCGCGCGTTTTGCGCCGGCGGTCGCGCATCTGTCCGAGACGATCGGTGACCTGCTTCCGGCCGATGAGCGCGCGCTGCTCGACCGTCGCGTCGCGCGGCTAGTCGAGGCCGGTGTGCCGCCGCAAACCGCCGCGCAAATCGGTGCGATCGTCTTTCTGACCACGGCCTTCGAGATCGGCGACCTGGCCGAGCGGTCGGATCAGGCGATAGATCGAGCCGCCTCGGTTTTTTATGGCGTCGGCGCGCGCTTTGCGCTCGACGGCTTGCGCGACGCCGCGCGCCGGCTGCCCGCCGAGACGCAATGGCAAAAGGCCGCAGTCGAAACCCTGATCGACGATTTCTACGCGCTGCAAGCCGATCTCGCCGAGCGCGTGCTCAAATCCTCGAACGGTGCAGAAGACCCGGTCGCGGCCTGGACAGCCGCCCATGCCGCCGCACTTCAGCCGGCCGACACCGTCGCCACGGCACTGCGCGCCGCGATCACACCCGACCTCGCGATGCTCGTCGTCGCCGGTCGCCAACTCCGCCAGGCTCTGGATTAAGCTCAGAACACGAAGGCAGTGAGAGGATCGAGCCATGCCCGATGAAAACCCGACGCCCGCCGCACCGATCCCGATGCTCGAGCGCCGTCGCATCGAGGCGGCAATTTTGAAGCATGTCTACGACGCGCTAAAGGCGAGCCACGGCGAAACGGCCGCGCGCGATACGGTCGCCAATGCGGTGCGCCGCTCCTCGGTCGAACAGGCGGCGGAATTTGCCGCGAAGGTCGGCGGCAAGACCTCCATGCGGACCTTTATCGAGCGCCAGACGCTTTGGCGCCTCGGCGACGCGCTGACTGTCGACGTCAAGGAAGAGAGCGATACGAGCTACGTCTTCAACGTGACGCGGTGCCGCTACGCCGAAATGTATCGCGAGATGGGCCTCGGCGAGATCGGCCACCTTCTCTCGTGCCAGCGCGACGCGACGTTCTGCGAGGGTTACGACAAGCGCCTCAAATTAACCCGCACGCAGACGATCATGCAGGGCGCCAGCCACTGCAACTTCGATTACAAATTCGTCGAGGACCCGCCGGCCGGCTGAACGTCGTCGGCCGCCAAGCGCTCGGATAATCACTCGATGAACGGGCTGGGCTACGGGACGCTATCGTTTATCGCCCTGATGCTTCTCGAGGCCGTCACCTACCCGCTGGTGCAGTTTTCCCCGTTCGGTGCGGTCGTGCTGGCCGCGCTCGTCAGCCTCTTCGCCGGGTGCGTCTACGCCGACCGGCGGGCCGCGTTGGGCGCCCGCGCCGCGCGAAACCGGGCGCTGCTCGTCGCCGGATTGCCGCTCGTCCCGCTCGCCGTCTGGGCTGGTCTGGTTTGGCGCGGCGTGCGTACCGTCGAGGCCGAAATGCAATTCGCCCGTATCCCGCAGGGCTGCTTCATGATGGGCAGTGACGAGCGGGGACCCGGCATATTCTTTGAAGGCCCGACGCATAATGTCTGTCTTAAGGCGTTTGATCTTGGCGTGCACGAAGTCACCCAGGCGGAATGGCGGCAGGTCATGTTCTTCCCCAATGATCCTGACCCGACCGATCCGCTCGTAAAGTCGTTTGCTGAGGGCAGACCCGACATGTTGCGCCAGCTCAAAGAACTTAAAGGCGATCCTCTGCCGGTCGGCTATCTGAGCTGGGATGACGCCAGGCGCTTTGCCCGGCTGATCTCGCTGTTCGGTCACGGTCATTACCGCCTCCCGACCGAAGCGGAATGGGAGTACGCGGCGCGTGCCGGGACGACGGGACCCTACTATTGGGGCCCTGATACCAAGGAAGCCTGCACCTATGAAAACGTCAGTCTCACCCCGACCGGCAAGGATCCCGCCAAGCTTCGATTTGGCGACTTCGCGCACTGCGACAATGGCTTCCGGGGTCCGGCGCCCGTAGGGTCGTTCAAGCCGAACCCGTGGGGTCTTTACGACATGCTCGGCAACGTCAGCGAGTGGGTCGAGGATTGCTGGGTCAACAGCTATCGAGACACGCCGACCGACGGCGCTGCTTTCGAGCAACCAGGCTGTGAGTATCGTGTGCTTCGCGGCGGAACCTGGTCGACCGGCGACTGGGGAGTCAACAGCTTTCGGGTCACCGCCCGCACAAACAATCTGCCGTACCGGCTTGTCACCTACACCTCCACCGGCGACGGAATGCGCCTCGCCCGGTCGCCCGACGACTAGGGATCAAAGCGCTCAAGCCCCCCGCGCGGTTCTGCCGGTTGCCGGCCGGGGCTTGGGTTTAATCTTCCTTCAATCTGCTCGAGTTTATCGTCGAGCAGTTCCCCACTGACCGGCAAGCCGATGTCGATCAACCGCTCGTCCCGCTGGCGATCCGCGCTCCTTGCCGCGGGATTTATCCCGATCCTCGCCTTGCCCGTGCGGGCCGACACGCCGTCGGACAGCCCGAGCGTGTCGGAGCCGTCCCGCGGCCTCGTCGAACTGACTGAGATGCAGCGCGACACGCTCGCGCATCTGCCTTGGTGGGGTAATCCTGATCCCAAGCGACTGGCACAACTGCGCGAAGCGTGGACGGCGATGACTGTCCACAGCGACACGGCGCGCGCGATGGTCGAGAAGGACGCGGAGGCCGGCGATGCCAACGCGCAGTATTTGCTGGCTGGCGTCCTGCTCGACACGCTCGGCCCCAACGAGCATTACGCCGAGGCCGAGGCTCTGCTGCTCAAGGCGGCGCAGCAGGGCCAGCCGACCGCGGCTTATTGGCTCGGTAAGATTCGCGACCGGGGGATGTACGGCCGGCCGGTCGACAAGGCAGAGGGACTTTACTGGTACCGGCTGGCCGATGCGCTCGGGCATCCCGAGGCGCCCGCGCAGTTATGCTGGTTGTACAGCGAGGGTA
The DNA here is from genome assembly GCA_035570495.1 of Allostellaceae bacterium. Lineage (GTDB taxonomy): Bacteria > Pseudomonadota > Alphaproteobacteria > ATCC43930 > CGMCC-115725 > DATARH01. Next base: position 63,456 of record DATMLO010000127.1, on the reverse strand, counting down.
TGGGCGTGCCGCGCGATGCGGACCAGGCGCTGGCCGATTGCCGGCGTGCGGCCGGTCGTGGGAGCTCCTGGGCGATGAACCGGCTCGGCTACATGTACAGCTGGGGCATCGCGGTGCCGCGCGACCAGGACAAGGCCTTCGAGTGGATGATGAAGGCGGCGGTCGCCGGTCAGCCCGTCGCCGAGCGCAATATCGGCGAGCGCTATCTTCATGGAAACGGCGTCGCGCCCGACCCAGTATCGGCGATCGAATGGTTGTCACGTGCGGGCGATCAGGGCGATGTCGAGGCCTATCTCCAACTCGGGCAGATCTATCGCGATGGTTTGACCGGCACGGTCGATCTGCCAAAGGCGGCCGTGTGGTTTTACCGGGCCGCCGAGAAGGGCAGCCCGGCCGGATGCTACGAGTTTGGCGCGGCGCTTGAGGAAGGGCACGGGGTCTCGAAAGACGTGGTGCGCGCCTATGTCTATTACAGCTTCGCCTCGCTGCAGGGCTCTGCGAAGGCGGAAGGCGCGCTTGTCCGCCTAAAGGCCGGCCTCAACAGCGACGAACTCGACCGCGCCACGCGAATGGCCGACGGCATCCGCAGCCGCAAGCCCAACGAATAGCGGAAGCGGCACGCCTCGCCGCGATCAGCCTTGGAGGTCGTCGGCCTTTTTGTTGAGCGCGGCGATCAGCCCATCGATCCCGCTGGTGCGCAGGATTTGGCTGAAGTCGGAGCGCTGCGTCGCCAGCTGACTGATCGTCCCGGTTTCGTAGACGTCGCGGATCTGCCAGCCGATTTCGTTGTCGTGCACCATGTAGTTGATCGTCACCGGCGACCCGTCGGATTTGACGATGCGCGATTTGACCAGCATCCCACGCGTCACCTTCTGCTCGCCGAGCACGTCGAACTTTTCGCCGGAATAGCCGTCGAACTGGCTGGCGTACACGGCGGTGAGGTAGCGGCCATAGGCTTTCGCCGCCACTTGTTTTTTGTCCGGCGTCAGCCCGTTCCAGATCACGCTGCCGATCGTCAGCTTGGCCATGTACGGCACGTCGCAGGTTTTGAAGATGACCGGCTCCAGCTTCTGATAGCGGCCTTTCACACCCAGCGTCGCGGCCTGCTTCATCGTATCGAGCAGCTCGCCGTAGAAGCCCTGGATGATCGCGCTCGGCCCCGGCCCCGGCACGGCCCATGCCGGCGACAGGGCGGATGCGCCGCCCAGCGCTCCGGCCGACAGGAGCAACAGCACGGCCCGCCTGTTGGCCGCAAATCGCCCATCCCGCATCATGTTCACCCCCTCGCCAAGCGCTTCAACAACGGTCGGGCAGGGAGGTTATGCCCCCGCGCGGTTCTGCCGGTTGCCGACCAGGTCCTCGACCACCGCCGGGTCGGCGAGGGTCGACACATCGCCCAGCTGATCGGGTTGATCCTCCGCGATCTTCCTGAGGATGCGGCGCATGATCTTGCCCGAGCGGGTCTTCGGCAGGCCCGGCGCCCATTGCAGGAGGTCGGGCGCGGCGATCGGGCCGATCTCCTTCCGGACCCATTGCACCAGCTCGGTGCGCAGCGCGTCGCTCGGCTGATCCTCGACGCGCAAGGTCACATAGGCGTAGATGCCCTGGCCCTTGATGTCGTGCGGATAGCCGACGACGGCCGCCTCGGCGACCTTGGGGTGCGCCACCAGCGCGCTCTCGATCTCGGCGGTGCCGAGCCGGTGCCCGGCGACATTGATCACGTCGTCGACCCGGCCGGTGATCCAATAGAACCCGTCCGCGTCGCGCTTCGCGCCGTCGCCGGTGAAATAGAGCCCCTTAAAGGTCGAGAAATAGGTCTCGACAAAGCGCTTGTGGTCGCCGAACACGGTGCGCATCTGCCCCGGCCATGACCGCGCGAGGCACAGATTGCCTTCGGCGACGCCGTCGAGCCGGTTCCCCTCGCCATCGACGATGACCGGCTCGACCCCAAAAAACGGCCGTGTCGCCGAGCCGGGTTTGAGCGGCGTCGCGCCGGGGATTGGCGTGATGAGGATGCCGCCGGTCTCGGTCTGCCACCAGGTATCGACGATCGGGCAGCGCTCGTCACCGACCTGCTCGTAGTACCACATCCAGGCTTCGGGGTTGATCGGCTCGCCGACCGAACCCATTAGGCGCAACGACGAGCGCTTGGCCTTTTTCACAAAACCCTCGCCCTCGCGCATCAGTGCGCGGATCGCGGTGGGCGCGGTGTAGAAGATCGACACGTTGTGCTTGTCGACGACTTGCCAGAACCGTGACGCGTCGGGGTAGTTCGGCACCCCCTCGAACATCAAGGTCGTCGCGCCGTTCTGCAGCGGGCCATAGACGATATAGCTGTGCCCGGTGACCCAGCCGACATCGGCGGTGCACCAGTAGATTTCGCCCGGCCGGTAGTCGAAGACGTATTCATGTGTCATCGAGGTATAGACGCAGTACCCGCCCGTGGTGTGCAGCACGCCCTTGGGTTTGCCCGTCGAGCCCGAGGTGTAGAGGATGAAGAGTGGGTCTTCCGCCGACATCTCCTCGGGCGGGCAATCGGCCGACACCGCGGCGCAGGCCTCATGGAACCAGACGTCGCGGCCCGGGGTCCAATCGATGTCGCCGCCGGTGCGCTTGACGACGATGCAGGTCTCGACCTTGACCGGGCATGACGCCATCGCCGCGTCGGCGTTGCGCTTGAGCGGCACCTTGCGGCTGGCGCGCAGCCCTTCGTCGGCGGTGATCAGCACCGTCGAGCGGCAATCCTCGATGCGCCCCGCGAGGCTGTCGGGCGAGAACCCGCCGAACACCACCGAATGCACCGCGCCGATCCGCGCGCAGGCGAGCATCGCATAGGCCGCCTCGGGGATCATCGGCATGTAGATCGTGATGCGGTCGCCCTTCTTGACGCCGCGCGACTTCAGCACATTGGCGAGCCGGCAAACCCCCTCGTGGAGCTCTTTGTAGGTGACCTTCTTGCTTTCGCTCGGGTCGTCGCCTTCCCACAGGATCGCGGTCTGGCTGCCCTTGGTCGCGAGGTGCCGGTCGATGCAGTTGTAGGAGGCGTTGAGCGTCCCGTCCTCGTACCATTTGATCGACACGTCGCCGTCGTAGGACGCGCTCATGACCTTGGTGTACGGCTTGATCCAGTCGACGCGCTTCCCCTCGCGCCCCCAGAAACCGTTCGGGTCGGCGATCGATTCCTTGTAGAGCCGGAAATACTCTTCCTCGGTGATCTTGCCGATCTTCGCATGCGCGGCGATCTCGATCATGTGGCCGTCCGGCATCTCGCTCCTCCCGGGTACGACTGAACGCTTTCGTGAGGTATGGCGCAGAGTGCCGGAGGGTGCAATTTTTGTCTCGCGGATGCGGTACCTAAACCCCTCTACCGCTTGCGGGAGAGGGAGGGGCCCATCGCGGCAGCGATGGGAGGGTGAGGGTTAAGCCTCGATCCCCGCCATCTTGCAGATCGTGGCCCACTCCGCGTCCGTCACCGGGCAGACCGACAGCCGCGACTGGCGGATCAGCGCCATGTTCGTCAATTCCGGCGTTGCCTTCATTTCGGTGAGCGTCACCGGCGTCTTCACCGGCATGACCGGCGCGACATCGACCAGGCCAAAATGCGGGCTCGGCTCGTCTGGGTTGGGATAGAACTCGCGCACGATCTCGACCACTCCGACGATCTCCTTCCCCTCGTTCGAGTGGTAGAAAAACACGCGCTCGCCCTTCTTCATCGCCTTCATGTTGTTGGCGGCCTGAAAATTATGGACGCCGTCCCAGTGGGTGCGCTTGTCCTTGACCATCTGCTCCCACGGGTACTTGACCGGTTCGGATTTCACGAGCCAATGCGCCATGACCGGACACCTCCAGAAAGCAGCGAGCGTGGGCGGCATCGTTTCGGCCACGCGCCGCGTCGTCAACCATTACTCAACTAAAATCGGCGACCTCTGTGTTCGCGCGCAGCGTTTGTTGCGCCGCGTCAGCGGTGTCGGCCGAGGGGCCGGCGTCCTGGTTGCCACGAGTTGCTACAGCGCCGCAGGGGAGCGTGATTTAGGTGTTTGAGCGCATCGTCAACCAGGCCAACGACGCGATCATCGTCGCCGAGCTCGATCCCAACCGGGACGGCGGCTTCAAGATCATCTACGCCAACGAGGCGTTCGAGCGGATCTTCGGCTATGCCAAGGAAGAGGTGATCGGGCGGTCGCCGCGCATGCTCCAGGGCCCCGGCACCAGCCTCGGGATAATCCAGGAAATCAGCAAGGCGGTGCACAAAGGCGAGGCGATACGCCGCCGCATCCTCAATTACGGCCGCGACGGTCAGCAGGTGTGGATCGATATGAACATCGTCCCCCTGCCGCAGGAGGGCGAGATCCGGCGTTTTGCCGCGATCGAGCGCGATATCACGCTCGAGGTCGGGCATGAGGATTATCTCAAGGAGCTGGCTTTCGCTGATCCGCTGACCAAGCTCGGCAACCGGCGGTTTTTCGAGCAGACGTTGATCCGTGAGATGCCCCGCGCGCGCCGCTCCGGTCATCCACTGTCGCTGGCGATGCTCGATATCGACCATTTCAAGGCGGTCAACGACAGCTGGGGTCACCCGGTCGGCGATCGCGTGCTGGTCGCCGTCGCGCGCGCCATCGAGCATGCGTTGCGGGCCTACGATCATGTCGCGCGGATTGGTGGCGAGGAATTCGTCGTCCTGCTGCCCGGCGCGTGTCTCAAGGATGCGGTGACGATCATGGGGCGCGTCTGCGACAGCATTCGCGAGCGGGCACGCGTCACCGTCGGCGACCGCATCATCACCGTGACCTGCAGCGCCGGGCTGACGTCTCTCGCGCATGCCGAGACATCCGAGACGTTGACCCAGCGCGCCGACCGCGCGCTTTACACGGCCAAAGCCACCGGCCGGAACCGCATCGTGACGCTCGCTCCCGAGTCGGAAGATTCGACGACGGAACTGGCCGTCGGCGCCGGCGCGGCCTAGCCTGTCAGCGGATAATCGGCCTGGTCTTCGTAGACCGACCCTGCCTTCGTTGGGTAGCTCGCGATCAGGCTGAAGCGCTCGACCTTGAGCGGCTCGGCGCGAAATTGCGCGTGGCTCGCGAGGAATTGCTGAATGTCGCCGCGCTTTGGCTGCCACAGCCGGGCGAGCGTGACGTGCGGCGTGAATTTGCGCGGCTCGGGCGGCAGGCCGGCGCGCATCAGCGCCTGCTCGATCTTGCTCTGCAGCGCGCCGAGCGCCGGCTCGCGCTCGACCCCTACCCAGAGCTGCCGGGGCTTGTCGCCACCAAACGTGCCGACCCCTGCGAGCTGCAGCGAAAACGGCCGCGCCTTCAGCCGCAGCAGCGCCTCGTCGACATCGGCCGCGATGCCCTCGTCGACCTCGCCGATAAATCTGAGCGTCAAATGGAAATTGCCCGGGTCGACCCATTTCGCGCCGGTGACGCCGCTTTGTAAGAGCGACAGCCGCAGCCGCAATTCCGGCGAAAACTCGATCCCGACAAACAGCCGCAGCATTCTTCGTCTCGTGTCATTGCGAGGCGCCGGAGGCGCCGCGGCAATCTCCCGCAATAGAGGGCCAAGCCGGGAAGAGATTGCTTCGTCGCTGTGCTCCTCGCAATGACGGCTGGATCACGTAAACAGCGTCAAAATCCCGGTATGGCCGTAGAGTCGGTCGCGCGAGATTTCGCCATTGGCGAAAAACCCGACCAGCGGGAAGTCGCCGAGCGTCTCGCGGATCACGGTCGTCTCGATCCCCTCCTCGCCGAACAGCGAGACGCCGCGCGCGACGCAGCTCACATAGACCCCAGCCTTGGGCGGCCCGCTCAGCCGGCCGGCAAGCTGCTTGACCATCCGGGTGAGGTCCTGCTTGGCGCTTTCGGGGTCGCGGCGGCAGAACACGATCGGGTCGCCCGGCGACACTTCCGCGCCGAGCACGATCCAGCCCTGGCCCGGGTCGATCGCCATCAGGTTCCTTACCAGATAATCGCCGGTATCCGAGCCGGTGACCGGCAGCCCGGCGAAGATGATGCCGCCGACCCGGCGCAAATCCTGTGTGAGCTGCGGGCCGATATCCTCCTTGAACACGTCGAGCGCCGGGCGGCCGTCGATGACCATCACGACATTGTCGCGCGCCTCGTCGATGCGCCGCACCGGGCCGATCGGCATGCAGCCCTGCGACAGCGCCGTCGCCACGCCGACCCCCGGCGCGAGCATCAGCCCGGCCATCCCGCCGGCGCCAGTGCCCGCTTCGTTGCTTCCGGCCGTCCGCGCCACCAGCGTCGCGCCGGTGCGGTGCGAGACCAGCCCGCCGACGAGAAACGCGCCGGTCGCGGCGCCCGCGTCGATCGTTGCGCGTAAGAGATCGGGGCAGCGCGGGTCGGCATGGACGAGCGCCAGGATCGGCTGCGTCGCGTCGATCCACGTGCCGTGGCGGCGCGGCAGATCGGCGGCCGGGTCGCCGGTCGAGGCGAAAATGCGGAACGAGTCCTCGGGCACCGCGGCCGTCAACACCGCGGCGGCCGGCTGGTCGTAGACCTCCTCGCCGGAGGCGCAGACGCCGAGGCCGACCCCGCCCGTCCAATGCTCGATGCCGGTGCCGGCGGCGAGCTCGTCGACCAGCCGTGGCAGCACTGGCGCCGCCGGCTCGCTGACATAAAGGATGCCGAGCGTCGCTTCCGCCTCGCGTGGCAGCTGGGCGACCAGCCGCGCGCCGAGCGTCGCGGGGTCGCCGGCGGCAAAGGCCGCGGTAAACCCGGCGCTCATGATTTGCCCTCCGCGCCGGCGCTGCCGATCATCTTCGCCACCAGCGGCGCGACATGATCGACCACGATCGCGACGCCGCGCTCATTCGGGTGCAGCCCGTCGGGCTGGTTCAATGCTGGGTCCATCGCCACGCCCTCCAGGAAAAAGGGATAGAGCGGCACACCGTGCGCCTTCGCCAGATCGGGATAGATCGCATCGAAGTCGCGCTCGTATTGCGGGCCCCAATCTGGCGACGACCGCATGCCGAGCAGCAATATCTTGGCGCCCGACGCGGTGATCTTGTCGATCATCTTGTCGAGATTGGCGCGGACGATCTTCGGGTCGATCCCGCGCAGCATGTCGTTGGCGCCGAGCGCCAGGATCACATAACCCGGCTTGTCGGCGAGCGCCCAATCGAGCCGCGCGAGACCGTCGGTCGTCGTGTCGCCCGACACACCGGCATTCACGACCGTGGCATCGATCCCCTCGCGCTTGAGCCGCGCCTGCAGCTGGGCGGGAAACGCCTCGTTCGCCGGCAGGCCGAGCCCGGCGGTCAGGCTGTCGCCAAAGGCAAGCACTTCGGGGGTTCCGGCTGAGGCGGACATCGGAATGAGCAGCAGTGCTAAGGCAAGGATGGCCATCAAAACTAATCCCTCTCCGCCCATTGGGGGGAGAGGGAAGCCGGCGCGCAGCGACGGCCGGGTGAGGTGGGAATGCTCGGACGTCTCTGAAATCCCCCGCCTCACCCCGGCCCCCTCCACCCCCGGGGGCGGAGGGGGAGAGAAATTACGTCGCAACTTGGCGAGAGGGGAAAAGACCCCATATCGACGGAGCTTTTGCGCGGCTCTCCGGTTTGACTCGAAATGACCGTCTCGCCCCATTCCGAGAGCCCGCTCGTGGTTCTAGAGGATGTCCATTTAACACTGGGGAGCGCGGCCGGCCCCGTCAACATTTTGCGCGGGGTTTCGCTTGAGATCGCCGCGGGCGAGACCGTGGCGCTGCTCGGGCCCTCGGGCTCGGGGACATCGACGCTGATGATGGTCGCCGCCGGGCTCGAGCGGCCCTCGAGCGGCCGTGTCGCCGTTGCCGGCAGCGATCTTGCGGCGCTCGATGAAGACGGGCTCGCGCGCTTGCGGCGCGCCCATGTCGGCATCGTCTTTCAGGCGTTTCACCTGATCCCGACGATGACCGCGCTCGAAAATGTCGCGATCCCGCTCGAATTGGCCGGCGCCGGCGATGCCCTCGCGCAAGCCGAAGCGGCGCTCGGCCGGGTCGGGCTCGACCGGCGCCTCACCCATTATCCGGCGCAGCTTTCCGGCGGCGAGCAGCAGCGCGTCGCGATCGCCCGCGCCTTTGTCGCCGCGCCGCGATTGATCCTCGCCGATGAGCCGACCGGCAATCTCGATGCGGCGACCGGCGAGGTGGTCATCGATTGCCTCTTCGCCCAGCACGCGCGCCAGGGCACGAGCCTCCTCTTGATCACGCACGACATCCGGCTCGCCGACCGCTGCGCGCGCCAGCTGCACATGAGCGATGGCCGCATCGTCGAGGACATTCGAAATCCCCTCGCCCCGCCAAAGCGGGGAGAGGGAGGGGCCCATCGCGCCGCGATGGGAGGGTGAGGGGCTGGTGAGCCACTGGCGCTACCCATTCACCCTCGCCCTGCGCGAGTTGCGCGGTGGGGTGCGAGGCTTCCGCGTCTTTCTCGCCTGCCTGGTGCTCGGGGTCGGCGCGATCGCCGGGATCGGCTCGCTGGGCGCAGCGGTCGGCGTGGCGATCCATAACGATGCCCGCGTGCTGTTTGGTGGCGACGCGTCGGCACGGCTCGTACATCGCGAGGCGAGCGCGGCCGAGCGCGAATTTCTCGACCAAAGCGGCCAGGTGTCGGAAATCGCCTTGCTGCAATCGATGGCCGTATCCTCAGAGTCAGCGTTGCCTGGCGGCGCGCGCCACACGCTCATCGAGCTGAAGGCGGTCGACGGCGCGTACCCGCTCTACGGCGCCGTGCAGCTGGGTCCGCCGCAACCGCTGGCCGGCGTGCTCGCGGCACGTGACGGCGTCTACGGCGCGGTCGTCGCGCCCGCGGCCGCCGAACGGCTTGGCCTCAAGATCGGCGACAAATTCAAGATCGGCGCCGCCACCCTCGAGCTGCGCGCGACGATGCAGCGAGCGCCTGACGCCGCGCTCTCTGGCCTGGCATTCGGGCCGGGGGTGACCGTGTCGATGGCGGCGCTGCCGTCAACCGGGCTGCTGCAGCCCGGCGCGCTCGTCAATTACGATTACCGCGTAAAGCTCTCGCCCGGCAGCGACCCCGCCGCCTGGGTGAGGCAGGCGCGCGACAAATTCCCCGATTCCGGCTGGCAGGTGCGTACCGCCGGCGAGGCGAGCCCCGCCCTGCAGCGCTTTATCGATCGCATCGCGCTGTTTCTCGGTCTGGTCGGGATCACCGCGCTGCTCGTCGGTGGGATCGGCATTGCCAGCGCGGTGTCGTATTTTGTCAGCGCCAAGACCGCGACGATCGCGGTTCTCAAATCCTTGGGGGCCTCGAACCGCCTCGTCTTCGCGGCTTACGCCACGCAGATCGGTATCCTCGCGCTCGGCGGCATCGTGGTGGGCCTCGTCCTCGGCGCGCTGCTGCCGGTCGCCGTCGCGCCGTTTATCGCAAAGCTGCTGCCCGTCCCGCTCCGGGTCGGCGTGCACCCGTTGCCGCTCGCCATCGCCGCGGCCGATGGCGCGCTCGCGGTGGTGATGTTCGCGCTGCTGCCGCTCGCGGGCGCGGGACGGGTCGCGCCCGGCCAGCTGCTGCGCGACGTGATCGCGCCGTCGCGCCGCCGCCTGCCGCTCGCCGCGATCCTCGGAACCGGCATCGCCGGGTTGATGCTCGCGTCGCTGTTGACCGTCACCGCGACCGACCGCGCCATCGCGCTGTGGTACGTCGCCGGCGCGATTCTTTCCTTTGCCGTCTTCCGCCTCGCCGGTGAGGCGATCGTCACCGCCGCGCGCCGCATTGGCCGGCCACGTCGTTTCGTGCTGCGTCTGGCGCTGGCCAATCTGCATCGACCGGGAGCGCCGACCGCGCGCGTCGTGCTGTCGCTTGGCATTGGCCTCACCGTGCTGGTCGCGGTGGCGCTGGTCCAGGCGAGCCTTTCCGCCGAGATCGAAGGCAGCATCGCCGAGGGCGCACCGGCCTATTTCTTTCTCGACATCCAGCCGGCCCAGCTCGCCGGCTTCGAGGGCATGGTGCGCGCGATCCCCGATACGAGGGTCGAAGAGGTGCCGATGCTGCGCGGCCGCATCACCAAGCTCAACGGCGTGCCGGTCGAGAACGCGGCGGTGGCGCCCGATGCGCGCTGGGCGCTCAACAGCGATCGTGGACTCACCTATTCAGCCGCCGTGCCGAAAGGCTCGGAGGTTGCCGCCGGAAATTGGTGGCCGGCCGATTACCACGGGCCGCCGCTGATCTCGTTCGACGCCGGCCTGGCGCATGGCATGGGGCTCAAGGTCGGCGATACGCTGACCGTCAATGTGCTCGGCCGCGAGGTCACCGCGACCATCGCCAATCTGCGCAGTATCGACTGGACGCGGCTCGGCATCAATTTCGCCATCGTTTTCGCGCCGGGCACCTTGGAGGCCGCGCCGCATACGGTGCTCGCGGCGGCGTGGTTGCCCGAGAATAGGGAAGAACAACTGGTCGGCCAGGTCGTCGCCGCCGACCCCAATGTCTCGGCGATCCCGGTGCGCGAGGCGCTCGACGCGTTGGAAAAGATCGTCGTCGCGATCGGCGCGGCGATCCGCCTCGCGGCGCTGGTGACGCTCGTCGCCGGCGCCCTGGTGCTGGGTGGCGCGATCGCCGCCGATTACCGCCGCCGCGTTTACGACGCCGTGGTGCTGAAGGTGCTCGGCGCGACGAGACGCACCGTCGCTGCGGCGTTTCTTGTCGAGTACGGCTTGATGGGCCTCGTCGGCGCGGTGATCGCCGCCGCGCTGGGTACGGCGATCGCCTATCTGCTGGTGACCGGGCCGCTGCGTTCCGATTGGAGTTTCGTGCCCGGGCCGCTCGTCATCGTGCTCGCCGCGGCGGTGGTGCTGACGATGGCGCTCGGCTTTGCCGGAACCTGGCGGATTCTCGGCGCGCCCGCCGCGCGCGAGCTGCGTCACGAGTAGCGATATCAGGCGGGCGATCACGCGGTAATACACGAGAAATAAACGATTCTCCCGCTAACGTCGTGCGCGTAAACGGGGAATGGTGACATGCGTTTAGGGGAAATGCTGGTCGCCCGCGGGCTGGTTACCGCGGCCGACATCGAGTTTGCTTTGCAGCGGCAACAGGCTTACGGCGGGCGGCTGCGCGACAACCTTGTCGCGCTCGATCTGCTGAGCGAGGAGCAGCTCTCCGCGGCCATCGAAGGCACCCCGCCGGTGCCGTCTTCGCTCGAAGAGACCGGCATCCACGAAACGATGCTTCTCGGCTTGGTGCTCAAGCTGATGCTGCGCGAGCGCGCCGAAACCGCCGTGCAGATCGCCAACCACCTCAAGCTGCATCGCCGTCTGGTCGACCAGCTCGTGAGCGAGCTGGTCAAGCAGCGGCTGGTCCAGGCGCTGGGCAGCGGGTCGGCTGGGGTCGGGCTTCTGCTGCGTTACGGGTTGAGTGAGCAGGGCCGTGCCGCGGCGAGGGAAGCCGAAGAAGAGAATGAGTATGTCGGTCCGGCGCCCGTGACGCTGCAGGCCTTCCAGCATCAAATCGAGCAGCAGCGGATATCCAACGAAGCGCTCGATGTCGACGCTTTGCGCCAGGGCTTCGGGGGCCTCGTCATCTCCGAGGAATATATTCGCCGGTTGCTGCCCGCTGTCCGTTCGGGCCGCAGCATCCTGCTCTTCGGACCGCCGGGCAACGGCAAGACCACGCTCGCGACGCGTATCGGCCAGATGTTCAAGGATGTCGTCTACATCCCGTACGCGGTCGAAGTCGGCGGCAAAATCATGAAAGTCTTCGATCAGAGCCTGCACCAGCCGGTGGTGACCGAGACGATCAACACCGAGCTTGGCAGCAGCCTTTACGTCGAGACCTTCGACCAGCGCTGGGTGCCGTGCCGCCGGCCTGTCGTCGTTGCGGGCGGCGAATTCACCCTCGACATGCTCGACCTGCCGCGCGGGCCGAACAACGGCGTCTACGACGCGCCGCTGCACGTCAAGGCGTTCAACGGGATGTTTCTGATCGACGATTTCGGCCGGCAGCAATTCCGGCCGGACGAGCTGCTCAACCGGTGGATCGTGCCGATGGAGAGCCGCGTCGACTACCTGAAGCTCAGCACCGGCGCCAGTTTCTCTCTTCCGTTCGACGTCCTGCTGGTGTTCTCGACCAACCTCAAACCGGCCGACCTGATCGACCCGGCATTCCTGCGGCGCATCCAATACAAGCTCAAGCTCGACGCGCCCGAGCCCGAAGAATATCGCCAGATTTTCGCTAGCGCGGCGGCGTCCCGCTCGCTGGCGTTTTCTGAAGAGGTGATCGACTACGTCATCGAACAATTGGCGCCGTTCGGCCTTGCCTATTACCAGCCGAAGTTTATTTGCGACCAGGTCAAGGAATCGTGCAAATGCCTCAATCTGCCGCCGCGGATGACCCCCGAGCTGGCCGCCGATGCGCTGCGAAATCTGTATTTCGATATCGCCGACGGGACGGTGCCGGTCACTGAGCGGCGGGTAGCCGACCTCTGCCCCCTTGCGGATGACAGCGATTTAATCGAGCCCTCGCCGGCCCCGATCGGGGCGCTCGCTTGAAGTTCCCACCAAATGTGCCAATATCTGGCACGCGAGGAGTGGTCCTCGCATCTCTCTCGGAGGCTTAAATGGCCTATGGCTCGCAGCCCCGCTGGACCGATCGGTCAGCGGCAACGCAGCTCGACATCGATGTCGGCCTGCGCGACTACATGCTGCGCATCTACAACTACATGGCGTCGGCGCTGGCGCTGACCGGCATCGTCGCCTACGTGGCGGCGATGGGCGGCCGCGACAGCTTTATCGCGCACATCTACCACACGCCGCTGATGTGGCTCGTCATCCTGGCGCCGCTCGGCCTGGTGATGGTGCTTTCCTACGGTCTCAACCGGCTCAGCGTGGCGGCGGCGCAGGGCATCTTCTGGGCCTATGCGGCGCTGATGGGCCTGTCGATGTCGACGATCTTCCTCGTCTATACCGGCGAGAGCATCGCCCGCGTGTTCTTCATTACAGCCGGCACGTTCACCGCGATGAGCCTTTACGGCTACACGACGAAGCGCGACCTGTCGCGGTTCGGCGCGTTCCTGTTTATGGGCCTGATCGGCATCGTGATCGCCTCGCTGGTCAACATCTTCGTTGGTTCGTCCGCGCTCAGCTTCGCGATCTCGGTGATCGGCGTTCTCGTGTTCACGGGCCTCACCGCCTACGACACGCAGTCGATCAAGGAGATGTATTACGAGGGCGACGGCTACGAACTCGCCGGCAAGAAGTCGGTCATGGGCGCGCTTCGCCTCTATCTCGACTTCATCAACCTCTTCATGATGCTGCTCCGCCTGATGGGCACCGCGCGCGATTAAAGCGCCTCGCGGCACTGATCTTTAGAAATCGGCCGGGTCTCCCGGCCGATTTTTTATGCGCCCGTTGCCAAGCGTCGGCTCGCCGCCTTACTGTCATTGCCATAACGCGAGCGGGAAACCCGCCGGCGGTGCGACAGACGGGAGGCAACGGTGCTCGATCTTCTCGAGAAGCAGCAGAAACTTACGATCAACCAATGGAAGATCGCCGGCGCCGCGACGCTCGGCGACATGCTCGATTTCTTCGATTTCTTCCTGATCGGCTTCGTGCTGGCGTTTATCGTCAAGGATTGGAACCTGACTTACGGGCAGTCGGGCGCGATCCTGCTCGCATCCGGCATCAGCGCGCCGTTCGGCTCGCTGTTCTACGGCTGGCTCGCCGACAAGATTGGCCGCCGCACCGCGCTGATCGCCAGCATTCTCAACGTATCCCTGGCCACCGGAGCGATGGCGGTGACGCCGGAAGGCGGCTGGATGTACTTGGTGTTCTGCCGCTTTATCGTCGGTTTTGGCGTCACCGGACTCTATTCTGTCGACATCACGCTGATGCAGGAATTCTCGCCGGCGCATAAGCGCGGCTGGTTCACCGGCCTCACCACGACGATGCTGCCGGCCGGCTCGCTGCTCGCGGCGCTGCTCGGCGCGTTCGCCGCGCCCTATATCGGCTGGCGCGGCCTTGTCGCGGTGGGTGTGCTGCCGGCGCTGTTATGCCTCTACGTTCGCGCCTTTGTCCCCGAGTCGCCGCACTGGCTGCTGCGCAAAGGGCGGGCGGAAGAAGCGCGCAAATCGCTCGCCTGGGCGCTGATGGTCGATCCCGCGACGATCCGGCTGCCGGCCGTCTTGCCGCCGGTCGAGCACACGCGCTGGATCGAACTCTTCAAGTACCCGCGCAGCATCATTGCTGGCTGCCTCACCGGCCTCACCCAGACCGGCGGCGTCGCGCTTGCGCTGTGGATGGTGACCCTGTTCGTGATGGTGCTGAAGGTTACCCCGCCCGAGGCCTCCAAGCTGGTGATCTGGGTCAGCATCTCGGCGATCGCCGGCCGGTTCTGCTGCTCGTGGATGTCCGACGCGATGGGCCGTCGCGGCTCGGGGATCGTCAGCTGCCTGATCGCCGCGCTTTTCATGTCGCTCGCCGGCTATTTGCACGATGTGTACATCGGCGGCGTGTCGCTGTTCTTCGTCATGGTCGTGCTGCAGAACTTCATGGGCAGCGGCAACTACTCGATCGTCGGTCCCTATATGGGCGAGTTGTGGCCGGCGCGGCTGCGCGGCAGTGGCATGGGGCTTGTCTACGGCGTCGGCAATCTCGGCAAGTTCATCGGCCCGGCGGGTCTCGCGGTCATCGCCGGTTCCGACAACTTCGTCAGCCCCAAGGCGACGCTCGACGCGCTGATCCCCGGGTTCAACTACTTTGCCGCCTGGTACGTGCTCGGCGCGCTGGCGTTCTGGCTGATCGCGGTCGAGACGCGCGGTCGCACGATCGACGAGATCGACGCCGACATGGACGGCGCGGTGGCCGCGAAGGCGCCAGCGGAATAACCGCGGCCCGCACACGACAAAACGGCCGGGGCAACCCGGCCGTTTTTCTATTCAGGCCTAGTCGCCGGCCGCGGCGACCCGGGTCGCCTCGACCACGCGATCCGCCGGCAAGACGACCGTCACCGTCGTGCCGACGCCTTTGGTGCTGTCGACCGTCAGCGAGCCCCCGTGCAGCGCGGCAAGCCGCTTCGCCAGCGGCAGACCGAGCCCGGTGCCCTCATAGCGCCGCGTGTCCCCGGCATCGACCTGGCCGAACGGCTCGAGCGCGGTCTCGATCTCGCGCGGCGTCATGCCGGGCCCGGTGTCGCGCACGACAAAGGCGATTCCGCCCTGTGGCTCGCGGTGGACCGAGATCACGACCGAACCGCCCGTACCGGTGAATTTGACGGCGTTCGAGACCAGGTTCAGCAGGATCTGTTTGAGCCGCGTCGCGTCGGCGCGCAGCAGCGGCAGACGGTCGTCGGCGTCGATCGACAGCGCGACCGATCCGGCGACCGCATGGCTCCTCATCAGCGTGACGCAGGCCTCGATGATGCTCAGCGGCTCGATCGTGCTTTCCTCGTGGAGGTCGAGCTTGCCCGCATCGACCTTCGCCAGGTCGAGGATGTCGTTGATGACCGTATGCAGGTGCTCGCCGCTCTGGTGGATCAGCCCGGCATACTCCGCTTGGCGCGGTTGCAGCTCGCCGGCCATGCCGAGTTCGAGCGCCTCGGAAAAGCCGATGATCGCGTTCAACGGCGTGCGCAATTCGTGGCTCATATTGGCGAGGAATTGCGACTTGGCGACATTGGCGGCCTCCGCCGCCTCTTTCGCGTCGCGCAGGCTTTGCTCGGCATGAACCTGCCGCGTGATGTCGCGCGCCGTGCCGCGATAGCCGGTAAAGCGTCCCGTCGCATCGAATATCGGATTGCCGCTGATCGACACCGTGTTTTCCGGCTGATCGCCGATCTTGCGCGAATAGGAGAAATCGCGGAACGGTCGGTGCCGCTCGAGCTCGGCGATATGGGCGCGCCACTTGTCGGCCTCGCTCTCGATGTCGGTGGCGAGTTCCATACGGCTGCGGCCGATCCGGGTCGCCGGCTCCTGGCCGAATTGGCGAATGCCTTCGGAGATATAGGTAAAGCGGTGGTTCTCGTCGGTTTCCCAGAACCAGTCGGACGAGGTCAGCGCAAAGTCGCGGAAGCGGCTTTCGCTCTGCTCGAGTTCCGTCGACCGCTCCTCGACCCGGTGAAACTGCACCGCCAGCGCGCGGAACAGAAAGCCGAAGCCGACTACCGCGCCGAGCGTGCCGATGGCGATGATCAGCGTTTGCTTGCGCCACGGCGCGAGCGCGGCGTGCTCGTCGATCCCGACCGAGACCGCGAGCGGGTAGTCGGGCACCGGCTGCACCGACACGATGCGTTCGACATCGTCGAAATAGCCGGGGGTCAGATAGGCGCCGCCGCCTTTCGCCAGCATTTCGTACCAGCCCGAGTCGTTGGACAGCGACCGGCCGATCGCCTCGTCGATCGTCGGCTGGTGCGCCAACAGCACGCCGTCCGAGCGGAACAGGCTTGCCGAGGAGGACTCCCCATTGCGGACTTCGCGATAGAAATCCTCGAAATAGCGCGCTTCAAGGACGCCCACGACTACGCCGAGAAATTCGCCGTGCGGTCCGTCGACGCGTCGCGCGATCATGATGACCCAGGCCTTGGTGAAGCGGTTCACCACCGGCAGGCCGATCACCAGCTTGGGGTCGTCGTGGTCGCGCAGATATTTGAAGAAGTCGCGGTCGCCGGCCTCGATCACCGGAACCGGCCAGGTATGCGAGAAGTTGACGATCCGGCCCGTATCGTCGAGCAGCGCCAGCGAATTGGCCTGCGGCAGGCTCTGCAGCCGGTTGACGAGGAAATTGTGGATGTCCTCGGTCTCAAGCCGGTTGCGGAATCCGTCGGCGGTGTCGACGCCGTCGCGCAGCACCAACGCGCGCGTTTCCTGGACGACCAGGTCCACCGCCTGGATCGCGCGGGCCGCCTGCGCCGCGAGCACGATGGCGAGGTTGTTGGCGTCGCTCATCTGCTGGTTGCTCTGGTCGCGTCGCAGCAGCCCGATCGACAGGCAGGCGGCGGCAATCGTGATCACGACGCATAGGATGCCGATCGCGTAGACGCGCCGGTTCGCCGGGTGACGGCGCACGAATGCGGCCTCTATCCGATCGCCATGCCTTAGCATTCGCGGAAGCTAACCAGATAAGCTTAAGCAAAACTCAACGGCGGCCTTGGCTCTGGAATAGAATTGGCCTTCGCAATACTGCGTATTGGAGGCAAGCGATGATCGAAATTCCGGCGCGGCGCGGTATCGCGACACCGCTATCGGCGGGGCAAAGTATCAGGGTGATCAATACGTTCGGGCAGCAGGTGGTCGACACCTGGGCGTTCTGCGAGCGCGACATCCGCGAATTCATGTCGATGGAGCACACGCGCATCTCTATCGGGCGGATCATCCCGCGGCTTGGCGACCCGCTTGTCACCAACCATCGCCGGCCGATCCTGACGCTGACCGACGACACCTCCGGCGGCATCCACGACACGCTGGTCGCGGCCTGCGATCGCTGGCGCTACGAGCTGCTCGGCGCGGTCGGCTACCACGACAATTGCACCGACAATCTCGCCGCCGCGCTCGCCGCGCTGGGCCTGACGCCGCCCGAGACGCCCTCGCCGCTCAATCTCTTCATGAACATCCCGGTCGTTGACGGCAACCGCATCGACGTGTTGCCGCCGGTCAGCACCCCCGGAAGCTACGTGACGCTGCGCGCCGAGATCGACTGCATCGTCGCGCTCTCCGCCTGTCCGCAGGACATGGTGCCGATCAATGGCGCGGCGATGAAACCGACCGCCGCGCATTTCGAGATCACCGGCTAGGCGATCGACCGCCATACCTCGCGGTTCACCGCGACATAGCCCGACCCGACATGCGCGAACCGTGCGCCGATCAGCTCATGCAGCGCCGGCAGGCGATGAAACGGCACCGACGGGAACAAATGATGCGCGGCGTGGAACGGCATGTTCCACATCAGCAGCCGCACCGGGAAAACGGTCAGTGTCGTCCGCGTATTGGTGAGGAAGTTCTGGTCGCCGCTGCACAGCGTGTGCTCGGCGATCAGATACGCGCGCATAAACGGCATCGCCAAGAGCGACGGCAGGAAGAAGAAGTACAAGGGCGCGGTAAATCCCATGACGACCGTCCCCGCCGCGCCAAGATAGACCAGCCACTGGATGGACACCGAAATCCGGATTGGGCGTCTGGCGCTGTCGGGGACAAAAGGCAGCCGGTACAGCCCCAGCGCCAGCCTCGCGTAATCCACCACCCGGCGATACCAGAACCCGACCGTGCTGATCTCGCGCAGATAGGTGCCGCGATCGCTGGCGCGCGGAAACATCAGCTCGGGGTCGCGCGCCGGGTCCTGCGTGTAGCGGTGGTGCCAGGAATGGTACCAGCGGTAATAGGTCGAGTTGTAGAAGCTCAGCAGCCCCGCCACCCATCCGACCGCCGCATTCGCGGCCGGCGAGGCAAAGGCGGTGCGGTGGGTGCATTCATGCATCGGCGCGAACATCGTCACCAAGGTGAGACCGTGCAGCAGCATCGCCGGGATCAGCAGCGGCCAAGAGGGTAAGGCGAGCCACACCAGCGTCCCGGTCGCGACCATGCAGCCGAGATGCGCCGCCGCGCGCTTCGCGCCCGCCGCATCCGACCGTCGCCCGTACACCCGTAGATCGACGACCCCCATCAGGCTCCGCCCGGAGGCCGTCTCGTGAAAGACGCCGGGAATCGCCGGAAGGTCGCTGGCGGCGCTCATGCCGCTCCAGCTCGCAAATCGCGCGCCATGGCCTTAAATTCTCGGGCGATTTCTGCCGGCCGTACCGGGGTCGCGTTGATTTCCAACCCCATTTCGCCCAGCGCGTCGCATACCGCGTTGGCGACCGCGGCCGGCGGCGCGACCGCGCCGCCCTCGCCGACGCCCTTGACCCCGAGCGGGTTCAGCGGTGAGGGTGAATGCAGATGGGTGATCTTGATGTTTGGCACATCCGTTGCGACCGGCATCGCGTAATCCATGAACGAGCCTGACAGCAGCTGCCCGTTGGCGTCATAGGCGATCGCCTCGCAGAGGATGCCACCCAGCCCCTGCACCGCGCCGCCGTGGATCTGGCCCTCGACCAGCATCGGGTTGACGACATTGCCGCAATCATGCGCGACGGCGTAGTCGTCGAGCCGCACGCGCCCGGTCTCGGTGTCGACCTCGACCACCGCGACATGCACCGCATAGCTCCAGGTGACGGTCGGCGGCTGCCAGTAATAGGTCTCTTCGAGCCCCGCATCGACCCCCGGCGGCCGGTCGTTGGTCCAGCCCGGGATCGCCGCGCGGGCGATGCGCTGCAGGCTCAGCGTCGTCGCTGGCACACCAACGATGCCGACCCCGCCGTTGCGCAATTCGAGATCGGCCGGCGCGCACTCGAGAATATTGGCGGCGATGGCGAAGACCTTCTCCCGCAACCGCTCGCTGGCGCCATGCAGCGCACCCGACAAGGTCACCGTGCTGCGGCTCGCCATGGTGCCAAAACCAATCGCGATCGACGCCGTGTCGGCGAGCGAGACGACGACGTCTTCCGGCCTCACCTTCCACAGATCGGCGGTGATCTGCGCGAAGATCGTCTCCATACCCTGGCCCTGTGGCGCGGCGCCGCCGGAAATGTAGATTTTGCCGCTCGGGTCGACCCGCACAAACGCGCTCTCGAACGGCCCGACCCCGGTGCCCTCGATATAAAAGCCGATGCCGAGCCCGAGATGCCGTCCCGCCTTGCGCGCCTCGGCTTGCCGCGCGCGAAACGCCGCGACCCCGCCGACACCGGCCAGCGCCTTTTCCAGCGCCGCCGGGTAATTGCCGCTGTCGTAGACGATCGGCTCGCCGTCGCGATAGGGCATGCCGACCGCATAGGGCATCTCGGCTGCCGGGATCATGTTGCGCCGGCGCACCTCGGCCGGCTCGAGACCGAGCGTGCGCGCGATCAGGTCGATCGTCCGCTCCATCGCAAAGCAGGCTTCCGGCCGTCCGGCGCCGCGATAGGGCGCGTTGGGCACCTTGTTGCTGACGATGACACGGCCGCGCGCCTGGTAATTCTCGATCTTGTACGGGCCCGTGAGATGCACCGCGGTGTTGTAGGCGACCGCCGAGCCGATCGGGTTCCACGCGCCGCAATCGACGATGTAGTCGTCCCGCAGCGCCAGGATGCGCCCGTCATCGTCAAACCCGACCTCGATATCGTGCAGCTGATCACGCGAGTGCGTCGCGCTTTGCAGATGCTCGCTGCGGCCTTCGATCCACTTGACCGGCCGGCCGAGCTTGCGCGCCAGAAACGTCATCAGCATGTCCTCGGGGTAGACATGCCCCTTGCCGCCGAACCCGCCGCCGACATCGGGCGCGATGCAGCGCACCCGCGCCTCGGGAATGCCGAGCAGCATCGCCGCCTCGCGCCGCACCCAATGCACCACCTGGGTCGACGACCAGATCGTCACCGAGTCGGTGCGCGGGTCATAGGCGCTCAGCACGCCGCGCGTCTCCATCGGCACCGCGGCGTAGCGGTGGTGATAGAAGCGCCGCTTGAGGCGATGCGGCGCCCTCGCCATCTCGCCCGCGGCGTCGCCGCGCCCGACCGTGAATTCGCCGATCAGATTGGTGTTGCACTGCTCATGGACGATCGGGCTGTCCGCCTTGACCGCCGCCTCTGGGTCGGTCACCGCCGGCAGCTCTTCGAGGTCGAGCGTCGCCAGCTCGGCCGCGTCCTCCGCCTGGTCGCGTGTCTCGGCGACGATGATCGCCAGTGCCTCGCCGACATGCCGCGCCTTGTCGTGCGCCAGGAGCGGCTCCTGCGGGTTGAGGAATTTGTGCTGGATCTGCGTCGTCCATTTCGGCGGCAGCGAGATTTGCCCTTCGGGGATCGGCGGCAGCAGCTGCAACAAATCGGCGCCGTTCATCGCATAGACCACGCCTGGCGCTTGCGTCGCCTGGCACAGATCGACGGCGCGGATGCGCGCATGGGCGAGCGGGCTGCGCACCAGCACCGCGTGCAGCATTTTCGGCAGCACCAGGTCGGCGACGAACTGGCCTTGGCCAGTGAGCAGACGCTGGTCCTCGCGACGCTTGATCGATTGCCCGATCCACGGTCCGGCGGAGGAAGGCCCGGTGTCGTTCATCGCAGCCACCCGCTAGCCCAGGATAATCGTCACCGTGATTGTCGGGCCATTCGATGTCAGCGCCAAGGGGTTCGCGGTGGCGCTTGACCTCAGCTGCGGAGCTTCGCGATCCGGAGGAGCTTTGCGATTCCCCGGCGGAACTTCCGGGTTCCTCCGCGTGCCAGCCGCGCGGGCGGCGTTTCGAGGAGTATGTCTACCATCCACATGCCAACGAGCCGCAACAGGCTCCACCGCACCGACCGGTTCCAGCGCAGGCTGGGAGCAAGACGCGGACACTGAGCTCGCTCCGCCGGCGCAAATTGTCGCCCCCTTCCGCAACCTTGGGCGGCAGCGTCGCGTGCGCATAATTGGAGAGCCAAACGTCCGGCACCGAGCCGAGCCGCCGCTTCAGCATGCTGAGGATTTCTGTTTGCGCCGGCGTGCGCAAACTGACCGTCTTCGCCGCTTCATGCATGCGCGAGCCCGCCAGCACGCCATCGTCGAGATACGCGACTGGCAGCCCGGCCTGCGCGACACGGATCCACAATTCGTAATCCATGCAGTAGTTGAGCGTCTCGTCGATCGGCCCGACCCGATCGATCAGCCGGCGGCGGAAAAAGGTCGCCGGCTGGCACAGGTGGCAGGTTAGCTGCAGCCGATCAAAATTCCACGCTTCGGTCCCGTAATCTTCGATCCAGCGGTCGTCGGCGTCGATGTAGTGCGCCCTGCCGTAGACCATGTCGATCTCCGGTCGCTCCGCGAAGAACTGCTGAATTCGGGGCAGCGTGCCGGGAAAGTACAGATCGTCCGAATTGAGCCAACAGATGATCTCGGCATCGGTCATCCGCAGCCCTTTATTGATCGCATGCGACTGGCCGCGATCGGGCTCCGACACCCAGCGGAGTCGCTCGCCGTAGCTCTTGAGGATGTCGACGGTTTCGTCGTCGCTGCCGCCGTCGACAACGACATAGTCGCACTCGACACCCTGCGAGAGGACGCTGTCGATCGTCCGCTTGATAAAGCGGCCTTGCCGGAATGACGGGGTAATGACGCAAAGTCCCGGAGAGGTGAGCGACCTCATGCGTGGCATATGAAACTCGGTTGTTGCTGTCGTCAATCGCGGGTTCGGTTAACGCACCGGCCGCTGTCCCGGGTCGGCTCGCTGTGGACTCAGCCCCCGCGTTGGCCGGGCGCGTCGCGTTCCGCCACCGCCCGCCGTTCCGGGTCGAGGTATTGCCATATTTCGGCGTCGCGGCCATAGAAGTCAGGGCGGGTTTGCAGCTTGCCATCAGCATCCGCGAACGCGGTCTCGTACGTCACGAAGACCGGCACGGACTGCGGCAGGGGGCTTTCGGTGGTGTTGCCCGTCGCGATCGCTTGATCGATGGCATCGGTCGGTTGCTGCATCAGCAGCGCGGCCAGTTCGCGGGGTTTCTCGACCCTGATGCATCCGTGACTGATGCGCCGGTCATCGCGAGCGAACAAATTCTTTCCCGGGGTATCGTGCAGGTAGACGTCGAACCGGTTATGCATGTCGAGCATCAATTGCCCGAGTCCCGAGTTGGGTCCCGCCACCTGCTGCACCACGCCATCGGGCAGCATGATCATGTTGTGCTTGGCAAGATAATCCGGGTCCTGGTTGATCTTTGGCAGGATCTCGTTGTTGGCGATATCCGTGGGGATGTTCCAGGGCGGATTGAAGATGACTCCGCTGATCATGGCCTGGAATTCCGGGCTCTGGTTCACCCGCACATCTTGCCCGACAATGACCTTTGTCGAGAAAACCGGCTGATCGTTGCGGTACAGCACGGCCCGCTCGTCGGCGACATTGACCCAGACGCGGTCGGCCGGCAGGTGCCGTGGCAGCCAGCGTTCGCGTTCGAGGTTGACCTCGATCTGGCGCCAGCGGGCCGTCGCGGTCTTGCCGTGGGCCGGGGACCCCGCCTGCAGATCCAGCAAAGCCTGGCGCAGCGCCAAGTAGGTCGGCGTCGCCGGCGCCAGCGTTTGGATCGCCGCCGCCGGATCGGGGCTGGCGATGGCGGCGTCGAGCGCGGCGGCGACATCGATCGGCTCGGGGGTCAAAACCTGGTCGTCCGGGCGGCGCTCGATCGGCATGATCCCGCGCGCCAGCGCGTCGGCATAGGAGAGGAAGGCGTCCGACAGCAGGAGTTCGCGGTCGAGCGGCGTCAATGTCGCGGACGACAGCAGCAGATTTGCGTGGAACAGCTCCGGCGGGAGGCCCTGGTTGCCGGATTGCAGCACGGCGTTGATCAGCGACATCGCCTGCGCCCGCCGGTTCGTCCATACCGGGGCGAACCCATGACGCGCGTAAAAACGTCGCAGCAACGGGGCGTTCAGCCGCTCACCGGCGACGACCAGCTCCGGCGTGTTGTCGAGCAGCTGGCCGAGATCGGCGTTGATGGAAGCCGCCGCAGGGCCGGGCGGCGAGAAGGCTCCCCCAGGTTCCGCCGCGAGAACGGCCGGCGCGGCAAGCATCGAGGCCGCGGCCAACGCCATTGCGCCGCATGTCAGAAGACCCCTCGTCAAGATCGCCTCACCGATAGCGTGATCCGCCAACGACTTGCGCTGCCGCCGGTGGAAAACGGCGGTGCGCGTTCGCGGTTCCGAATCGAGATGGTGCAAAACCTTCACGCGATGGCCTCAGAAAACGAATCGTGCCCTCTGGGACGAGGGTGCTTCAAGCGCGGGTAAAAGCAAGTTTTTCGTTGATCGACCTCCGGTACGCCGGCCCTCGGGATAGGGTTCACGGAGGGTTGCGGCGACCTCGATCGGCTTTTCGCGCGCTCGCGCTGGAACCACGATGCGGTGTCGACGTTGCTGTGCTGTCAATCACGTTCCGATTGTCGTATTGTGTGAGTCCCTCAACTGTGGAGGAAACAGATGTTGAACGTTGCCGAAACAAGGGCTCGCCTCAGGCAGTTGCGTAAGGCAGCCCTTATCGCCGTCGTACTTCCCGCGTTGCTCGCGGCATGTGCTCCCGTTCCGGCGCCCGCTCCGCCGCCACCGCCGCCGATGGCTCCGGCCCCGCCGCCGCCACCGCCGCCTGCGGTGCCGATGGTTCGCGGCTAACTGGCGGCGCGGTAAGGCTCGAGGACCCGATCCTTCGCGATCGATCTGACGGTCTGACGGCGCTCGACAGAGGTAAGGCGAGTATCAGGAGGCGCGGGGGGCTCAAAGCCTCCCGCGCGCTCCCTTTTGTGCGTCCCGCCGACAGCGGCGACGGGCAAGATTGCCATGGGCCGGGTAGCGGTTTTTTCCACCCGAGCCCTGGCCCGAAGAATTTCACGCAAACGAATGACGTTGAGCGGCAGCATGGCGACATGCAGGCCGACGACCGGCCATAGGTGATTGAGGTATCCGTACGCCACAAAGCCGATATTGCTGGCGATCGCGAGCATTCGCAGGAGCGTCATCTGGCGTGCGTAGAAGGTCGAAAAGACCAGCGCCGCCGCACCCCAGCCGAGGACATCGTTGGGGCTCATCGGAGCCACGCCCTTACGGCGATGGACGATTGGCAATCGCAACGCTGAGTAGTCCATGCCCCCGCTCCCAAGCCTCAAGCCATGGGACTGAGGAGCCGCGAAAATGTTTCTGCAAAGCCCCGGCTTGTCAGCATCGGTGTGAGGGCCACTCAGCCCTGCGCGCACCGGTGCGCTGACGCTTGCCGGGCTCCGGCGAGGTAGAATGCGCACTCGCAGTGCACATAAGCCGTGCGGTGCTTTGATAATCGCGTATGGTGGACGTAACCACCAACGTCACTGCGAAGGCTGCTAGCGAGATGTTCCCTGGCTGATCAGGTCGGCCAGCCGCGGTCCGCGGCGGCGGCGAACGAACGCTATTTCCTCGATGGTGATGGCGCCTATCGTGACGCGATTGCGGCTATCGACAGCTACCAAGCCATCAACCGTGCTGTGACAACAGCAATCCAGGGGATGGGCGACCTGCTCGATATAGGAAACGGGGGCGTGTTTGACTATGACACATCGGTCGTAGGGGTCATCACGGCGGTTGATCTAGCAGTTGACTCGCTGCCGCTCGAAGGAAGGCCAAAAAACGTCACGTTCATCGCCGGCGACGCTCTGAAGTTGCCGAGACCCGATGCAACGCATGACGGCGTGTTGATGGTAATGCTGCTGCATCATCTGGTCGGGCGGACTTGGCGCGACTGCACCGCCAACTTGGATCGCGCCATCGCCGAAGCGACGCGAGTGCTGCGCCCCGGTGGCCGGTTGATTGTTGTCGAGTCGTGTGTGCCCCGCTGGTTCCACCTGATCGAAAAACTGCTATATCGCCCGTCGCGTGCCGTCATCGAGCGGCTTATCAGGCATCCGCCAACGTTCCAGTTCGCCGTCGACACGATTGCCCAGACGATAGAACGATATTGCGGTAGCCCGCCCGTAATAGATCGCATTCCGCTCGGCCGATTTGTGCTGCAATACGGCGTGAAATTTCCCTCGGCCTTGACCCCGGTTCGCGCGATACGCTTTGTCGCGCAGAAAGTTTAAGTCCTGCCGTCGGACGACGTAGGTCGGATTTGGGGACGCGAGCCACCGTAACCATCGGCGATGACCCGGAAATGACAGCGCGCGTCCGATCACATAGTCTCGCGGCAAATAACCTCGCCGAGGACTCGCCGTGCCGCTCAATCCCGAACTCGACAGCCTCAGCGATTACCCGTTCGAGGCGCTGCGGGCGCTCCTCAATCCGGTGACGCCGCGGGTCAATGACGCGCCGATCCTGATGTCGGTCGGCGAGCCGCAGCATCAGCCGCCGGCGCTGCTTACCGAGACCCTGGTGGCGCATGCGCATGAGTGGAACAAGTACCCGCCGATGGCCGGCACGCCCGAGCTGCGCCAGGCGATCGTCGACTGGCTGACCTTTCGCTACAAGCTGAAGCCCGGCGCGCTCGACATCGAAAAGCATGTCGCGACGCTCGCCGGCACCAAGGAGGGGCTTTATCTTTTTTCGAGCGTGGTCGTGCCGCGCGAGAAGGCCGGGCAGAAGCCGGTCGTGCTGGTGCCCAACCCGTATTACCTCGTCTATAACGGCGCGGCGACGATGGCTGGCGCCGAGGCGGTGTTTCTCGACGCGACGCGCGACAACGCCTTCCTCCCCGATCTCGACGAGATTCCCAAGGCGACGCTCGAGCGTTGCGCGCTGTTCTATCTGTGCTCGCCGTCAAACCCGCAGGGCACGATCGCCGACCTCGAATACCTGAAAAAGGCGATCCGCCTCGCGCGCGAATACGATTTCGTGCTCGCCGCCGACGAGTGCTATGCCGAGCTTTACGACACGGTCCCGCCGCCCGGCGCGCTCGAAGCCTGCCAGGCGTTAGGTGGCGATTTCACCAACGTGGTCGTCTTTCACTCCCTCTCGAAGCGGTCGAGTTCGGCGGGCCTGCGCTCCGGCTTTGTCGCCGGCGACCCGAAGCTCGTCGGCGAGTTCAAGCGTCTGCGGGATTTTGGCGGCTGTCAGGTGCCGCTGCCCGTCCAGTGGGCGGCGACGGCGTTGTGGCGCGACGAGGCGCATGTCATCGAGAATCGGGCGCTCTATCGCCGCAAGTTCGATCTCGCCGAGGCGGCGTTCGCCGGGCGTTACGGCTTTTACCGGCCGGCGGGCGGGTTCTTTTTGTGGCTCGATGTCGGCGATGGCGAGCAAGCCGCGCTGCGGCTGTGGCGCGACGCGGCGATCCGCGTGCTGCCCGGCGGCTATACCGCCCGCGCGGCGAATGCTGGTAAGAACCCGGGGAGCGAGTATATTCGTGTCGCGGTCGTCCATGACGAGGCGACGCTCGACGCCGCGTTCGCGCGGATGCGCCGGGCGTTGTAGCCGGGTCTTCTAGCCCCGGGGCGGCAGGACGAGACGCGGCGCCGGAATTTCGGGGGAAAGACCGGCGCCTGGAAGACCACGGAGTGGTTGGGGGACCACGACATGGCCAAATCGGCACCGCTTGCCCGCGGCTTCAGCCAGCGGGTCAATCATCAGGTCGACAGCTGGAACGCGATGGTCGCGTCGTTCAAGCGCCGCCTCTGGGAAGGGCTTGGCGCGGTGCTGGTCATCGTCTGCTTTCTCGTCGCTGTCGCCCTCTTCACCTACAACCCGGCCGACCCGTCGCTCAACACCGCGGGTGACGCGACGCCGAGCAATTTCCTCGGCCGCGACGGCGCGCTCGTCGCCGACTGCCTGGTGCAAAGCCTGGGGCTCGCCGCCTTCATCATCCCGCTGATCCTGCTCGGCTGGGCGCTCCGCTTGATGCTGCAGCGGCCGCCGCAGCACATGTCGCGCCGGCTCTTGATGGTGATGCCGGCGCTGCTGCTCGGCGCTTATGCCGTGTCGATCCTGCAGTTCAAGCCGATCCCGCTGCCCGCTGGTGCCGGCGGCGCGCTCGGTTGGGGGATGCAGCATCTCGTGCAGGCCGTTGGCCTCGCCGGGCTCGAGCTGCCGCTGGCGATGGGCGCGGCGGCGCTGACCGCGCTCTTGCTGCTGTCGGTCATGGGCCTTTCCTGGGGCGACTGGCGCGACGTCGGCAGCGGCGCCGGCCGCAACGCGGCGCGGCTTGCCGCCGTGTCGGGTGTCGGCGCGGCGGCCGCGGTCGGCTTTGGCGCGCGCACCGTCTCGCGCTGGCGCGCCGCCCGGCGCGAGCGCGCGCCCGCGATCGACCCGAGGCTCGGGCCGCAGCATCCGCTGCCCTGGGCGCGTCCGCGGGCGGCCGCGAACGCGCCCGGCGAGGCGCGTCACGAGCCGAACTTCCCCGGCCCGGCGACGAGCCCCGCGCGCGTCACCCCGCTGCGTCCCGTCGTCGTCGAGCCTGTGTCCGAACCGCAGTCCGCCGGCAACCGGCTTGCGCGCCTGGTGTTGCCCGGCACGCGCTCGGTGAGCTCCGGCCGCCGCGCCGAGTTCGAGCGCCAATCGGTGCTCGACCTCGACGGTCAGCCGATCCTGCCGCCGATCGAGCTGCTGGTGAAACCGCCCGTCGCCAAATCCGAGACGATCGACGAGGAGGCGCTGCAGAAAAACGCCCGGCTCTTGGAAGCCGTGCTCGAGGATTACGGCGTGCGCGGCGAGATCGTGCAGGTGCGCCCCGGCCCGGTCGTCACCCTTTATGAGCTGGAGCCGGCGCCGGGTATCAAGGCGTCGCGCGTCATCGGCCTTGCCGACGACATCGCCCGCTCGATGAGCGCGATCTCGGTGCGCGTCGCGGTGGTGCCGGGCAGGAGCGTGATCGGCATCGAGCTCCCCAACACCCGGGCCGAGACCGTCTATCTCCGCGAGTTGCTCGACTCCCCGGCCTACGAGAAGCACCAAGGCCGGCTCGCGCTCGCGCTCGGCAAGGACATCGGCGGCGAGGCGGTCGTCGCCGACCTCGCGCGCATGCCGCATCTGCTGATCGCCGGCACCACCGGCTCGGGCAAGTCGGTCGGCATCAACACGATGATCCTCTCCATCCTCTATCGGATGCCGCCCGACCGCTGCAAATTCATCATGGTCGATCCGAAGATGCTGGAACTGTCGGTCTATGACGGCATTCCGCATCTCCTGGCGCCGGTCGTCACCGATCCCAGGAAGGCGGTGCTCGCGCTCAAATGGACCGTGCGCGAGATGGAGCGCCGCTACCAGATGATGTCAAAGCTCGGCGTGCGCAGCATCGAGGGCTTCAACGCCCGCATCCTCGAGGCGCGCGAGAAGGGCGAGACGCTGGTGCGCAAGGTGCAGACCGGCTTTGACCCGGAGACCGGCCATCCGATCATCGAGGAGCAGCCCTTCGACCTCACCGAGCTGCCGCTCGTCATCGTCATCGTCGACGAGATGGCCGACCTTATGCTGGTCGCCGGCAAGGACATCGAGGCCTCGGTGCAGCGCCTGGCGCAGATGGCGCGCGCCGCCGGCATCCACATCATCATGGCGACGCAGCGCCCCTCGGTCGATGTCATCACCGGCACGATCAAGGCCAATTTCCCGACCCGCATCAGCTTTCAGGTCACCTCCAAGATCGACAGCCGCACGATCCTGGGCGAGGGCGGCGCCGAGCAGCTCCTCGGCCGCGGCGACATGCTCTACATGGCGGGCGGCGGCCGCGTCACCCGCGTGCACGGCCCCTTTGTGTCCGACGAGGAGGTCGAGCGTGTCGTCTCCCACCTCAAGACGCGCGCCACCCCCGACTACGTCGACGAGATTACCGAGGACGACAAGGGCGGCGGCGCCGGCGGCGGCTTTGGGCTCGACGAGGACGACGTGTCGAGCGGCGGCGACCAGCTTTACGACCAGGCCGTCGCCCTCGTGACCCGCGAGCGCAAGGCCTCGACCAGTTTTGTCCAGCGCCACCTGCAGATCGGCTACAACCGCGCCGCGCGCATCATCGAGCGCATGGAGGAGGAAGGCGTCGTCGGCGGCGCCAACCACGTCGGCCGCCGCGAGGTGCTGGCGCCCCCACCGCGTTAGATAACTCTAACCAGCCGTTCTTCGTCATGGCCGGGCTTGACCCGGCGATGACGAAATGGAGGAAAGACAGCTCGATTCTCGTCGTCAGACCCAGTGATTGCCTTGCTGCGGGTGACCGCCGTCAACTACCACCGGCATGCCGCCCTCAGCTCTCGACGATCGGGTATTTTGCGATGATCGCCTCGACCTTTTTGAAGGCGGCTTCGGTGGCCACCGTGGGATCGGTGCCGTTGCGGATGACATCTGCCGCAGCCGCGCTCCAAACTTGTTGGGCGTTGACCTCCGCCCAGCCCGGGTTGAGCACCGGGTAGTTGGGCACGGTATCGCTCAACAGCGCTTCGGTCGTGTAGGCCTTGCGCTGCGGGTTCGACAACCAGAACGGGTCGCTCTTGACCAGCGCGGGCATCGCCGGGAGAAAGCGGCCAAGCCCCTCCTTTAGGTAGTTGTTCGCGACTTGCGGCTGGATCAGGTATTTCAGGAAATCCTTGGCGACAGCGACGTTCTTCGCGCCCTTCGGGATGACGCCGGCGGCGACCCCGAGTTGCGCCGGCATCGGTTTGCCGTCGTTGCCGAGCGGCAGCCCCATGGTCGTCACCTCGTCGCGTTCGGCCTGGTCCTTGATCGCGACTTCGGTCGAGATCGTGCCGTCGAAATCCATGACGAACAGTTTCGAGTGAAAGGCGTTGTTGTCGTCGGCGTCGTTCCAACTCAGTGCCCCTGACGGAACGTAGCCATCCTTGTAGGTCTTGGTGATGTAGGCGATCGCCTTGATCGCGGCTTCCTTCACCTGCGGATCGTCAAGATGGACCTTGCCGTCCTTGGTGAGGATACCGTTGCCGCCATTGGCAATCAGGAAATGGTTGAACAGGTTGTTGCCGTCATTCGGGCCGGTCGTGGTGCATTGCAGACCGATCGAATAGACGTTGCGCATGCCCGCATCTCGCAGCTTAGCCTGCATCGGCTTGAAGAAATCCCAGAACGCATCCCATGTCTTCGGTGCGTCCGACAACTTGAAGCCGGCCTTTTCGACCAGCGAATTCCAGATGTGGAAGGGAACGACGGCAGTCTTGTACGGCACTATGTACATGCCGCGCTTCTTCGCCGCGTTGTTGTAGTACTGCGTCGCCAGATAGACCGTCGGGTGGTAGGCGTCCTTCTGTGTGTCGACGACGTCGCCGACCTCGACCATCTTGTCATCCCAGGCGTTTTGCGGCGCCAGAACGTCGGTGTTGATGTCGATGATGTCAGGCACATCACCGCTGGTGAATGCCGAGACGGTCTTCTGGTTCAACGGTGCGAACGGGATCAGGCTGAAATCGATCGTATTGCCGCTCTGTTTCTCATAGTCGTCGACCAGCTTTTTGAAGGCTGTGTCCTCTTCCGGGACGAAGCCCTGGGTCCACCACACAGTCGCCGTTGAGGCCGCGGCATTGGCGATGAACGGGCGCGCGAGCGACCCAGCTGCGGCGACAGCCAGCGAGTTGCGAAGCACCGCACGTCTGGTGATCTGCGTCATTTTGGGCTCCTTCCTGTTCGTGCCGCCCCTGTGTCGGGGCGTGCTCGTTTCGATTTTGTATGAAGATACACGAAGGAAAATCATGGCCAAAGCGACATCAAACGGTCGATGATGAGTCTGGCGTTTGTTCCTATTATGTTCTTGACAAAATCGCAATCGTGCTCATATGATCCTCCTTTAAAAAGCGGCTCCCGCCGCCACAAGGAGGATCATGGAGCCTGTAAATTCCCAGCAAAAACAGGCGGAACGTACCGAGACCGGCAAGTTTCTGCCGGGCCATTCGGGCAATCCTTCCGGTCGCCCGCCGGGGTCGCGCAACCACGCGACGTTGCTGGCAGAGCAATTATTCGACGGCGCGTCGGGCGCGCTCGCTAACAAGGCGGTGCAGATGGCGCTGGAGGGCAACATCGTCGCGCTGCGCCTGGCGCTCGGCCGCATCATCGCGCCGCGCCGCCACCGCCCGAGGGGCTTCGCGCTGCCGACGCTCGCGACTGCCGCCGATGCCGCGCCGGCGATGGCCGCGGTCGCCGCCGCGGCCGCCGATGGCACGATCTCGGCCGAGGAGGCTTCCGCCTTCTCGCAGGTCGTCGACGCCTTCCTGCGCGCGCTCGAGGCGGGCGAGATCGAGGCGCGGCTGCAGCGGCTCGAAAGCGTCAATGGCATCGCGGGGTAGGGGCGGCATCTGGCGCCGCCTCGCGGTCCTGACCGAGATCGCGCGCCGCAAGGTCGCCCGCCGCCAGGATTTGCGCGAGCGCGCGGCGCTGTGGGACGCCACAGGCCCGGCGCTGACCAAGATCAAGACCGCACCCGATTTGCTCAAGCGTCTTTGGTCGGTCGCCGGCGCGGCCAGGGAGCTGGCCGGCCTGGGCGATTCGCCCGAATTGCGCCGCGCCGACGCCGATTTTATCGCGCAAGACCCCAAGCTGGCATCGCGCGAGCCTTACGCGTCCGGCCTCACCGCGCTGGTGCCGCGCTTTCGCGGCCGCAAGCCGCCCGCGCCCAACGCTCCGGCGAACGAGTGGTACGCCTGGGCGCTGGCGCAGGCAGCCGGATAGCCGCCATCGGAAATCCGCTCGAAACCCCGGCGCGATAACCCCATCGGATAACCCTCGCGCGACGTTGCGACACCGCGCGCCGGCCCCTCGCCATTGACGCGCCACAATTGGCGCGCCATTTCCCTTGCGGATCAAATGGCTGGAGACGGCGGGTGATGAACCGGATGGGGCAGATCTTTCGCGCGTCGGCAGCCGCGCTCGTGCTGCTCGCCGCGCCGCTCGCGGCCCACGCCGCGCCGCCGCCAGCGCCGGTGGCGCTGTCGCCGCAGGATTCGGCCGAGCTGCAAAAGATCGCCGGCTATCTCGACGGTATCCACACGATGACCGCGCGGTTTCAGCAGGCGACCCAAAAGGGCGGCGCCGCGACCGGCGAGGTCTGGCTGGCGCGGCCCGGCAAGATGCGCTTTCAGTACGACCCGCCCAACGAGCTCTTGCTCCTTGCCGACACCTTCTATTTGTACTCCTGGGACCCCGACCTCAAGCAGATGAGCAAGGTCGGGCTCAAATCCACCCCGGCCTGGTTCTTGCTTCGCGACCCCATCAGTTTTACCGACGGCGTTGCCGTTACGCGTTTTGAGCATAGCGGGAATACCGTGCGGGTTACGGTTGTCGAGACCGCGGAGCCAGACGCGGGGAGCCTGACTATGGTATTTTCTGATAATCCATTGGTGTTGCAGCAATGGACGGTGATCGATCAACGGGGCGGGGTGACAAATGTGTCGCTGTCGCAAGAGCAATACGGCATGGCGCTCGACCCCAAGCTGTTTCAGTATCACTCCCCGTACTAGCTGCCGGGAGCTGAACCAAGAAATGACCACACGAATAACAGCTTGAGCCGACACTGATGTCTTCGCGCGCGCCGCTGGTGGCGATACCCACTTGTTATCGCGAAACTAATGACCGGCTCATGTACACCACCGTGGTGCGCTACCCGCACGCGGTGGTCGACGCCGCCGGCTGTATGCCGATCCTGATCCCGTCGATCGGCGACAAGCTGTGCTGCGACACGCTGCTCGATTCGATCCATGGCGTGCTGCTGACCGGCAGCCCATCCAACGTCGAGCCGTACCATTACAAGGGCGCGCCGAGTCGTGAAGGCACGCTGCACGACCCCGATCGCGACGCCACGACCTTGCCGCTGATTCGCGAGGCGGTAGCCCGCAACCTGCCGGTGCTGGCGATCTGCCGCGGCATCCAGGAGCTGAATGTCGCGCTCGGCGGCAGCTTGCATCAGCGCATCGGCGAGCGGCCGGGCGGCGAGGTGCATCGCCGCGGCCGCGACATCAAGCGCATCATGGAAATGTCCATGGACGAGCGCTACGGCCCGTGCCACCCGGTACAGCTGACGCCTGGCGGCTTCTTCGCGACGCTCGCCGGCACCACCGAGATCATGGTCAACTCGCTGCACGGCCAGGGCATCGACCAGCCGGCGCCGGGGTTGGTGGTCGAGGCGGTGGCGCCCGACGGCCTCATCGAGGCGGTGAGCCTGCCGGGAGCACGATTCGTCGTCGGCGTCCAGTGGCACCCAGAATACAAGCCGCTTGACAACCCGATTTCGCGCGCGCTGTTCGCTGCCTTTGGCGATGCGTGTCGCGCCGTCGCGGCCGGCGGCTCGCAAAAACGGCGGGCTGCCTAGCGCACGTTTCCACGCTTTTTTGGTTCCTCCGTTCCCCATGCGTTTTGCGCTGCTGACGCATGCATGATTCGCATTTTGGTCATGCGTCGGCGATCCCCACTTGGGAGTCCAGAAGCGGAGAGGACCCCAAGTCCTCTTAATTCCGGCCCCGTCTCCCCTGCGGGTCCGGATCTCCCCCAAGCGCTTCTGACAAGCTGGCGCCCGGTGTTCCCCCCACACCGGGCGCTATTTGTTTGTCAAGCGATTGCGCGCTCCCGAACCGGCATGGTCTATTCGCCCGCTTCCCGCCAATAGGTTGAGTGGATCGTTAAGCCGATGACCCTGCGTCTGATGACCTGGAACATCAACTCGGTGCGGCTGCGGGCCGGCCTTGTCGCCCGGCTTCTCGCCGAGGCGCAGCCCGACATTCTCTGCCTCCAGGAAACCAAGACCCCCGACGACCTCTTCCCTCGCGAGCCCTTCGCGGCGCTGGGCTACGAGCACATCCATATGCACGGGATGAAGGGCTATAACGGCGTCGCGATCCTCGCCAAGACGCCGTTCCCCAGCATCGCGACTCGCGCCTGGTGCGACCGCGCCGATTGCCGCCACGCGATCGCCGAGCTGTCCGGCGGCATCGAGCTGCACAATATCTATGTCCCGGCGGGCGGCGACGAGCCGGACCCTGCGATCAACCCGAAATTCGCCCACAAGCTCCAATTCCTCGACGAGCTGACCGCGTGGTTCACAACCCATGACCGCGCCCGCAAGGCGATCGCGGTGGGCGATCTCAACATCGCGCCGCTCGAACAGGACGTGTGGTCGCACAAGCAGCTGTTGAGCGTCGTCAGCCACACCCCGATCGAGGTCGAAAAGCTCAACGCGATGCGCGAGGCGGGCGGGTTTGTCGACGCGGTCAGGCATTTCGTGCCGGCCGACCAGAAGCTCTATACTTGGTGGAGCTATCGCAACCGCGACTGGGCCGCTTCCGACCGCGGCCGCCGGCTCGACCATATCTGGGTGACGCCGGCGCTGGTCGGCGCGCTCAAGAGCTACCGGGTGTACCGCGAGACCCGCGACTGGGAGCAGACCTCCGACCACGTACCGGTGATGATCGAACTCGATCTTTAGACACGCCGATAGAGGTAATACCGTCCCTGCGACACCCCCTGCGGCAAAGACAGCGTCTCCAACCCCGGCCCGTCTATCGCCTGCTGCGTCGCGAGCACGCCGCCGCCGCGAAGTAGCGGCAGGATCAGCGGTCGCAGCCCGGCGGCGAGCGTGAGGTTTCCCGCTTCGTCCCCAGTGCCGGCGTCAAAATGGGCGAGCGCCACCTTGCCGCCGAGCCGCCCGCGCGCCGCCGGCAGCGTCTCGAACATGTCGCCGAGCAGCAGCAGATGATCGGGCGGGATGCAATCCGGGTGCGCCGCGACCCGGCGCTCGCAGACATAGATGTCGCGTCCCGGAAAAAGCTCGCGCAGATGGTCGTAGGTGCGGCCATTGCCGAGCCCCAGCTCCAGCACCGGCCCATCGATTTCGGCGATGAGTTCGGCGGCGTGATTGAGCACGGTGCGCTGCGCCTCGAGCCGGCGGATAAAGCTGTCGAGCCGGCTCATATGGCGATCGGTGCTCGCGGCCCCGCGGCGGCGACTAAGCCGCGTTGGCGGCGAGCTGGGCGCGCAGCTGGTTGACCTCGCTGCGTGCCGCGCGCAGCTGATTGTTGGTGTCGTTGACCCGGTGCGCCAGCTCCTGCATGACCGACACGGCCATCGACGGAAATTCGCGTACCATGCGCATAAACGGGTCCTTGCCAATGCGCAGGGTGACCAGCCGGCCCTTGGCGCGGACGGTGGCGTTGCGCGGCTCGCTCGTGAGGATCGCCATCTCGCCGACAAGGTCGTTGGCGCCCAGCGTCGCCACGGTCATCGGGCCGGCCGGCCCCTCGAGGACGATGTCGGCCTCGCCGTCGATAATCAGATAGGCGGCGTCGCCGGGGTCGCCCTGGCGGCAGACGATCTTGCCGTCGTCGAACCCGACCCGCTCGCTGACATAGGCCAGCGCCTTGAGCTTGGGCGGCTCGATCTCGGCGAAGAACGGCACTCGCCGGAGCACCTCGAATTCCTGCTGTACAGTCACTGCGTTCCTCCCGTACCGGCCGGCTCCTTCGTGTTCATTCCGCCGCCATCAACATGGTGGTCAGCGAATCCTTATGGTCGAGTTCGGCGAACCGGCCCTGTTCCTGAAGCTTGCCGGAGCTCATCACCAGCACCCGGTCGAAGTTGCGCGCGAGGCTGGCGCGGTGCAAGGCCCACACCAGGCAGCGCCCCTCGAATTCCTGGAAGAGGCCTTCCATGACCTTCGCTTGCGCCGGCCCGTCGAGCCCGGTGGTGGCTTCGTTGAGGATCATGATGTCAGGCCGTTTCAGCACCGCGCGGGCGATCGCGGCGCGCTGGCGTTGGCCGAGCGACAGCCGTGACCCGGCGGTGCCGACATTGTAGTCGAGCCCGACATCGATGACCGTCGGCCGCAGCGACATTTCGTCGAGCACCTCGCCGAGCACCGCCGGCACGCGCCGGCTCGCATCGGCTTCGCCCTGGGCGATCTTGCCGAACAAGATGTTGTCCTGCAGCGAAGCCGCGGCGTTGTATTCGGCCGGGTCGAAAAACGCGATCTGCTCGCGCGCCTCGGCCGGAAGGTCGGCGCGAAACACCCGGCGCGCTTCGAGCAGCTGCGCTTGCATGCGCTCGTCGATCACATCGAGGCGATGCTTGGCGACGACGAGCTTCAGCGGCAGCGATAACAGCTTGCGGCGATGCTCTTCGGTCATCTTGCCGTCGTGGCCGTCGATCGCGGTGAGGATCGCCTTGAACTCGGGCAGATCGTCGACGCCGATCAGGCTATACTCCTCGAACAGCTCGGCGGGCAGCTCGGTAACGAATTCGAAGGTTCGCGCCGTGATCTCGCGGCCGGCTTCGACCAGGTCATCGGTCAGCCCGACCTTGTCGAGCACGCTGCGCACATAGTTGTTGTCGGCCAGCGCCTCGAACTCGAAGACCGGCCCGATTGGCGTGCCGAACAGCAGATTTTCCGCCACCGTGGCGTTGCTGTTGTAGAGCTCGGGGTCGTAGGTCTCGACATAGTTGGTGATGCCGTCGCGCGCCAGGCGTTCCGACAGCGCATTGCGCGCTTCCAGCAAACGCCCCGCCAGCTCGGGATTTGCCGTGGGGTCGACCTTGCCGCGCAGACCGATGCTGTAGACACCCTCCTCGAAGCCAAGCAGCCGCAGCACCTCGACGATGCGCAGCGTCAGCTCTTCCGCGTTGGCGACATCGGCGCCGGCGTAGTCGATCCAATCGGCATCGATATCGAAGTCGATATTGCCGGCGCGGCGCGCCTCGACCAGCTCCTTGGCGCGTATCTTCGCCAATTCTTCCCCGTACTCCCCAGGCCGCACCGGATAGTGGCGCAGGCCGAGCAGCAGATTGTCGCGCAGCGTCCCGGTGAACATATACGGCGTCGTGCCGACATAGCCGACCCGGCGCCCGACCACGGCGAGCGGCAGCTTGGCGAGGTCCGTGCCGCCGATCTCGATCCGCCCGGTGCTCGGTTGCACCAGCCGCGACATCAGCAGCGCCAAATCCTCCTTGCCGCCGCCGGACTGGCCGATCACTGCGACATGTTCGTCGAGCGCCAGCGTGAAGTTGACCGCGTCGACGGTGCGCCGCTTGTCGTCGCCGGCAAGCGACAGGTTGGTGACGGTCAGCTCGCCGCTGAGGTGTGGGATCGTCGTCGGCTCGGCGAGCAGCACCTCGGGATCGACCATGTTGGCCGGCTCGAACTGCTCGACGATCTGGTCGTAGGTGATCCGCGAATTCTGGTTGTTCTGGTAGAAGTCGAGCAGCTCTTTCCACGGCGAGGCGAGGTCCTTGTAGGCGGCGAGCACCGCGACCAACGCGCCGAACGACAAGGGGCCCGTTATGACCAGATAGCCGCCGATCGCATAGAAGAAAAACGGCGTCAGCTGACCGATGAAGTTGTTGAGGAACTTGACGAAAAACTTCCGGCGATAGATCTCGAAGCGGATGTCGTAGATTGATCCCAAAAGATGCGCGAAGCGGCTCAGATTAAGCTTGACCGTGTCATTGGCCTGGATTTCGGCGATGCCGGCGGCGGATTCCTGGACCCGGTCGGCGACCTCGCGCACTTGCCGGATGCGGCGCTTGCCGAGCTGGTTCACGATGCGCTGCAGCTTGGGGATGACGTATCCCTGGATCGGGTAAAGCGCGACCGCGGCGGAACCGAGGATCGGGTCCTGCATGAACATGAAGAAGATGAGCGTCAGCAGCGTCCCGCCCTGGAACGCCGGCAGTACGAACGCGTCGCCGATAAACCCACCGAGCTGCTCGCACTCGGTGGTGATCATCGGGATGATCTGCGCCGATGACGTCTTCTGGAAGTAGGACGGCGGGAAGCGCAACAGCCGAAGATAGAGCGCATAGCGGAAGCGCCGCAGCATGCGCTCGCCGAGCTGCCCCTTGAAGGTGTTGATGTAGTACTTGAACCCGCCATTGACGAACACCAGCGCGAGGAACACCCCGCACAGCGTCATCAAATAGGGGATCTGGTCGAACTCCATCCCGAGGAAGGGTTGCGGGAAATGCTTGCCGCCGATCGCCCGGTTGACGATCGTCTTCGGCAGTTCGAGCGAGTAGTAAAGAAACGGAAACGAGATGAGCGTAAGCACCAGCAGCATGATCTGCTGCTTGAGGCTATGGCGCAGGATGAAGCGGTAGACCGACGGTTCGAGGTTGTCCGCGATATCTGGCGCGGGCTTGATCGGCGGCTCCTTCGACGCCATCTCGGCATCGGGAGCGTGCTGCTGCTCCGCCGTGTTGGTTGTTGATGCGGCGACCGTCATCGCCAAGCCTCGCCGAAAAAGAACGTTTCGTCTGAACTATACGCCAGTGTAATAGTGCGCTCGGTCGACAGCAAAGGAGACGCCGTATGCCCCAACGGCGCGACCATAAGCGTGTTCTGATCTATAGCCACGACAGTTTCGGTCTCGGTCATCTGCGGCGTTGTCGTGCGATTGCCCATTCGCTTGTCGAAACAGACTCTTCAGTGTCGGTGTTGATCCTATCGGGATCGCCGATCATCGGCAGCTTCGATTTCCGGTCTCGAGTGGATTTTGTACGGATTCCGGGCGTAATCAAGCTGCGCAACGGCGAATACGTGTCGCTTTCCTTGCATATCGACATCGAGGAGACGCTGGCCATGCGCTCTTCGATCATCCATCATACGGCCGATATCTTCGATCCCGACCTCTTCATCGTCGACAAGGAGCCGCTGGGACTGCGCGGCGAGGTGCGGCCGACGCTCGACCTGCTGCGTGATCGCGGCACGCCGATGATCCTCGGCCTGCGCGACGTGATGGACGAGCCGATGGCGCTCGAAACCGAGTGGGAGCGCAAGAATGTCGCTCCGGCGCTCGCCGAGTATTACGACGAGCTCTGGGTCTACGGCCTGCCGCAGATTTGCGATCCGCTCGAAGGCATCGAGCTGCCGGCAAGCGTGCGCCGGCGCATGGTCTACACCGGGTATCTGCGCCGTCGGCTGAGCGAGACGGCCGCGAAACACGAGATCGGCGACTTTGCCGACAGCGATTATCTGCTGGTCACCGCAGGTGGCGGTGGCGATGGCGACGACCTCATCGACTGGGTGCTGGCCGCCTATGAGCACGATCCCGGCCCGCTGCCGCCGGCGCTGATCGTCTATGGCCCGTTCATGCTGCCCGAGCGCCAGGCCGCCTATGACGCCCGCGCCGCACGCCTCGCCAAGCTGCGGGCGATCACCTTCGACGCCCATCTCGAAGCCTTGATGGCGCGCGCCAGGGGCGTCGTTGCGATGGGCGGCTACAACACCTTTTGCGAGATACTGTCGTTCGACAAACCGGCGCTGATCCTGCCGCGCACCGTACCGCGCCTCGAGCAGTTCATCCGCGCCCAGCGCGCCGCCGAACTCGGCCTCGTCGCGATGCTGTCCGACGACAATGCGCGCGATCCTGTGCGCATGGGCGCTGCGCTGTTGCAGCTGACCCAGCAGGCGCCGCCTTCTGCGGTGGTCGTGCCGGGCCTGCTTGATGGCATGCCCAACGTCAACAAGCTGGCGCGCAAATGGCTCGATCGCGGCCGCCACGTGCGTTTCCCGGCCCCGGTGCGGCGCAACGCATGAGGCCGAGCGGCGGGCGCGGGCGGGTCGCTTTTGTCCTTAAGGGTTATCCGCGGCTGTCGGAAACCTTTATCGCCGAGGAGATACGCGGCCTCGAGCAGCGCGGCCTCGATATTCTGATCGTCTCGCTCCGTCATCCGACCGACAAGGCGATCCATCCGGTGCATCGCGAGATCGCCGCCGAGCGCCTCTATTTGCCCGAATACCTCTATCAGGAGCCACTGCGCGTCTGGCGTGGCTGGCGCCGTGCGCGGCGTCTGCTCGGCTATCGCGCGACGCGGCGCGCCTGGCTCGCCGATCTGTGGCGCGACCGGACGCCAAACCGCATCCGCCGCTTTGGCCAGGCGCTGGTGCTCGCGGCCGAGCTGCCGCCCGACATCGACTGGCTGCACGCGCATTTCCTCCATACGCCGGCCTCGGTCACGCGCTACGCGGCAATGATGACGGGGCTCGCGTGGAGCTTTTCGGCGCACGCCAAGGACATCTGGACGACGCCCGATTGGGAGAAGCGCGAAAAGCTCGCCGAGGCGGATTGGGCGGTCACCTGCACCGCCTCCGGCCACGCGCACCTCGCCGCGCTGGCGCGCGAGCCCGAGCGGCTGGCGCTGAGCTATCACGGACTCGATCTCGACCGTTTCCCACCCGCGCCGCGCCGCGCCTCGCGCGCCGATGGCAGCGACCCGGCAAACCCGGTGGTGCTGCTCTCGGTCGGCCGGGCGGTGCCGAAAAAGGGCTATGACGACCTGCTCGCGGCGCTGGCCTTGCTGCCAAGGGAGCTCGCCTGGCGGCTCGTCCATATCGGCGGCGGCGCTTTGACGAAAAGCCTCAAGGAAGAAGCGGCCCGGCTGGGTCTCGCCGACCGCATTGAGTGGCGTGGCGCCCGACCGCAACCCGAGGTGCTGGCCGCCTATCGCGAGGTCGAACTCTTCGTGCTCGCCGCCAAGGTGGCGTCGGACGGCGACCGCGACGGTCTACCCAATGTGTTGGTCGAGGCGCAGAGCCAGCATCTCGCCTGCGTCGCTACCCAGCTACCCGGCATCGCCGAGCTGGTCGAAGACGATGCGACCGGCTGTCTGGTGCCGCCCGGTGACCCGGCAAAGCTGGCCGCGGCGTTGGTGCGGCTGATCGCCGATCCGGATTTGCGCGCGTCGCTCGGCGGAGCGGCGGAAACGCGGGTTCGTCACGGCTTTGCCGCCTCGCGCACGCTTGACGAGCTGGCGACGTGGTTCGGGTTGGGGCTCGCGACCCCGGCTCGCGCCGCCGAGTAAGAGACGGGCGGCCGCCGCGTATCATGCGCATCGCGTTCTACGCGCCCCTGAAACCTCCCGACCATGAGACGCCTTCGGGCGATCGCCGGGTCGCGCGTCTGCTGATCGACGCGCTGCGGCTCGCCGGCCACGAGCCGGTTCTCGCCTCGCATCTGCGCAGCTTTGATCCGATCGGCCGCGCGTTTCGTCAGAAGAAGATCGCGGCGCATGGCCGCCAGGCGGCCGAACGACTGATCGCCCGCTGGCGCGCGCGGCCCGACAGCGCCCCCGGCCTGTGGTTCACCTATCACCTTTATTACAAGGCGCCGGATTGGCTCGGGCCCGCCGTGTCGGCGGCGCTCGGCATCCCCTATGTCGTCGCCGAGGCGTCGTTCGCGCCAAAGCGCGGCGGCGGCCCGT
Organism: Allostellaceae bacterium; assembly: GCA_035570495.1. Taxonomy (GTDB): domain Bacteria; phylum Pseudomonadota; class Alphaproteobacteria; order ATCC43930; family CGMCC-115725; genus DATARH01. Next base: position 21,871 of record DATMLO010000127.1, on the reverse strand, counting down.
GGGATATCGGCCACCAGGCAGTCGAGGCGGCGTTGCGTAGCGCCGACCTGTTGATCGGTCTCAATACCGCCGACCGCGAGGGCGTGTTGCCGCTGCTCTCGCACCCCGACCGCTTCGCCACGCTGCCGCCGTTCCTGGACGCGAGTGCCTACGGCCTGTCGCGTGAAACAGCGAATGGCCCAGCCCGCCTCATTACCGTGGCGATGATGCGGCCGGGCGATAAGCTCGCCTCCTACCGTGTGCTGGGCGAGGCTCTCGGGAAGCTCACCGATCTCGACTGGTCGCTCGATGTCGTCGGCGACGGCCCGGCGCGTGCCGAGGTTCATGCGGCCCTGGCGCCGCTCGGGCAACGGGTCGCCTATGCCGGCGCGCTGGCCGAGCCTCAGATCGCTGAGCGCCTGGCGGAGGCCGACATCTTCGTCTGGCCGGCGATCAACGAAGCCTTTGGCATGGCGCTGCTTGAGGCGCAGGCGAGCGGCCTGCCGGTCGTTGCCGGATCCAGCGGCGGGGTCGGCGACATCGTCGCCCACGGCGTTTCTGGCCTGCTCGCGCCGCCGGGCGACGCCGACGCTTTTGCCGCTGCGTTGCGCACGCTGCTCGCGGACCCGGCGCGCGTTGCGGCGATGGGCGAGGCCGCGCGCGACAAGGTGCGTCGCGAGCACGATCTGCCGGCCGCGGCCGCGCGCCTTGCGGACCTCATTGCGGCGCTGAACCGGGCGCACGCCGCGTGACGAGCCTCGCGCTCATCCGCCATATGCCGACAGTATGGAACCGCGAGGGCCGGCTGCAGGGCCGGCGCGACACGCCGCTCGATCCCGCCGCGCGTCCCGATTGGCGTCTGCCGCCCGAGCTCGCCGGCTATCGCTTCCTGTCGAGCCCGCTGCGCCGCGCGCGCGACACGGCCGCGCTGTTGGGTGTTGAGCCGCAACCTGACCCGCGCCTCACCGAGATGACCTGGGGCGAATGGGAAGGTTTTACGCTGCGCGATCTACGCTCGACCTTTGCCGATATCGACGAGCTCGAGGCGCAGGGACTCGATTTTCGGGCGCCTGGCGGCGAAAGTCCGCGCGATATTCAGGCACGGGTCGCGCCGCTGCTCGCCGAGATCGCCGCTGCCGGGGCGCCGACGGCTGCGGTCACCCATAAAGGTGTGATCCGCGCGGTGTTCGCGCTGGCGACCGGCTGGAACATGCTCGGCAAGCCGCCCCATCGCCTCGACTGGTCGTCCGCGCATCTGTTCCGCCTCGACCCCGGCGGCCATCCGACGATCGAACGGCTCAACCTGCCGCTGGCGGCGTGATGGCGCGGCGTGTCCTGTTTCATGTCCAGCATCTGCTCGGTATCGGCCATCTGCAGCGCTCGCTGCGCATCGCCGAGGCGTTGGTCGATGCCGGCATCCAAGTGACCCTGGTGCAGGGCGGGCCACCGCTCCCGGAAGTCACCGGTGCGCGCGGCATCGACATCGTCCAGCTTCCGCCGATCCGCTCGCGCGATGCGACCTTCGCGCTGGTCGACGAAACGGGCGCGCCGGTCAGCGACGCTTTGCGCGAGACGCGCCGCGAGGCGCTGCTCGCCGCCTTTGTTGCGGCGCGGCCCGACGCCGTGGTCATCGAGGGTTTTCCGTTTGCCCGCCGCGCCTTTCGTTTCGAGCTCGACCCGCTGATCGCCGCGGCGCGGACCGCCGGGGCGCCGGTCGTCTGCTCGGTGCGCGACATCCCGACGGTCCGCGCCGATCCGGACCGGCTCGCGTCGATCGCCGCTCGCGTGCGCGCCGATTTTGCCGCCGTGCTCGTGCATGGCGACGCCGGTTTCATCCCGTTCGACGCGGCCTTCCCGGCCGCCTCGGAGATCGCCGACCGGCTGCATTACACCGGCTACGTCGCGAACCCCGCGCCGCCGCCCGCCGCGGCCGGCGCGCCTACCGGGGAAGTGCTGATCTCCGTCGGCGGCGGCGGCGAAGCCGGCCGCATCCTGCTCCACGCCGCGATCGAGGCGCGCCGGCAGGGCTGTCTCGCGGACAAAGGCTGGCGCATCCTCGCCGGCACCGGCCCCTCCGATTCCGAGTTGCAGGCGATCCGTGACGCCGCCCCCGCTGGCGTTGTCGTCGAGCGCTTCCGCCGCGACTTCCCTTCGCTGCTGCGATCTTGTCATGTCTCGGTCAGCCAAGCCGGTTACAACACTGTCTTGGATATTCTTGCCGCGAAAGCGAGGGCCGTGCTGGTGCCGTTTGCCGCCGAACGCGAGACCGAGCAGGCGATCCGCGCCGAGCGTCTGGCTGCGCGCGACGCGGCGGTAGTGCTGCATGAAAGCGAGCTTTCCGCCGCCTCACTCGCCGTCGCCATCGAGCGCGCCGCATCGTTCGAGCCGGCCTCCATTCCGCTGAATATCGACGGTGCGCGCCGCTCGGCGGAGCTGATCGCCGGACTGCTCGCGAAATGATCACCCGCCAAGGCTTCTTTGCCGGCGCTGACGGCGGTATCATCGGACGATGAGTTATCTGCCGCGGGTCGCAGCGGCGAACAGCGCCGAATGGGGCGATCTGGTCGCGGAGCTGGATCGCTGGGAGGAAGCCGGGTTGGTCGCGCAGCTCTGGTGGCGCGACGATGATGCCGTGGCGCCGACCCCTCAGCTTGACCGATTGCTGACGCTGGCCGGCCCGGCGCCGCTTGCGCTGGCGGTGATCCCGGCCGATGCGAAGCGCGAGCTTGCCGCCACGCTCGGCTTCTATCCGCAGGTCAGTGTGCTGCACCATGGCTGGTGCCACGCTAACCACGCGACTGCCGGCAAGAAGAGCGAGTACCCGGCCGAGCGGCATCCGGTCGATGTCGCCGATGAGCTCGACGAGGGCCGCAAGCAGATGCGTGCGCTGTTCGGTGAGCGGGCGCTTAAGGTGTTCGTGCCGCCGTGGAACCGCTTCGCCAAGCGCTTCGTACCCCTGCTGGGGGAGGCCGGATTTGTCGCGATCTCGCAGATGGCGCCGCGCAAATCGCCGCTCACGGGGGGAATTGCCGCCATCGATGTGCATCTCGACGTCGTCGATTGGCATGAGGGTCGCCGCTTTGTCGGCGACGCCCCGGCGCTCGGCCGGCTGGTCGGCGAGTTGCGCGCGCAACGCCACGGCGCGCGGTATCAGGATAAATTGGGCGCGGTCGGACTTTTGACGCACCATCTGGTGATGGACGACCGGACCGAGGACTTCCTCGCCCGGCTCGGTGAGGTCGTCGCGACGCATGCGGCGGCGCTCTGGGTCGATATCCGCGAGCTGGCGCCATGACCCAGCTCGACGCCACGGGCGCGCTTCCCTCCGATGCAACGCGCTTCAGCTATCCCGCCTCGGCGATGGTTGGCGATTATCTGCGCGCCGCGGCGGGGCTCGCTCCGACATTGTTCATCCTCGCCACCGTCTCGCTCGGCGATGTCGCGACCGTCGTGCTGGGCGGGTTCGCCGCGATCTTTGGCGTCTTCGCGATTCGCACCGCGCTGCGCCATGGCACCAGCCTCGAAATGGACGATAACGGCCTGCGCACGAGCGGCTGGCGGCACACGGTGATTCCCTGGTCCGAACTCGACCGCATGAAGCTCGCTTACTACTCGACGCGGCGCGACCGCAAGAGCGGCTGGATGCAGCTGCAGCTTGGCGCCGGCCGCGCCCGGATGAGCCTCGATAGCCGGCTCGACGGCTTTGAGCAGGTGGCGCGCCAGGCGGCGGACATCGCGTCGGAGCGTGGTCTCGCGCTCAGCGACGCGACCGCCGCGAACCTCCAGGCGCTCGGGATCAGGGCGCGATGAACGATCTGCTTCAGGTCCGCGATCTCTCGGTGCGCTTTGCGACGCCGGGCGGCCACATTGATGCCGTCAAGAATCTGTCGTTCCGCATCGGCCGTGGGTCGACCGTGGCGATCGTCGGCGAGTCGGGCTCGGGCAAGTCGACCGTCAGCCAGGCGATCCTCCGTATCCTGCCGCGCAACGGCGAGATCGCCGGCGGCCAGATCCTGTTCGACGATCCGCGCAACGGGCATGGCCCTGTCGATCTCGCGGCGCTCGCCGCCGACGGCTCGGAGATGCGCGCGCTGCGCGGCGGCGCCATTTCGATCGTCTTCCAGGAGCCGATGAGTTCCTTGTCGCCGCTGCACACGGTCGGCAACCAGGTTGGCGAGGCGTTGAGCCTGCACCGCGCATGCACCGGCGGCGAGGTGCAGGAACTGGGCATCGACATGCTGCGCCTCGTCGGCTTTCCCGACCCGGCGCGCGCCTGGCGCAGCTACCCGTTCGAGCTGTCGGGCGGCTTGCGCCAGCGGGCGATGATCGCGATGGCGCTCGTCTGTCGCCCGGCGCTGCTGATCCTCGACGAGCCGACCACCGCGCTCGATGTCACGATCCAGGCGCAGATTCTGAAGCTCGTTGTCGAGCTGCAGCACGAATTGAATATGGCGGTGCTGCTCATCACCCATGATCTCGGCGTCGTCGCCAACATCGCCGAGGAGATCGTCGTCATGTATCACGGCGAGGTCATGGAGTCGGGCACGCTCGACGACATCTTCCGCCATGCCGAGCATCCCTATCTAAAGGCGTTGCTGAACGCCGTGCCACGCTTTGACATGGAGCCGGGCGAGCGGCTCGTGCCGATCCGCGAGATACCGGCCGGCGACGCGCCCTATCTGATGGCCGACAAGGAAGCCTGGCCCAAGGGCGGCGCCGCCACGCTGCTCGAGTGTGTCGACTTGAAGAAAAGCTACGGCTTGCGCCGCTCGGGCATTTTCGGCGGCGCGTCGTCGGGCCGTGTCGTCGCCGTCGATGGGGTGAGCCTCGACATCGCGCGCGGCGAGTGCCTCGGGCTTGTCGGCGAGAGCGGCTGCGGCAAGACCACGCTGTCGAAGATGTTGTTACGCGCGGTGAGCCCTGACAGTGGCAGCGTCGTGTTTAACGATCGCGACAAGAGCTGGGATGTGCTGGCGCTCGACGGCGACGACCTGAAGCAGTTCCGCCGCAAGGTGCAGTTCATCTTTCAGGATCCGTTCGGCTCGCTGAACCCGCGGATGACCGTGGGCGACATTATCGGCGAGCCGCTTGTCATTCACGGCATCGGCAATGCCGCCTCGCGCCGGGAGATCGTTTCCGAGCTGGCCAATCTCGTCGGGCTCGACCCGCGCCACCTGCGCCGCTACCCGCACAGTTTCTCGGGTGGCCAGCGCCAGCGCATCGGCATCGCCCGCGCCCTGGCGCTGCGTCCCGATCTGGTGATCTGCGACGAGCCGGTCTCGGCGCTCGACGTGTCGATCCAGGCTCAGGTGCTGAACCTGCTGATCGACCTCAAAGAAAAGCTCGGCCTCACTTATCTATTCATTTCGCACAATCTGGCGGTGGTCGATTACATCGCCGACCGCGTCGCGGTGATGTGTGCCGGGCGGATCGTCGAGGTCGCGGGCCGCGGCGTGCTGTTCCGCAACCCCGTGCATCCCTACACCCAGGCGCTTCTTGCCGCGGTGCCGGCCCCGGACCTCGCGCATCGCCTCGATTTCGAGCGGCTGATGGAGGACAAGGCCTCCGATCCGCGGGCCTGGCCCGAGCCGTTCTGCCGCCATCCGGACAATCCACCGCGACTCATCGAGGTCGCGCCCAATCACTTTGTCGAGGCGACGGCGATGCCGATCATGGCCAATCGCGAGATGAAGCTGGTGGCCGGCAAATGAGGTGTGTCTTCGCCCTCTGCCGCGGCATCGGCGCGCTCCCTCGCCCCGTTTACGGGGAGAGGGCTGGGGTGAGGGGCAGGGTTCTGCTCTTCATTGCGGCTCTTGTCGCGTTGGCCCTCGCCGCCGGCGATGCCCACGCCGCACTGCAGGAGACGCCGTTTTTCGCCAAGGACGTGGCGGCCGGCAAGCTGCCGCCGGTGGTGCAGCGCATCCCCAAAGAGCCGGCGCTTGCCGAGCTCGAGAGATTCGGCAAGCCGGGCGGCGACCTGCGCATGCTGATGGCGAGCCCCAAGGATGTCCGGCTCATGGTCGTCTACGGCTATGCGCGGCTGGTCGACTACACGCCGGGGCTCGCCATCGTCCCCGACATCCTCTTGGGCGTCGATCAGCAGGAAGGGCGCATCTTCACGCTGCATCTGCGTCCGGGTCACAAATGGTCCGATGGCCAGCCTTTCACCTCCGAGGATTTCCGGTACTGGTTCGAGGACATCGCCAACAACTCCGACCTGTCGCCATCTGGGCTGCCGCTGCAGATGCTGGTCGATGGCCAGCCGCCAAAATTCGAGGTCCTCGACGAGACGACGGTCCGCTTCACCTGGGACAAGCCGAACCCGCTGTTCCTGCCCGCGCTCGCCGGCCCGGACCCGCTCTTCATCTACGCGCCGGCGCACTACCTCAAGCAGTTCCACCAGAAATACGCTGATCCGCAAAAGCTCGCCGACATGGTCAAGGATGCGGGCACCCACAATTGGGCGGCACTTCACGCCAAAAAAGACGTCCCCTACAAGAACGACGACCCGAAATTCCCGACGCTCGACCCTTGGGTTCTCAAGACCAAGCTCCCGGCCGACCGCATCGTCTTTGAGCGCAATCCTTACTACTACCGGGTCGACGGTGCGGGGCATCAGCTGCCCTATCTCGACCGCGTCGTCTTCACCATCGCCGACTCGCAGATCATCCCGGCCAAGACCGGCGCCGGCGAAAGCGACCTGCAGGCGCGGTATTTGCGCTTTGACGATTACACCTTCCTCAAGGCCGGCGACTCGGCCGGCGACTACCACGTGCGGCTGTGGCGCACCGGCCCGGGCAGCCAGCTCGCGCTTTACCCCAATCTCAACGTCAATGACGATGCCTGGCGCGCGTTGATGCGCGACGTGCGTTTCCGCCGCGCGCTGTCGCTGGCGATCGACCGGCACGAGATCAACCAGGCGCTCTATTTCGGGCTGGCGATCGAGGGGCAGAACACGGTGCTGCCGCAAAGCCCGCTCTACCGCACCGCGTATCGTTCGGACTGGAGCAAATACGATATCGACCAGGCCAATGCGCTGCTCGATCAAGTCGGTCTCACCAAAAAGGATGCCGACGGCATGCGGCTGCTGCCCGACGGCCGTCCGTGCGCGATCACCGTCGAGGATTCCGGCGAGTCGAGCGAGAAATCCGATGTTCTCGAGCTGATCCGCGATTCCTGGCGGCGTATCGGCGTCCAGCTTTATTCAAAGCCGGCGCAACTCACTCTGTTCCGCCGCCGGGTATTCTCCGGTGAGGCGCTGATGTCGATGGATAAGGGCATCGAGAATGGCCTCGCCACCGCGGCGATGTCGCCCAGCGAGTTCGCCCCGACCAGCCAGCAACAGCTCGAATGGCCAGAATGGGGCGAATACGTCGAGACCAAGGGCCAATCGGGTGAACCGCCCGACTTGCCGGAGGCAAAGCAGCTGCTCGATCTTTACAACCAATGGCTCGCCGCGACCGATGCGGGCGACCAGGAGAAGATCTGGCACCAGATGCTGGCGATCTGGTCCGACCAGGTGTTTTCGATGGGCACCGTCGCCGGCGTGCTGCAGCCCGTCGTCGTCAACGACCGGCTGCGCAACGTGCCGACCGACGGCATGTTCAACTGGGACCCCGGCGCGCAATTCGGCATCTACAAGCCCGACGGCTTCTGGTTTGCCGAGCCGGGCGGCGGCTCGACCGCGCAAGCGACTCCGGCGGAGCGCTAGATGCTCGGCTATATCGTCCACCGCATCCTCATCATGATCCCGACGCTGATCGTCATCAGCATCGCGATCTTCACGATCATCCACCTGCCGCCCGGCGACTATTTCTCGACCTATATCGCCCAGCTGCAAAGCTCGGGCGAGCATGCGGACCTGCAAAAGATCGCCTTCCTCAAGGCGCAATACGGTTTCGACCTGCCGCTGTGGAAACAGTATCTGCTCTGGGTCACCGGCCTCCTGCGTGGCGACATGGGCTATTCGTTCCTCTACGACATGCCGGTCAATAAGGTGGTCGGCGACCGTCTGCTGCTGACCTTTCTCGTCTCGGTCGCGACGATCATCTTCACCTATGTCGTCGCGTTTCCGATCGGCGTCTATTCGGCGGTGCGGCAATACAGCCTCGGCGATTACGTGCTCACCTTCGTCGGCTTTCTCGGCCTGGCGACACCGAGCTTTCTGCTGGCGCTGGTGCTCGTCTACTTCGCCCATGTGTGGTTTGGCATCTCGGTGGGCGGGCTCATGGACCCGAATTACATGAACCAGTCGTGGAGCATGGGTAAGGCCGGCTCGGTTCTCGCTCATATCTGGATTCCGGTCATCGTGATCGGCACCGCCGGCACCGCCAGCATGATCCGCCGGCTGCGCGCCAACCTGTTGGACGAGCTGCAAAAGCAATATGTCGTAACCGCCCGCGCCAAGGGGCTGCACCCGTTGAAGGTGCTGCTCAAATACCCGCTGCGCATGGCGCTCAACCCGTTCATCAGCGATATCGGCTCGCTGTTGCCGCAGGTGATTTCGGGTGCGGTGATCGTCTCGGTGGTGATGTCGCTGCCGACGACCGGGCCGATGCTGCTGGATGCGCTGCGCAGCCAGGACATGTATCTTGCCGGCTCGTTCTTGATGTTCATGAGCTTTTTGACGGTGATCGGCGTCTTCATTTCCGATCTGGCGCTGGCGACGCTCGACCCGCGCATTCGCCTGCAATCGGGGCGCCGGCAATGACCGACATCACCCTCGACCCCGCCGACCGTCGCCCGACGCCCGGCGAAGACAGCGGCGCGCTACCGCATTACGTGTCGCCGGTGCCGTTCGACCCGATGTCGGTCGAGGCGATGACCGTTGGGCAGGCCCGCTATTCTCAGGCGTCGCAGTGGCGCCTGATGTGGTGGCGCCTGCTGCGCCACCGGGTCGCGGTTGTTTGCGGGTTTCTGCTGCTGGCGTTTTACGCGACGACCTTGGTCAGCGAGTTCCTCGCGCCCTACGCGCTCGACACCCGCAACACCGACTTCATCTACGCGCCGCCGCAGAAGGTGCATATTTTCGAGAACGGCAGTCTCGTGGCGCCTTATGTCGAGGGCTACGATTACCGGCTCGACATGAACAACCTGAAGCGCGTCTACACCGCGAACGCGGCAAAGCACGAGACGCTGCGGTTCTTCTGCGGCGGGGACAAGTACCTCTTTTGGGGCTACATCCCGATGCGCTTTCACCTGGTCTGCCCGTCAGAGGGCGGCCAGCTTTTCCTGCTCGGGACTGACCGGCTGGGCCGCGATCTCCTGTCGCGCATCATCTATGGCGCACGGATATCGCTGACGGTCGGACTGATCGGCGTCTCGGTCAGCTTTACGCTCGGCATCCTGATCGGCGGCATCGCCGGCTATTACGGCGGCTGGACCGACATCCTGATCCAGCGCGGCATCGAGGTCGTGCAGTCTTTCCCGCATCTGCCGCTCTGGATGGCGCTGGGTGCGATCCTGCCGGTGACCTGGAGCCCGCTTCTTATCTATTTCGGCATCACCCTCATTCTCGGCATGATCGAGTGGACGCATCTCGCGCGCGCGGTGCGCTCAAAGCTGCTGTCGCTGCGCGAGGAGGATTTCTGCACCGCCGCGGTGCTGATGGGCGCGACCCCGGCCAGGATCATCGGCCGTCATCTGCTGCCGAGCTTTATGAGCCACCTGATCGCCTCGGCGACGCTCGTGATCCCGAGCATGATCCTCGGCGAAACCGCGCTGTCCTTCCTCGGCCTCGGCCTGCGCCCGCCGATCACCAGCTGGGGCGTGCTGTTGAACGAGTCGCAGAATATCAGCGTCGTCGCGCTCTACCCGTGGCTGATGCTGCCGGTGGTGCCGGTGATCGTGACGGTGCTGGCGTTCAACTTTTTCGGCGACGGGCTGCGCGACGCCGCCGACCCGTACCACTAAGGCTAAAGCTCGATCATCAGCCCGTCATGGGCGACGACGGTGCCGGGCCGCTGCTTTGTCGCATCGGCGGCGATCTGATCCATCATCGCGTCGGTGTGGCTGGGGTCGTGGTGGAAGATCACGAACTGCTTGACGTGCGCTTCTTTGGCGAGGCGCACGCCTTCCTCCCAGGTCGAATGTCCCCAGTGCCGGTGCCGCGGGTATTCCTCGTCCGTATAGGTGCAATCGTAGATCGCGACGTCGGCGTGGTGCATGAGCTTGAGCACGTTGGCGTCGCTGACGCCGGCGTGGTGCTCGGTATCGGTGATGTAGGCGACGACCTTGCCAGCGAATTCCACGCGATACCCGGTGGCGCCGTCGGGGTGGTTGAGCGGCGCGGTCACCAGCTTGATCGCGGAATACGGGGTCAGCGTGTCGCCAGCGTTGAAATCGCGGAAATCGAGCCGCGCCGCGAAGATGTCGATCGGGATCGGGAAAAGCGGCGGCGACATCATCTGCTCGAGCACGGTCTTGATGTTGAGGCCGACGGGCTTCAGATGCCCGGCCCAAAAGCGTATGCGTGTCCCCTGCGAATAGGCCGGCGCGAAGAATGGCAGCCCGACGATGTGGTCGAAATGCGTGTGGCTGTAAAATAGATCGAGATCGACATTGCGCCCCGCCGCGACCAGCGCCTTGCCGAGCGGCCGCAGCCCCGAACCGCCGTCGAACACCAGCAAGCGGCGGCCGCAGCGGATCTCGACGCACGACGTATTGCCGCCGTATCGGATCGTTTCGAACCCGGGGCAGGGGATGCTGCCGCGCACACCCCAGAAATGGATGGTCAGGTCGGATTGGGCCAAGGGCCGCCTCTTTTGTACCTCGCGACAACTATAATGTCGCAGATACGCAAAAAGCCATATCGGCGCTCCTGACCGACTCGCGCAAAAATTTTATCGACGGTTTTTGATCTAACGCGTTGTTAACGAATTGGGATGTAACCAGTGGTGCAGCGTTAAGGTTAAAAGGCCACCGGGAGACTCCCCATGTCCCAGAACGAACAGGACGCGTTGGTCGCCGAATTCATGCGCAAGAAGGGCATCACCCGCTGCCCGACCGCCTGCGCTGTTCCCACCCACGCCGCGGTTTCCGACGCCGATCGCGCCGCGTTGCGCGACTACAGCGCCGCCAAGGAAGCCGCCCGCGTCGAGCGCTCCAAGACCTTCCAGCTTTTCGCCGCCTAGCTCCTTCCCTCGCCTGCCCCGCGCTACCGCCCCCGGTAGCGCGGCCGCCGTCTCTCCCTGAAAGCGGCGACGCCTTCCTTCGCATCCTCGCTGCTGCGCACCGCGCCGAGCTGTGAGCCGTACAGCGCCGCCAGCTCCGCCGGACCCTTCGGCAGCACCCCGTCATTGACGAATCGCTTCATCGCCGCGAGCGCCAGCGGCGCCAGATCGACGATCTTTTCCGCCATCGCGACCGCCTCGTCGACCTCGTTCCCAGCGGTCACGACCCGGTTCGCCAGCCCCACCGCATAGGCGCGCGCCGCGTCGATCGGCTCGCCCAGCAGCATCATCTCCATCGCCACCTTGTGCGGGATGCGCGCCGCGAGCCCGGCGATCATCCCGCCGGTGATCCCGACCTTGCCCTCGGGATAGGAGAACCGCGCATTCTCCGCCGCGATCAGCAGGTCGCACATCATCGCCATGACGAGGCCGCCGCCGATGCACCAGCCGCTGACGGCGGCGATGACCGGCTTTTCGGTCTTGATCCCGACCGTCGGCACGCAGCGCCACAACTCGGGCAGGTCGGTGACATCCGCGCCCGCCGAGAATGCCTTCCCGCCATTGCCGGTGAGGATCGCGACCCGCTGCTCCGACGCGTCAAACGTGGCGAAGGCCTGCTGCAGCTCGATCGCGACCGCCTTGTTGATCGCGTTCAGTTTTTCCGGCCGGTTGATCGCGATGATCGAAACCGGCCCGCGCTGTTCGATGGTGACGACGGACATCGGCAACTCCTCAAATGTCAGCTGGGACGTACCAGCCGGTACAAGACCGGCGCAACGGCGAAGAGGATCGCGCCGACCGCCGCGCCGGCCATGATGACCCCCAGCCCCATCGCGAGGGAAATATGCCCCCATGCGCATGAGCTCGAAGCTCTGGTACGCCTCATAGCCCCCGCCGATCACAGCGCCCAAAACCGCGAGCAATGCCGTTCTCATCGGCGCGTACAGCCCAAGTTGAGGCGATCGATCGCGATGACCGAAACCGGCTGTTCAATGGTGACGACAGGCATTTGTTCCCTTTTTGTACTTTAAATGTGGCGGGGCATGCCGATATGACGGTAATGCGATTTTTGCGCAAACAACCGGCTCGCGACAGGCCAAACCATGACGGTCAAATAACAGCATGTCGTCACCTCCTGTTATTTGCGTCGATAACAGGAGGATAACAGGAGGCGAGCCTCCTGTTAAAAGGCGAGGGGCGGGGTATAGTCGGGGCGACGAACGCAAAAGGGGCCGGCTGATGAATCTGTTCAAGGAACAAGGTGTCAAGGACTACGCCGCGGCGGCGTCGCAGATCCCGGTCATCGATTACGGCCCGTATTTCGCCGGCGAGCCGGGCGCGCTCGACCGACTCGTGCCGCAGGTCCGGCATGCCTGCGAGAATGTCGGCTTTTTCTACATTTCCGGCCATGGCGTCCCGGACGAGATCGTCGACAACGCCTTTGCCGCCTCGCGCCGCTTCCACACGCAGCTCTCGATGGACGACAAGCTCTCGCTCCGGCTCAACGACTGGAATATCGGCTATCTGCCGATGAACGCCTCGGTGCAGGGCGCCTCGACCGTGCATAAGGCGACCCGCCCCAACCAGAACGAAAGCTTCTTCATCAGCCACGACCGCGCGCCCGACCACCCCGAGGTCGTCTCCAAGGTGCCGCTGCGCGGCGTCAATCAGTGGCCGGGTTCGCTGCCCGATATCCGCCAGCCGATGGTGACGTATTTCAAGACGCTCGGCGCGATGTGTGACCGCATGCTGCCGGCCTTCGCCGCCGCGCTCGACATGCCGGAAGATGCCTTTGCCGCGCGCTTTGCCGGCGACGGCCATCACAATCTGCGTTTCTTGCACTACCCGCCGCAGGACGCTGATGAAGACAATCTGTTCGGCCAGGCGCCGCACACCGACAATTCCTTTATGACCGCGCTGGCGCGCACCGAGGTGCCCGGTCTCGCGGTGCGGCTGCCGTCTGGCCAGTGGTTCCCGCCGCCGATCATCGAGGGCACCTTCCTCATCAATCTCGGCAACATGATGCGGCGCTTCTCGAACGACCGTTTCTTGTCGACCCCGCACGGCGTGCTCAACGAAAGCGGCACCGACCGCTATTCGATCGCCTATTTCCACTCGCCAAACCCCAATTCGACGATCGAGTGCCTGCCGAGCTGCGTCAGCGCCGACAACCCCGCCCGCTATGAGCCGACCGTCTATCGCGAGCTCGTGCTGGCGTTCTACCGGGCGAATTATTTCCACCAGAAGGGCCATCAATCATCCGCCGCCGAGATGGTCGAGGCGGCGGAATAACCCGGAGGGGGAAGGCCATCGTCGTGACAAAAGCACATCCGGGCGCGCGCATCACGGCGCTCGTCCTTGCCCTCCTGTGGGCCGTACCGGCGCTTGCCGACACCGCCGCCGAGACGGCGATGAAATGGGGGCTGATCGGCACCTGGTCGCTCGATTGCAAGCAGCCGGCGGCCCGAACGAACAATTATCTGCAGTTCGCGGTCATCGGCGCCGACGTTGTGCACAACCGCAATTTCGGCGACGCACAGGATAGCAACAACGTCGTCAGCCTCAAGGTGACCGGCGACCGGCTCGAAATGGAAATCTTCTATCCGGGCCTCAACCCGCCACAGAGCCGCTTCATCGGCCTGATGAAGAACGGTCCGAACAAGATGATCTCGCAATACAATCACGACCAGAGCGGCAACTTCTCGGTCAAGGATTTCAAAATCGTCTCGAACGGGCAGCCCTCCCCGTATTTGACCAAATGCAACTGACGGGCCCCGGATGAGTGCGCCCTCGCTCTTCGCGTTCACCTGCGGCACGGTCACCGGGGAGTTCGGCCGGCTGATGGAAGGCGGCGAGGGCGAGATCACCGTGCCGATCCCGGTCTTCTTGATCGAGCATCCGAAGGGCCGCGCGCTATTCGACACCGGGCTTCACCCCGCTTGCCAGCACGATCCCGCCGGCCGGCTCGGCGAGCGCCTCACCGATCTGTTTCGCATCGGTTTCACGCCCGGCGAGGAGGTCAGCGCCCGGCTCGAGGCGATCGACCGCGACCCCGCCAAGATCGACCTCCTCATCAACTCGCATTTCCATTTCGATCATTGCGGCGGCAACGCGCTGGTGCCCAACGCGACGCTCCTGGTGCAGCGGCGCGAGTGGGATGCCGGCATGGACCCCGATGCCGCCGAGAAGCGCGGCTTTAACCCGCGCGATTTCGACCTCGGCCACAAGCTGCGCCTGGTTGACGGCGAGCATGACGTGTTTGGCGACGGCTCGGTCGTCTGCCTGCCGACGCACGGCCACACGCCGGGGCACCAGTCCTTGAAGGTGCGTACGGCGGGCGGCGACATCGTGCTGGCCGCCGACAGCTGCTATTTCTGCCAAACCTTGCGCGAGCGTCGCCTGCCGCGTTTCGCCTACGACAAGGATCAGATGCTCGCCTCGCTCGATCGCCTCGAAGCATTGGAAAAAGCCGGCGCGCGGATCGTTTTCGGCCACGACCCCGATTTCTGGCGGACCGTGCCGCAAGCGCCGCTTCCGATCGCATGAAGCTGCCGACCGCGATCCTCTTCGATCTCGACGACACGCTCCTGGTCGCGTTCGGTCCGTCGCCGTCGCAATGGCAGCGCACCATCGCCGCCTTTGCTGATCGGCTCGGGCCGCTGGAAGGGCCGGTGGTCGCCGAAGCGATCCAGGCCGCGACGTCCGAGCTGTGGGCCGATCCGGGCCGCCACAAACACTGGCGCCACCGCATCGATGAGGCGCGCCGCAAGATCGTCACCGACGCCTTTGTCGCGCTGACGGCGGCGGGGCATGCGGTGCCAGCGCAAGCGATCGGCGACGCGATGGCCGATGCCTACAACGCGCTGCATGACGAGGAACTCACCATGTTCCCCGACGCGCATGCGACGCTCGACCGCCTGAAGGAATTGGGCGTTCGGCTGGCGCTTATCACCAACGGTGCCGCCGCGCCGCAGCGCGCCAAGGTGGTGCGCTTCGCGCTCGAACATCGCTTCGACCACATTCAAATCGAAGGCGAGCATGGTTTCGGCAAACCCGAGGAGCGCGCCTATACCCACGCGATGGAGGTGCTTGGCGTTGGCCCGCACGAGACCTGGATGGTCGGCGACAATCTCGAATGGGAGGTCGCCGGCCCGCAGCGCCTCGGCATCCACGCCATCTGGCACGACGGCTACGGCAACGGGCTGCCGCCCGGCTCGCCGATTGTCCCTGACCGGATTATCAGAAGGTTGAGCGAGTTGCTGACCTGAAGGTTACTGAGCTTTCTTCAACCCCAGTTCCGCGAAGCAGGCGTCGGTCATCCCGCCCTTCGCTTCGCAGGTCGCGGTGAGCGCCGCGTATTCGGCCTGGGTCGGCATCTTGCCCGACGCGAGACGCCAGGCAGCTAGATCGGCTGGAGCCGCGGCGGCGCTACTGGCGGTTTCGGGGCTCTGGCAGGCCGCGAGCGCGAGCAGGGCTGGAAAGGCCAGGAGGAACAAGGTTCTGCCGGTCATCGCGAGCGGATAATGCCGGCACGCGGCCGGCAAGTCCACTCCCGGCGGTCACAACCTCAGGCTGGGTCGAACTCGCGGTCCTTTGACGGGATCAGATCATAGGGCAGCGCAAAACCGGGCATCGCCTTGATGCGGTTGGCCCAGGCCTCGAGATGCGGCCAGCTCGACATCTCGAACCCGCCCTCGGCCATAAAGACCATACGGCCCCAGCAGCCGATATCGGCGATCGTCATATAGTCGCCGACGAGGAAGGGCTGGTTGGCGACGGTCTTGTCGACAAACGACAGCGCCGCTTCGGCGCGCGGCCGGAACTCGGCGATCACCTCATCGTGCATCTTGCGGAACCGCGCCGAATGGCGCACCCGCGCCACGGCGGTGATATGGTCCGCTTCCCAGGACAACCACGACCGCGCGTCCCACTTCGCCGCCTCGGTCTTGCCCTCGAAAATCCCGGTCGCCCGCGCCAGGTAGTCGAGGATCACGTTCGATTGCAGGATCGTCAGACCTTTGTGCTTGAGGCTTGGCACCACGCCCCAGCGGTTGACCGCAAGATATTCGGCCTCCTTCTGCACACCGATCTTGAGGTTGACGGTGCGGAACGAGAACGGCACCCGCGCCAGCGCCAGATACAGCATCGGCTTGTAGCTGGAACTCGAGGTGAAGCTGCCGTACAGCGTCAGCCTGTCAGCGGTTACGGGCTGACCGATCATTCCACATCTCCCATGCCGAGCTGATCGATCACCTTGTATTCCTCGGCGAGCAGCTTGAGTTTCACCCAGGTCGAATCCTCGACCTCGATGCCGTTTTTACGGCGATCCTGTTCCTTCATATGCTCAACCTCACCAGGATAGAGCACCCCGCTCGACCCTTCCGCCGCCGGCGTCTCCTTGAGGTAGCGGACAAATTCGCCGACCTCCTTCTTGAACTCGGCCAGCGGGCGAAACGCGTCGACCTTGAAGCAGGCCATAAAGCAGCCGTCATTGTGCCGGCCGGTTGGCTCGACCCCGAAACCCAGCCCGGTCAGCAGCCCACACAAAATCTCGACCATAAAGGCGAGTCCATAGCCCTTGTAGCCGCCATCAGGGCCGCCCATCGGCAAGAGCGCGCCGCCTTGGCGCAGCTGACGCGGGTCATTGGTCGGCTTGCCGTCTTTGCCGATGACCCAGCCATCCGGGACGCTTTCGCCGCGCGCCACGGCGACGCCGATCTTCCCCGCCGCCGCGGCTGAGGTCGCCATGTCGAGATAGACCGGCCCGTCGAGGTCGGAGGGGACCGCGATCGTGATCGGGTTGGTGCCAAGCCGCGCCTCGCGCCCGCCAAACGGCGCCACCGCTTTTGGCGAGCGCCCGCTGTCTGCGGTGACGAGGCCGATCATGCCCGCCTTGGCCGCCATCTGCGAATAGCTCGACAGCCGGCCGATATGGCCCTGGCGAAACACCGTCGCCGCCGCGACGCTGCCTTTCTCGGCCTTCTCGATCGTCAGCCGCATCGCCTTCTCGTTGGCGACGTAGCCGAAGGCCCAGTGCCCGTCGATCACCGTGTGGTTCGCCGACTCCTTGACGACCGTCCACGGCGCACCGGGCACGATGTGGCCGACCTTGATGCGCTCGATATAGGTCGGGACTTGGATGATGCCGTGCGAGTCATGGCCGACCAGATTCGCGCCGACGATATGGCGCATGACCAGCGCCGCCTCGTCCTTGGGCGTTCCGGTGGCGACAAACAGCGCGCGGCCGATCTCCTCGAGCCGGTCGGCTTGGATTTTCGGCATGATTTCCTCCCTGACGCGTCGCCGCGAGGGTAGCGAGGCAATCTCTATCGGGTCAATTCGCCAAAGCGCGAGCGACGGCGATCAGCGTCGCATCGGTGCCCGGTCCCCCGATGACCGACAGCCCGACGGGCAGCCCGTCGACCGTGCTGCCCGGAATCACGACCTGCGGCACGCCCGTCAACCCGCCATGGCAGCACAGCCGAGTGATCCGCTCGCGCAGCGGATCGAGCGTGCCGAGCCGTTGTCCGCAGAGCGGCGCCGGGAACGGCGTCGTCGGCTGGCAGAGGATCGTGCCGGGCGGCAGCAGCTTGCGCATTCGCGCCCGCGCCACCTCGCGCACCGACCGGGCGCGGGCACGCTCGCCGTCGGTGATCGCGGCCGCGGCCGCGAGATTTCGGGCGACGCTGAACTGCATGCGTGGGTTCACCCGGTCGATCCAGTCCTTGAAGGTCTCCCAGGCCTCCGACGGCTGGATCGTGCGCTGCGCGTTGGCCCAGGCGACGAGGCTTTGCGGCGCCATGGTCTCGTGGCCCACCGCGCCAAGCAGCCGGCCGAGCCGCTCGACCAAAGGCCGCAGCGCCGCTGCCGTGCTCGGGTCGGCGATCGCGAAAGCATCGTCGGCGATGATCAGCCGGTTTGGCAATGCGGCGGGAATCGCCGCGCCGAGCATGACCTCCGAGACGCGCGCGAAAGTTTCGGTGTCACGCGCGAACCAACCCGTGGTGTCCGAAGTCGGCGCCTGGCTCATCATCCCGGTGACATCGATGCGCCCATGCGTCGGGCGGATGCCGTAAAGCCCGCAAAAGCTCGCAGGTACACGCACCGAACCGCCGGTATCGGTGCCGAGCGCGGTGTCGCACAGACCTGCGGCGACCGCGACCGCCGACCCCGATGACGAGCCGCCCGGCACTCGGCCCGGCGCGCGCGGGTTGCGCGCCGTGCCGTCGAACGGGTTCTCGCCGAGAATGCCGAGCGACACCTCGTCGGTGATCGTCTTGCCGATCAGCGTGGCGCCGGCGTCGAGCAGCCTTTGCACGGCCCAGGCATGACGCGTCGGCACCGGATTGACCCGCGCCCAATCGGGGTTGCCGCCGCCGGTCACGTGCCCGGCGACATCGAAGAGGTCCTTCGCGGCAAAAGTCAGCCCGGCGAGCGGGCCACCGGGCGTCCCCTCGATACGAAACCGCTCGCCGGGAACGAATGCGCCGAAATCGTCGGTCATCCAGGGCTCATCCTTCGAGGAGCTCGGCGACTGTCTTGGCCACGATGGCGTTGGACAGGATGACGGGCAGGCCCAGGGTGCCGAGCGCGGCGCGGTGACGCTCGGTGAAGCCGATGCAGTCGAGCAGGATCGCCTCTGCGCCCTCTTCCTTCAGACTGCGACCGGCGGCGACTACCGCATCTTCCCCCGTTTCGTAGGGGTTGGCGGCGGCAAAGAGCGGGCGACGCGCGAGCGGCTGCCATTTCTCCGCTTCCGAGATGATCTGACCGGGTATCGGCACGAGCACGCCGAGCTGCCGCCGCTCGATAAGCCCGGCAATTGTCGCCGGAATGATGTGATCCGGCTCGATCAGCCAGGCGCGCCGGCATTCGAGGCCGACAAACGTGCCGACGCAGAGTAACAGGATCACGTCGCAGCCGTCGTTTTCGAGAACGGCAAGTTGCTGCTGTACCGCGTCCTGTATGCGCTGCCGCGACAGGTTGACGGATGTGCCGTCGTGCAGCCGGGTGATCAGCGCCGGTTCGTCCGGGTCTGGTTCGTAGCGCGCCGCGATTTCGGCCCGGCTCAGCCCGTCGAGCGTGCCGCGATGGATGAGGCGTGTATCCGCCGGCACGTGCCGCTCGATGATCGGCACGACATCCGGGCGTGGCGCCTGGCCGATCGTCAGCGTGCCGAGGACGCGGCGGCTCACCTCATCCGCCTCGCGGCGAACAACTGGATCACCTCAGCCGGAATAGGCGACGAGCCGGTTGTTTTGCTCGCCGAGCCCTTCGATCGCGATGCGCATGCGGTCGCCGGCGCGCAGGAATTTCGGCGGCTTGAACCCCATCGCCACGCCTTGCGGCGTGCCGGTCGGGATCACGTCGCCCGGATAGAGCGTCGTGAACTGGCTGACATAGCTGACGATCGCCTCGATCCCGAAGATCAGGTCGGCGGTGTTGCTGTCCTGCCGCCGCTCGCCGTTGACATCGGTCGTCACCTGCAAGTTGCTGGCGTCCGGCATTTCGTCGGCGGTTACCACATAGGGGCCCATCGGGCAGAACGTGTCGCAACTCTTGCCCTTGGTCCACTGGCCGAGCCGCTCGAGCTGATACTCGCGTTCCGACACATCGTTCACGGCGCAATAGCCGGCGATGTATTTTTTGGCGTCCTTGGCCTCGACATAGCTCGCCTTGGTGCCGATGACGATCGCCATCTCGACTTCGTAGTCGGTCTTCTCCGAGCCGCGCGGGATGATCACGTCGTCATTGGGGCCGCAGATGCTGCTTGTGGCTTTGAGGAAAAAGATCGGCTCCGAGGGGATCGGCATGCCGGCTTCCTCGGCGTGCTTGCGATAGTTGAGGCCGATCGCCAGCACCTTGCCGACGCCGCCGACGCAGGCGCCGATCCGCGGCGAGCCCGAAACCAGCGGCAAGGTCGTGAGGTCGAGCCGCTTCAGCCGATCGAGCGAGGCGGGAGACAGCGTCTCGCCGTTGATGTCCTTTACCGTGCCGGACAGGTCGCGAATGCGCCCGTCCTTGTCGATGATGCCAGGCTTTTCGTGGCCCGCCGGGCCGTAGCGTAGAAGCTTCATGGGGGGTCCTCCTGTGGGGTTTAAAGGCTCCAGCCGCCGTCGATGACATGAGTCGTGCCGGTGGTGAACTTTGCTTCGTCCGAGGCGAGGTAGAGGGCCAACGCGGCGATCTCCTCGGCCGTGCCGAGCCGGCCCAAAGGTTGCCGGTCGATAAAGGCCTGCCGCGCCGCGCTCACGCCGCCGGGCGCGGAAGCACCCGCCGCCGGCTTCGATCATCTTTGGTAAGAAAGCGCGGATCATCAGAAACATTGAGCGGACGTTGAGGCCGAAGGAAAAATCCCATGCCTCGGTTGTCGTCGACAGCACCGTGCCGTGATGCACGAAGCCGGCGCAGTTGAAGAGGATATCGAACGCCGGTAGCTCGGCCGCTAGAGCCGTGATCGCCGCTTCGTCGCGCGCGTCGAGGATGCGCGTCTGGATCCCTTTATCCGGCAGGTCGGCAAGTTTTTCTGGGGCGATGTCGGTTGCCAGCACGCTCGCGCCTTCGGCGGCGAAGGCCAGCGCAGTCGCGCGGCCGATCCCCTGACCCGCGGCCGTCACCAGCGCGCGCTTGCCGTCCAGTCGACCCGCCATCACCCCTCCTGACCAGGCAGCCAAATTGCCACGCCCTTGCCGCCTCTGTAAATTGCTGCCTCGGTTTTAAGGGGAGTCGTGATGCCACCGCTGACTATTCGCCTCAACGGGAACGACAATGTCGTCGTCGCCCGGGCCGATCTGTTGCCGGGCACCGAGATCGCCGGCGAAAGCGTCAAGGCGCGCATGCATGTGCCGGTCGGGCACAAGATCGCGACCGCCATGATCGGCGCCGGCGAGGCGGTGCGCAAATACGGCCAGATCCTTGGCTTCGCGACCGAGGCGATCGCGCCCGGCGACCATGTCCACACGCACAACATGGCGATGGGCGATTTCGCCCGAGACTATGCGTTCGGCGTCGATGCGCACCCGGTCGAGCCGGCTTCCGGCGCGACATTTCAGGGCATCGTTCGCGCCGACGGGCGCGTGGCGACCCGCAACTATCTGGGGGTGCTGACGACAGTCAATTGCTCGGCGAGCGCCGCGCGTTTTATCGCCGAGCAGTTTCGCGGCGGCATCTTGGCCGAGTTCCCGAATATCGACGGAGTGATCGCGCTGGGTCACGGCACCGGTTGCGGCATGGGGGTCGAGGGCGAGCCGATGGCGCTGTTGCGCCGCACGATCGCGGGTTATGCCCGGCATCCGAATTTCGCCGGCGTGCTCGTCTTGGGGCTCGGCTGCGAGTCAAACCAGATTTCCGGCCTGATGCGCGCGGAGGGGCTCGAGGAGGGGCCGTTGCTGACCGCGATGACCATTCAGGACACCGGCGGCACCACCAAGACCGTCAGGGAAGGCGTCGCACGCTTGAAGGCGATGCTGCCCGCCGCCAACGACATCCGCCGCGAGCCCGTACCGGCGAGTCACCTCACGCTGGCGCTGCAATGCGGCGGCTCGGACGGATATTCCGGCATCACCGCGAACCCGGCGCTCGGCGCCTGTGTCGATCTTCTCGTCAGGCACGGCGGCACCGCGGTGCTGTCGGAGACGCCCGAGATCTACGGCGCTGAGCATCTCTTGACACGCCGCGCCGCGAGCCGCGCGGTTGGCGAGAAGCTGGTCGAGCGCATCCGC
>DATMLO010000126.1:0-11393 GCA_035570495.1 Allostellaceae bacterium | reverse complement strand
GGCGCTTGGCGGAGAGGATTTTCTCGGTGACGTCGGCACGGTTCATGGAAGCCTCCCCGGTTCTGTCGCTGGAAGGCCCTCCGCAACGCCTGTGCCAAGCGGTAATCTTGATAGATGCTGATCAAATTTCTGATCGTCGTGCTGCTGGTGGCCGGGCTCGGGCTGGGGGTGCGGCTCTATATGGGGCGCACCGCCGAGGACATGCTGCGGCCGGGCGAGCGCGTCGCAATCCGCGAATTGCACGACCCGCTTCCCGGCAATTCATTTCTTGCATGCCCGCCGGATTATTGCGCGGCGACGGGGACGCCGAGCCCGACCTTCGCGCTCCCTGCCGATCGCCTCGAACAGGACTGGCGGCAAATGCTCGCGAGCGAGCCCGGCATCGTCATCGTCGCCGACGAGCCGGCGCAACACCGCCTCGTCGTCATCCAGCATACGAAGCTGCTGCGGTTTCCCGACGTCGTGACAGCCGAGTTCGTGGCGCTCGACAATGATCGCTCGAGCGTCGCCGTGTACAGCAAGTCACGCTACGGGAGCGGCGATTTCGGCACGAACCGCAAGCGCATCCTGCGCTGGCTGGATCGGCTGCGACAGCAAGCCGATCAGTAGAGCCCGCCAGTGCCGGGCATGATCCGCGGCGGCGGAGGCACGGCCGTCCCCACCGGGAGACGCCCGGGAACGCGCTCGTTGACCGGCATCATGGGCGTGCCGTTCATCGCGCCATAGGGCATCGCCGCGACTTGTCCATTGGGCGTGCCGGGCATCGACCCGTCCGATATCTGGCCGCCCGGCATCGTGCCGTCGATCGCATCGGCGGCTTCCCCTTGCGTCGGCGCGCCAGGCATGCCGGCGACCTCGTTGTTGTAATGCCGCTCGGCGGGCGCGGTACCCGGCCGGAACGCCATTAGCACGCCGTTGGCATCGCCGGCGACGGTCGGCTGCCCGCTATACGAGTTGATCAGCACCATTTCGCCGCCATGGTCTTCGGGGAAGGGCACCGCCGGCTGGTCTTTCAGCGCATCGGCCATGAAGTCGCGGAAAATCGGCGCCGCGGTGTTGCCGCCAACCTCGCCGTCGCCCAGTGTGCGCGGCGTGTCGAAACCCATATAGGCGCCGGCGACGAGATCGGGCGAGAAGCCGACAAACCAGCCGTCGTACCAGTCGCTCGTCGTGCCGGTTTTACCTGCGATCGGCTTGCCGACCGCGGCGACCTTGATACCCGTGCCATGCTGCACGACGCCCTGCATCATCGTGACGATCTGCTCGTCGGCGACCGGGTCGATGAGCGGGTCGGGCCTGGTCGGCTTGTGGAAGATCGCCGCCGGCGCGTAGCTCGCACCCTTGAGCCAGATCATCGATGGATCGACGCGGCCGGCGGCAGCATAAGCGGGATCGTTGTCGGGCTGGGCCTTGAGGCCGGCGGTGATGTAGCAGGCCGGGCATTTGGCGGTGCCCTTCTGATAGATGATCTGGCCGTCCTGGTTTTGCACCAGATCGATCAACGAGGCATTGAGCCAATGCCCGCCATTGTCGAGCATCCCGTAGGCGGAGACCATACGGAGCAGGGTCGTATTGCCGGCTCCCAGCGCCATCGAGTAGTAAAGCGGCATCTTGTCCATGACGCCGAAATCCTGAACTGTCTTGGCAATCGCCGGCAGGCCGATCATCGAGGCGAGCCGCGCCGTCACCAAGTTCTTTGAATGCACCAGCGCTTCGTAGAGCGTGCCGGGGCCTGATGACGTGCCTTCGTAATTCACCGGAGTCCACATCGGCATGCCGGGCCCCTGCGGCAGCGAGATCGGCGAGTCGTCGACGATGCTCGACGGGGTGTAGTCGCCTGAGAGCGCCGTAAGGTAGACGAACGGCTTGATCGACGAGCCGGGCTGACGCATCGCCTGCATCGCGCGGTCGAATTGGCTGTCGCGATAGTCCCAGCCGCCAACCAGCGAGAACACGCGCCCCGTTTTGGGGTCCATCGCCATAAAGCCGCCGCTGACATCCGGCACCTGGCGCAGCCCGTACATAAGGCTCGTGCCGCCCTTGGCACTACCGCCGCTGGGCGCCGCCGCGCCGAGTGACTCCGCCAGCACGACATCGCCGGCGCTGAGCACCTGCTGCGCGCGGTAGACGCCGGGTCCGAGGCGCTGGTCGGGCTCTGTCTTTCGCGCCCAGCTTAGCTCGGTCAGTGGAATGCGCCCCGTGGCGCCGCTCTTGAGGGCAATGTTGGCGCCGGCATTGTCGACGCTCGTTACCGCTGCCAGCTTCCAGCTCGGCATCGCCGGCGGGTCGCTGAGGCTGTTGAGCGCGGCCTGAGCCGCCGCGGCAGTCGCCAGATGCTCGATCGGGCCGCGCCAGCCGTGGCGCCGGTCGTAGTCGGCGAGCCCGTTACGGAACGCCTTTTCGCCCATCGCCTGGTACACCGGCACATAGCTCGTGCGGACGGTGAGGCCGCCCTCGTAGACCGTCTTCTCACCAAACCGGTCGAGCAGCTGACGCCTGACCTCCTCGACGTAGTACTCGCTGCCGCGCGGTGGATCGGGCAGCGGCCGTGGAGAGGCTCCGAGCGGCTGGCTCTTCGCGACTTGCGCCTCTGCCGGGGTGATCCATCCCTCGTCGGCCATGCCATCGAGCACCCAGTTGCGCCGCGCGAGCGCGGCATCGGCGTGATGCACCGGGTTGTAATTGGTCGGCGCCTTGGGAAGTGCCGCGAGGAACGCGGCCTCTGCTGGTGTCAGCTCGCCGAGCGGCTTGCCGAAATAGGTTTCGGCGGCGGCGGTGGCCCCATAGGCCCCCGCGCCGAGATAGATCTCGTTGAGGTAGATCTCGAGGATGCGGTCCTTGCTGAGCTGGCTCTCGATCCGGTAGGCGAGCAGCGCCTCCTTGATCTTGCGCGAGACCGAGACCTCGTTGGTCAGCAGGAAATGGCGGACGAGCTGCTGGGTGATCGTCGAAGCGCCCAAGGGCCGCTGACCCCGCCCGTAGCGCACCACATCGGCCACCGCGGCGCGCAGGATCGACATCGGATTGACGCCGTTATGGCTGTAGAAATCGCGATCCTCGGCGGCGAGGAAAGCATGCACCACGAGCGGCGGGATGTCCTTGAACGGGGTGATGACTCGGTGCTCTGTGGCGAACTCGGCCAACAAGGTGCCGTCGCCGCCGTAGATTTTGGTGCCCGTCGCGGGCTGGTAGCTCAACAGTTGCTGCTGATCCGGCAGGTCGCGGCTGAAATGCGCGATGGCGAGCGCCAGCGCGCCAGCGACAAAGATCGCCCCCAATACGCCCATGACAAACGTAAGCTGGACCAATCCCCGCAAGAAACTGGTCGCAGCTCTGAACGCGGCCGCGCCGCTCGGGCGCCGAAACGGTCTCAGCATCGCGCGAAAACTGCCATGGGAACCCCTGGCGCCGCCATAGAGCAATTTCACGCCGGGCGCCGCACTCCGGCAAACACGCAGTGCCGAGGATTCATTCCCGCGTTCCGTTCAACCGATTGTTAACCTTCATGGTGTCAGATCGCCGGTTGGGAGAAAGGCTTTCGATCCCGGGAGATTGGTCATCGGCGTCAGTGCTTTGCCGCGCAGCGAGATCGGAAGCGACATGAGCGAAACGCCTTTTACCGATCCGCGATTGGAGCAGGCGTATCTTTATTGGCAGGCCAAGGCCGCCGGCCGGGCGATGCCCAGTCGTGTCGATATCGATCCAATCGAAATTCCCAAACTGCTACCGGATGTGATGCTGGTCGAGCGGCTCGACGACGGGCGCTACCGCTATCGGCTGATCGGCACCGAGAACACCCGCGCGCAGGGCGTCAACGCGACGGGCCGTTTTCTCGACGAGGTGCTTCCCGGGCCGGACTACTGCAATCATGTGCTGGCGCTTTACGACGAATGCGTCGAGACCTGCCGCTCGCTTTACTCCGAGTGCCTGTTCTTCTCGCCCGCGCGTCACGAACCCGAGCGCCACACCAAGGTGTTGTTCATGCCACTGTCGTCCGACGGCGAGACGGTGAACATGATCTTCGTGATCCAGGTCTTTTTTTACATCGACCGGGCGACGCGCGAGCGGCATTTCGTCGACGCCCGCCCGTACAAGGAAATCACCCACATTCTGTTGTAGCCGCCCGAATACGGCACGGTGACCGCCGCGCGCGGCAATTGCGCACACCCGCACATAGGATATGCGCAAAGATCAATTGTCTTCCTAAAGACCCCGTGCGGCAATCGCCGGACCAGCGGCGATCACGAGCGATGCCGCGCATGTTTGCGGAGAAAGCTCATGCCCGGCACCGGTCCGTCGCCTCGGCTGCGACGGATGCAATGGATCGCGATCGCGCTGGTCACCGCGGCGATCGCTCTCAATTACATGGACCGTTCGACCCTCGCGATCGGCAACGTGAAGATCCGTGAGACATTCGGGGTCAACGCGACGGCGATCGGTGCGCTCGGCTCGGCCTGGGCGCTGACTTACGGGATCGCGCAGCTCCCGTCGGGGTATCTACTCGACCGCATCGGCCCGAAGACGCTGGTCGGCATGACCATGATTGTCTGGTCGCTGTTTCAGGCGGCGGGCGGGATCGCCGGCAGCTACGTCCAGCTCATGCTCGCCCGGATCGGGCTGGGCGCGACCGAGGCGCCATGCTTCCCGTCGGCGACGCGCTCGACGAGCGATTGGTTTGACGTCAAGGACCGCGGCCGGCCGAGCGGGCTTTACACCTCGGGGGCCTATATCGGCCCGACCATCGCGCCGCCGATCCTCACCGGCTTGATGCTCGCGTTCGACTGGCGGGTCATGTTCATCGTCATGGGAGTTGCCGGGGTGGTCGCCGCCGGCCTCTGGTTCCTCATCTACCGCGACCCGAAGCTGCAAGAGCTCAGCCCCGAGGACGAGGCCTATCTGCGCCCGAACCGCGCAGCGAAGTCGTCGGTCAGTTTGCGCGAATGGACAGCGCTTTTCCGCTTCAAGGCGATGTGGGTGCTGATGCTCGGCGCGTTCTGCACCGGCTACATCACCTGGATGTACCAGACCTGGCTACCCGCTTATCTTGAGATTCAGCAGCACATCTCGATCGCGAAGACCGGATTTCTCGCCTCGGTGCCGCTGATCTGCGCGTTCTTCGGCGCGCTCACCGGCGGTTGGCTGTCGGATTGGCTGCACGAGCACGGCATGGAGCTGATTAAAAGCCGCAGGCTGCCGCTGATCGTGGGCTTGCTGCTGTCGGCGGTGTTCACAGGGCTTGCGGCGATGACCGCGAATGCCGTGCTCGCGGTTACCTGCATTGCCGCGGCGATGTTCTTCATGCAGTTCGGCATCACCTGCAAATGGATCCTGGTGACCGCAATCACTCCGCAGGCCTACTGCGCCTCGGCGGCGAGCAACCAGAATTTCGCCGGCTTCCTCGGCGGCACGCTATCGCCGATCATGACCGGCTTTATCGTCGATCAGACCGGGTCGTTCGTCATTGCGCTGAGCGTTGGCGCGGTGATCACGCTGATCGGCGCGGCGTTGTTCCAGTTTTTCATGAACACGGTGATCGACGAGGCGCGGCTCGAAAGATACGCCGCCGGGCCTGTCCCCGCGGAATAGCCGGTGGGGTCAATCCCAGGGGCCGCGCCGAAACCGCGACGTCCCGCTGTCGGGGACGCTGCCATGAAAGGTATGTCGGCCGACAAACCGGCGCGGCGGAGCCGCGATGAACCGCGCCGTGCGCGGCGGCTGCAGCAGCGCCAACCCGCCTGGCCGCATCACCAGCAGCAGGACCATGCCGGTGACAAATCCGCCGACATGCGCCCAGAACGCGACCCCGGCGCCGCTGGTGCTGAACAGCCCGCTCACCAGCTGCGCCGCGAACCATAGGCCGAGCATGATCCACGCCGGCACGGTGATGATGCGCAGGATGATGATGATCAGCACCAGCACGTGGACGTTGGCGTTTGGATAGAGCAGCAGATACGCGCCGAGCACGCCCGCGATCGCGCCCGACGCGCCGAGCATCGGCACGGTCGAGGAAGGATCGGCGAGCGCCTGTCCCATCGCCGCGGCGACGCCGCTCAGCAGGTACAGCAGCAGATACCGGACGGGGCCGAGCACGTCCTCGATGTTGTTACCGAAAATCCACAAGAACAGCATGTTGCCGCCGAGATGCAGCCAGCCGGCGTGGAGGAACATGCTGGTGAAGATCGTTGCCCAGGGCGGCACGGCAGCAAGCCCGTGGGGCGGCTCCGCGGCGCCGAACAGCACCGCCGGGATCATGCCATAGCTGTAAGCGACATCTCGGGCGTTCTGGCCGAGTTGCCAGAAGAACACCACGACGCACACCCCGATCAGCAGATAGGTGACGACGGGCACGCGCCTTGTCGGGTTGTCGTCGTAAAGCGGCAGAAAGAAGAACACGGCGAGCTAGCTCAGCGAACGCCCGCCGTGGCGCATAGCGTTACGTCCCGACAAGGCCGAGTTGCGGGCTCGACGGCTCGGCCATGTTGCGCTTGGGGATGCGGCCGGCGAGACGGGCGAGCCGTCCGGCCTCGACCGCGGCCTTCATCCCGCCAGCCATGCGGACCGGGTCGTGCGACTTGGCGATCGCGGTATCGACCATCACCGCATCGCAGCCCAGTTCCATCGCCAGCGCCGCGTCCGATGCGGTGCCGATCCCGGCGTCGAGCACCACCGGCACCGGGCTGCGCGCGCAGATCAGCTCGATCCCGCCGGGGTTCGCCACGCCGCGCCCCGAGCCGATCAGCGAGCCGAGCGGCATCACCGCCGAGCAGCCGACATCGGCGAGCTTGCGGCAGGTGACGGGATCGTCGTTGCAATAGGGCAGCACGACAAACCCCTTGCGCACCAGCTCGTCGGCGGCGTGCACCAGCTGCTCGACATCGGGGTAAAGCAGCTCGCGGTCGCCGATCAGCTCGAGCTTGATCCAGTTGGTGTTGAGCGCCTCGCGCGCCAGCTCGGCGGTCAGCACCGCGTCGCGCGCGGTCACGCAGCCGGCGGTGTTGGGCAGGATCGGATAGCGGTCGCCCAGCAGGTCGACCAGGCTCTCGGCGTAGCCCTCGAGGCTGATCCGCCGGATCGACATTGTGACCATGCAGGGATTGGCCGCCGCCATCGCGTCGAGCATGACCTGCTGGTTCGGATAGCGCGCGCTGCCGACAAAAAGGCGGGACGCCATGGTCGTGCCGGCGATGATGAACGGGTCGTCGCTACTCATGGGCCTTATCCTAATACCTCTCACCCGCCCTGCAACGGGCGGACGATCTCGACCGCGTCGCCGCTGTTGAGCGCGGTTTCGTCCCAGCTCGTCCGGCGCACCACCGCGCCATTGAGCGCGACCGCGAGGAACCGCGCTGCCGGGTCAATGCCGCGCGCCGCGAGCAACTGCGCGACGGTCGTCGCGGCGACCTCCTCGGCGACGCCGTTGACCGTGAGCCGGGTCATTGCGCCGCCTGAGCGACAGGCGCAGGCCCCGTCTTGGCGAAACGCTGTGGGTCGAACGGTCGCGCCATCTCCGGCAGCTGGCCGGACAGGATATATTGGCTGACGACTTGGGCACTGATCGGGGTCAGCAAGATGCCGTTGCGGTGATGTCCGGTGGCGATGACGAGACCGTCGACGCCGCTCGGCCCGAGCATCGGCGCGTCGTCGCGCGAGCCGGGCCGGAAACCAACCCAGGTCTCGGCGATCGGCAATTCCTCGATCGTCGGCACGGCGCGCCAGGCGGCCTCGATCAACGTCAGCAGCCCGCCGGCGGTGATCGACGCGTCAAAGCCCCGCTCCTCGACCGTGCCGCCGACGATCAGTCGGCCGTCATTGCGCGGCACGAGGTAGCCGCCATTCGGTAGCCACACGACATGGCGCAGCAGCGGCGCGGCCGTGTCCATCTGCACCGCCAGCATCTGCCCCTTGATCGGCCGCACCGGCGGCTGGAAGCCAGCCGGGATGCCGCCGATCTCGCGTGACCACGCGCCAGCGGCGAGCACGACGACATCGGCACTTTCGCGGCCGCGCGCCGTGTCGACTCCGCGTGCGCTTCCGCCGTCCACGACGATCTCGGTGACCGGACAATGTTCATGGATGGCGACCCCGGCGCCGCGGCAAGCGGCGGTCAGCGCCCGCGCCAGCGCCCGGTTCTCGACCTGATGGTCGTGGCGGCTGAAGACGGCCGCGGCGATGCCCGGCCGCAAATGCGGCTCCAAGCGGCGTGCCTCGGCGGCGTTGAGCCAATCGAGTTCGAGCCCGAGGCCGCGCTGAAACTCATACGAATGGCGCAGGCTTTCTGCGTCGTCGCGGTTGAGCGCGACGACGAGCGTCCCTTCGTCGCGGTACTCGCACGAAATGCCCGTCGCCGCCGACAGCTCGCGGGCGAAATCAGGCCATAGCCGCTGGCTCTCGAGTGTCAGCGGCAGCAACGGCTCTTCGCCCGGCTCGGCTTCGGCCGCGGCCGCGAGCATACCCGCCGCGGCCCAGCTCGCGCCGCGCCCGGCCTCATCCTTGTCGAAGACATCGACCTTGCAGCCGGCTCGCGCGAGCCGCCAGGCAATGCCAAGCCCGATGACACCGGCGCCGACAATGACGGTTTTCGGCCGATGCGAAACTGTTGAAATTTGCGTGGCGATGACGGACTCCCTTCACCGGGACAAGCCCGGCCAGGTTCAGTGGGTCTGCTCTCAGCCGCCTCGCAACCCGCGGACACCCGCGCGCCGGGCAGCACCCCAGCCTCATGACAATTTTTGGTCGGTGCCCCAGGCGATGCAAGGTTTTTCTTCGCGGGTCGCTCAGCGCTGCCGTTGTTCGCCTATTGCACCGCGACCCCCCGCACAACGAGCCTAGGCGGCGTAAGCCCTTGGATGATTAACGTTTCGGTGATCTTTAAGCGCGATCATGAGGATCGACGTACATCTCGCGATGTGCGCTGCCCGCATGGGCATCCTCCCCTCAGCCTTGAGGCCGCTTTCGTAGCGGCCTCTTTTTTTGCTATCACCGCTTCCAGCAGGAGCGGTGCGATGAAAAAGACCTATCCCGATGCCAAGGCGGCCCTCGCGGGGCTGCTGCACGACGGTATGACGATCATGGCCGGCGGGTTCGGCCTCGGCGGCATACCGGAGAAACTGATCGGCGCGATCAAAGAGTCCGGCGTCAAGGGCCTTACGGTCGTCTCGAACAACGCTGGGGTCGACGGCGCGGGGCTCGGCCTGTTGCTCGAAACCCGGCAGATCAAAAAGATGATCTCGTCCTATGTCGGCGAGAATAAGCTCTTCGCCGATCTCTATCTCAAAGGCGAATTGGAGCTGGAGTTCAACCCGCAAGGAACGCTCGCCGAGCGCATCCGTGCCGGTGGCGCCGGCATCCCCGCCTTTTTTACCAAGACCGGGGTCGGCACGCTCGTCGCCGAGGGCAAGGAGACGCGCGACTTCGACGGCGCGACTTATGTCATGGAGCGCGGGCTTTTCGCTGACCTCGCGATCATCCACGCCTGGAAGGCGGACACGGAGGGCAATC
Organism: Allostellaceae bacterium; assembly: GCA_035570495.1. Classification (GTDB taxonomy): domain Bacteria; phylum Pseudomonadota; class Alphaproteobacteria; order ATCC43930; family CGMCC-115725; genus DATARH01. The sequence goes on along the minus strand of DATMLO010000126.1, from coordinate 1,895 downwards.
TCGTGTTTCGCAAGACCGCGCGGAATTTCAATCCCGTCATGGCGACTGCCGCGAAGACCACCGTGGTCGAAGTCGAGCACCTCGTGCCCGCAGGCGAAATCGACCCCGACCAGATCCATACGCCTGGCATTTTTGTGCAGCGCATCGTCCACTACGACAGCTACGAAAAGCGCATCGAGCAGCGCACCGTGCGCCAACGGAATTAGAGGAGCCGATCATGCCCTGGACACGCGATCAGATGGCGCAGCGCGCCGCCCGCGAATTAGAGGACGGGTTCTATGTCAATCTCGGCATCGGTATTCCGACGTTGGTGTCGAACTTCATTCCGTCCGGGGTCAGTGTGCAGCTGCAGAGCGAGAACGGCATGCTCGGTATGGGACCTTTTCCCTATGAGGGCGACGAGGATGCCGACCTCATCAACGCGGGCAAGCAGACCATCACCGAACTGCCGACAACGAGCTATTTCGACAGCGCGCAATCCTTTGGGATGATCCGCGGTGGTCATATCGACCTGTCGATCCTCGGCGCGATGCAGGTCGCCGAGAATGGCGACCTCGCCAACTGGATGATCCCCGGCCGCATGGTCAAGGGCATGGGCGGGGCGATGGATCTTGTCGCCGGCGTGAAGCGCGTCGTCGTGCTGATGGAGCACACCGCGAAGGACGAGCCCAAGCTGCTCCACCGCTGCACCTTGCCGCTGACTGGCGCCGGTGTCGTCGACATGGTGATTACCGATCTCGGCGTCTTCCAGATCGACAAGGCGAACGGCGGCATGACCCTGCTGGAATTGGCGCCCGAGGTCTCGCTCCAGGAGATTCGCGGCAAGACCGAGGGCGACTACGCGCTCGGCCCCGGGATCGGCTGAGCGCTGCTTGGCGAAATCGATCTGCCTTGACTGGCGGGGCATTGGCCCGCGGGAATAACCAGGGGGAGGCGGCGCCGGTTATCAACGGGGGATCGGCAATGTCCGTGCGCCGGGCGATCCACGACCTCGAGACGTCACGCATCGCCGATATCGTCGCGCTCGGATTCGGCGACCCCGATGTCATCGCGTTGTGGTACGGCGAGGGCGACGTGCCGACGCCGGGCTTTATCGGCGAGGTGGCGGCCGCGGCGATGCGCGCCGGCGAGACCTTCTACACCTATAAAGCCGGCCTTCCCGAGTTGCGCCATGCCCTCGCCGATTATTTGAGCGGGCTTTACACACGTCCGGTCGCGATGGAGCGGATCGTCGTCACCAGCGCCGGGATCGGCGCGCTGATGCTGATGGCGCAGGCGCTGATCGATCCTGGCGACAATCTCGTGATCGTCGCGCCGATCTGGCCGAACATCGCCGCCGTCGTCTCGATCATGGGCGGCGAGCCGCGTCTCGTGTCGCTCGATCCCGTCCCGGGTGGCGGCTGGCGGCTCGACATCGACAAGCTCATCCCGGCCTGCGACGGCCGCACCAAGGGCATCTTTGTCAACTCGCCGGCCAATCCGACCGGCTGGACGGCCTCCGCCGACGAGATCGCGGCGCTGACCGATTTTGCGCGACGGCGCGGGGTGTGGATCGTCGCCGACGAGGTCTACCACCGCATCGTTTATGGCGACCGAGTTGCGCCGTCCTTCCTCGCGCCGGGCGAGCCGGAAGATCGCTTGATCGTCGTCAATAGCTTCTCGAAAAGCTGGGCGATGACCGGCTGGCGGCTCGGCTGGATGGTCGTCCCGGCCGAGCTGACCGACACCTATGTCAAGCTGATCCAGTTCAATGTCAGCGGGGCGCCGACCTTCATCCAGCACGCCGCGGTGGTGGCGATCCGGGACGGCGACAGCTATATCGCCGAGATGGTCGAGCGCTGCCGGATCGGCCGCGACCTGGTGGTCGAGCGTCTCGGCGGCTTGCCGCGCGTGCG
>DATMLO010000125.1:0-16968 GCA_035570495.1 Allostellaceae bacterium | reverse complement strand
CTGCGCAGCGAGTGTCAGCGGGAACAACACGGCAAAATACAGCACCGCAATCATCGTATAGACCTCGAGCGGGCGATACGTCGCCGCCGTGATCATCTGCCCTTCATAGAGCAGGTCGGCAACGGCGATCGTCGAGACCAGTGAGGTGTTTTTCAGCTGGATGATCGACTGGTTCATAAAGGGCGGGATCATGCGGCGGAACGCCTGGGGCAGAATCACCAAACGCATCATCTGCACGTACCGCAACCCTAATGAGCGGGCCGCATCCCACTGCCCCTGCTCGATCGAATTCACCCCGCCACGGACGATCTCGGCATAAAACGCGCCGGTGTAGAGCGACAACACCATGCCCGCCGCAACAACGCCGGGGATGTCGATCCCGATCACCACGGGAAACGCATAGTAGAACCAGATGATCTGCACCAGGAGCGGCGTGCAGCGGAACACCTCGACATAAGCGGTGAGCGGCAGCGTGATGAATTTGTTCCGCGACAGCCTCAACAGCCCGACCAAGAGCCCGATTGCCATGCCGATCAGGATGGTCACGATCGTGTACAGGATCGTGACGCCGAGGCCCCATTCGATGAGGCCGCGATAATGCCAGAGGAACGAAAAGTCCCAGCTATAGGCGACGTGGTTCATCGCCCTGCCACCGTCATTGCTGGCAATGACGCCTTCAAGCTAGCTCACAGCTCCACATCGGCCGGGATGTCTTCCGGCTTGACGCCGTTGATCGCCAACCCGTCATAGAGCCATTGGCGGATCTGCTCGATGCCGCGGTTGTAATCGACCCAGGCGTTGAGGAAGTTCTGCCAGCGCTTGTCGGTTTCCATCTGGATGCCCATGCATGTCGGCAGCTTCACGGTCGGGTGGTGCAGCATCATGAACTTGCCGAGTTCGGGGTTTTTCTTGACCGCGGTGAGACCGAGATTGACCGCGAGAATCACGCAATCGGCGCGGCCTGACTGCACCGCGAGGATGCAATCGTCACGCTTCGGCAGGGCGACGATCGTGGCGTGCGATGCGAACCGCCGCGCCGCGATCTCGTGCGCCGAGCCGAGGTCGCAAGCCACCTTGATTTCGGGCTTGTCGATATCGGCCCAATCGGTCGCGGTGAAACCCTTTTTGCCCACCAGCCCAAAGCCGTGCATGTAGAACGGGTGGGTGAAATCGATGACCAGCGCGCGCAGCGGCGTCGGGTTCAGCGCAAAGGCGAGATCGACCTTGTTGGCCTGCAGGTCGAGCACCGAGTTGCCATAGGTCGACTCGACGTATTCGACCTTCGCACCAAAGATTTTCGCGATGTCCTGCGTCATCGCGATGCACATGCCCGACCATTCGTTGGTCGCGATGTCCTTGTTGAAATAGGGTGCCTCGCCGGGCAGCGCGGCGATGCGCAGCGTCTTGGTGTCCTTGATGCGATCCATCGTCGAGGTCGTTGCCGGCGTCGCCGGCGCATTCTGCTGCGCTTTCGCCTCGGCTGCGGCGAGCAGCACTGATGCGCCGGCCGCGGCGCCAAAAGCTAAGGTTCGACGTGACAGCATAACTTCCTCCCCCTGCTCCCTCACGCTTTGCCCGCATGGTTCATGCCAAGCGCGCGTGTTGAGGCAAACGGTAGCAGAGGGCTAAGCGCGTGTCATTGCGGGGTGGCGATGCGCGACGAAGCAGCTCACCGCCAGTGTTCGTCGACCCAGCCCGTTTCGTCGTATTCGGCCATGCATTTATCGACGAGGTCGGTCATCGCCTGCATCGACCCGTTTCGCCGTGCGCCCGTCAGCACCTGGATGCGGATATCCTCGTGATTGCCGGCGTAGTTGCGCTCGTAGAGTTCGTGGCGGCCGCCGAACTCACTGCCGATCGCGTCCCATAGGAGCTTCATGATCTTGATGCGCTCCTTGTAGTCGATGCCGTTGGAGCCGCGGACATACTGCTTGAGGAGCGGATCGATCGCCGGGTTGGCAAAATCGCGCGACGACGACGGCAGGAAGATCAGCGCCGAGGCAACGATCTTCTCGATGATCTCCTTGATCTTGGAATAGGCGTCGGGGGCAAAAACGCGATAGGCCATCGCCGGCTGGAGGTTGGGCAGCAGAGCGTCGTCGACCCAAGGCTGTGGGTTCGAGGCCATCGCGTTCGACAGGCTCCAGAACAATTCGCGCCACGCGCAGATCTCGCCGAGCATCGCCTGGTTGCCGCGGAACTCGTCGCCGCCAGTCGCGTGCAGTGCCTTCGCGACCAGCCCGCAGATAAAGTCGAGTTTCACCGCATAGCGCGTGCAGCCCTGAAAGCAGAACCCATTGAGAAAACCGGAGCGCGGGTAGAACGACAGGACCTTCTCGGTGTCGCGGTGAACGAGGATGTTCTCCCAGGGGATCAGCACCTTATCGAGCACGAAGATCGCATCGTTCTCGTCAAACCGCGACGACAGCGGGTAGTCATAGGGCGTGCCGAGCCGGGTCGCGATTTCCTCGTAGGAATTGCGGCAGATCAGCTTCACCCCCGGCGCGTCCATCGGCAGGATGAACATGATCGCCATATCGGGGTCGCTGGTCGCGGTCGCGGCGTTCTGGCCGAGGAAGTTGTAATGCGTCAGCGCCGCCGCGGTCGCGACGACCTTGGCGCCCGAGACGATCACCCCCGCGTCGGTCTCTTTTTCGATCGAGACGTAAACGTCCTTGACCTCGTTGGTCGGGCGGCCGCGATCGACCGGCGGGTTAACGATCGCGTGGTTCATGAACAGGACGTTTTCCTGCGCCCGCTTGTACCAGGCGCGGGCATTGCCGACGAACTGCCCGTAATACTCGGCATTGGCGCCGAGCGTATTCATCAGCGCCGCCTTGTAGTCGGGCGTCCGGCCCATCCAGCCGTAGGTGAGGCGCGCCCATTCCGCGATCGCCTGCTGCTGGCCCTTCAGCTCCTCGGGCGAGCGCGCGACGCGGAAGTATTTGTGCGTAAAGCCGTCTGAGCCCGTATCGGTCGGACAGGTCAGCGCATCCTTCTTCGCCGGGTCATGCAGCGCGTCGTAAAGCCGGGCCAGCGAGCGCACAGCGTTCCTGAAGGCCGGGTGGGTCGTCACGTCCTTGACCCGTTCGCCGTTGATGTAGACCTCGCGCCCATCTTTAAGGCTCTCGATATATTCGGCGCCGATGAACGGGCGGGCGGTGCCGGTGATGTGCTGCTCGGGGGTCATTCGATCTGCTCCGGGAAGGGTGCCGGTATAAGGATTGGCCGGCCGGCGCGCGAGCGCAGCAAGCCGGGCGCGGATGTCGCCCGGCACCGGATCGCCGGCGAGATAGCGGTAGAGTGTGGTGCGGCCGATCGCCAACGCCGAAGCGGCAGCGGTTTTCCAGCGCCGTCCATGCTCAGGGGCGAACAGCTGGCGGCAGAGAGCGGCGAAGTCCGATTGTTCTATCTGTTCCACACTTCATAGGAACAAATGGAACAGAATTTGTCTAGAACGGCCTCAGCTGCGTGAGGCGACGCAGGCGCCACCAATCGCAACTATCGCCCGACAAGCGCGATCCGCGTCGGCGCGCGAACCCTCCGGGATCATGATCCGATAGAACCGGCGCGATCCACGGCTGCGCAGCACGCTGCCAACGATCATCGGCTGTAAATCGCCCAGAATCGCTTGGTAGCGCCGCTGCGCGCGCGCAAACGAGGCGAGCGCGATCGCCTTCGAGAAATTACCGGCCAGTTGCACGCCCCACGGCGCCACCGGCGCCTCGATGGTGTCGCCCGCGGTCCGCAGCGCAGCGGTGATCTCGGTGCAAGACTGGGCCTCATCAGTCGCGGCCTCCGCGGTGGACGATTGCCGGTCGCGCGCCCAATCCTCCACCCCTCGTCCGGTGACCAGCATGACATAAACCGCGGTCTCGCCCGGGAGGCTGCTCGACCCGGCAAGCCAGTCGGTGATGCGGTTCGGCCCGGCGCTATAGGCCGCCGCGGCGAGACCGATATTGCCGAATTGCCCGGCGTACTCAGCGAGCAGCCCCGCCGCTTTGGGAATCGCCTGTTCGGGGTCGAACGGATCGTTCAGCCCGCGCTGCGCCGCGGTTTGCGGCATGAACTGCGCGATGCCTTGCGCCCCCTTTGGACTGACGGCGTGGGCCTGGAAGCGGCTTTCGGTCCAGACCAGACGCGTCAAGAGGCCGACCCCAATGTGATTGTCGCGCGCCGCACTTTCGACCAGCGGGCAAACGGCTTCTTCGACCGTGCCGCCGGGATTCGGCTGTGCCGCCAGCGCCATGGTCAGAAAGGCGGGCGCCAGCGGCAATCCGAACAGCGCTGCCCGCCAGATCGGTGTCCTCACGCGCCATACCGGAACTGTTGTCGCCTTGCGAACAAAGGCTAGGCGGAAGCGTTGCCCGCCGCAATCGTGCCCCGGATCAATGAGTCCCGGCTTTCGCCGGGATGACGGGACAGCGCAAGCGCTATCCCACCACCTTCAGCGCCGTCTGTTCCACATAGGGACGCAGCAACTCCTCCGCCGCCTTTTGCGCGGCGGCGACGGCGTCAGCCGGGGTCACTTTGCCCGAGAAGATCGCCTGCACCTGGTCCTCCATCGCCTTTCTGACCGCGACGGTGTTGAACGTGTCGAACCACGGCACGGCGAATTTCAACTGGTCGAGCGCGATCTTGGCGTCAGGGTGGTCGGTCATGAATTTCTGCATGTCGGGCAGGTCATAGGCCGCCTTGCGCGGCGAGAAGTAGCCGGTAAAGCGGCTCCATTCGCCGGCAATCTCCGGGCTGACGAGCCAATTGATCAGCATCCACGCGGCGGCCTGGCGCTCGGGCGTGTTGCCCTTGGGCAGGATCAGCGAAGCGCCGCCGATCGGGGCGGCGTTGCGCATCGCCTTGGGCAAGAACGCCACCTTATACGGCGACTTCATGTTGTCGCGCACAAAACTCAATGAACCGGTTGAGAGAAGCATCATACCGAGCCTGCCAGCAAAAAACGCGCTGGTGCACGCGTTGGCGTCGCTGACCCCCGGCGGCATCACCTTGGCTTTGTTGACGAGGGTATCGAGCAGGGTCAGCGCGCCGAGGCTCGACGGCGCGTTGTAATACACCTCGCCGCCGTAATCGTGGTTGTAGTACTGGCCGCCGTTCTGCATCACCAGGGCGCTGGTGATCCAGCCGCAGTAATCGTAGGTGCCGGGGAACATGATACCCCAGCGGCTGCCATCGGCCTTGGTGAGCTTTTTTGCCGCGTCGACCCAATCGGCCCAGGTCTCGGGTGGCTTATCGGGATCGAGCCCCGCATCCTTGAACGCGTCGACGCTGTAGTACATCAGCGGCGTCGAGTTCTGGTACGGGATGCCGTAGACCTTGCTGTCGATCACCGCGTTGGACTTCAGCGCCGGCCAGAAATTGTCGAAATACGTCGCGGCGGTCTTGCCGTCCTTTTCGATCAGCGGGTCCCATGGATCGACATCGCCGTTGATCATGTATTCGCGGACGAAATTCGCCGACATGATGACCGCGGCCGGCGGCTTTCCGGCCTTGATCGCGGCGCGGGTCTTGAGGCTCGTGTCGTCGTAGCTGCCCGTATAAACCGCGGTCGCCTTGATGTCGGCGTGCTCGGTATTGAAGCGGTCGATTAGCTCTTTCATCTTGTCGGCGAGCTTCCCCTGCACCGGCACCGGAAAGAATAGGTCGATCTCGATCGGGTCGGCGGCGAACGCCGTGCGTGTGACCGCAGCCGCAGCGGTGACGGCAAGCGCGCCGCCCACGGTTGTCTTCAGCGCGGTGCGCCGGGTGATCTCGGTCATGTGCTTCCCCCTTACTTGATGCCGGATGAGACAAAGGACGAAATGAAGCGTCGCTGGAACACGAGGAACAGGATCAAGAGCGGTGCGGCGACAAAGAACGTGCCGGCGGCGACGACGCCCCAGTCCGACCCCGCCTCGGCACCCGACGCAAAGGTCGACAACCCAACTGTCAGCACCTGGTTCTTGGGGGACGACACAGCCATCAGCGGCCACAGAAACTCGTTCCAATGCGCCGTCACCGAGACGATCGCGAACGCGACCAGGCCCGGCCGCGCCAAGGGCAGCAGCACCCGGCGGATCAAGACCGGGATCGACGCGCCGTCGAGCATTGCCGCCTCCTCGAAATCGCGCGGGATCGCGCGAAACGTCTGGCGCATCAGAAACACGCCAAACGCCGAGGCGAAATAGGGAGCCATGATCCCCAGCAGCGTGTCGTAAAGGTGCAGCGACACCAGGGTCTGCAGGTTCGGCACGATCAGCAGCGGCGGGATCAGCAAGAGCTGCAGCAGGAACAGGGAAAAGACGAAATCGCGGCCGGGAAAAGCGAGGCGGGCAAAGGCGTAACCCGCCATGCTGATCGTCACCAGCTGAACGCCAAGAATGCCGCCGCACATCAGGAATGTGTTGAGATACCAGAGCGGGAAGCTGCCGCTCTTCCACGCCTCGACGAAGTTCGCGGGCCCGAACGGTCCTGATGGGGTTAGCGAGGCGATATCGGACGGCACGCCGGGTCGCAGCGAGGCGACCGCCATCCACGCGAAGGGCATCGCCCAGATAAGCGCCGCCGCGCTCGCGGCGAGCATCGCCCAGAGCTTGCCGTCAGCTCTCATAATGCACGCCGCGCTCGATCAGGCGGAACGAGATCAGCGACAGCGAGAGCAGGGCCGCGACGCTGATCACCGTCGCCGCCGAAGCAAGCCCGGTGTCGTAATTCTGCGCGGCCTGCTGATAGATGTAATAAAGCAGCAGATTGGTCGCGTCGGATGGGCCGCCCTGGGTCATCGTCACAACATGGTCGACCTGGGTCAGCGCGTTGAGCAACGCGATCGGTACGACAAAACCAAAGGTCGGGCCCAGAAGCGGCAGCACGATGCTTCTGAGACGCCGCCACGCGCCGGCGCCGTCGATCGTCGCGGCGTCGACCAGGTCCTGCGGCACCCCGGCAAGCCCGGCGAGAAAGAACAGCATGTAGTAGCCGGTGTTCTTCCACACCGTGATCGCGATGACCGAGCCGAGCGCCAGGTTGGTGTCGCCCAGCCAATTGATCATCGGCACCCCAAGCTTGCGCAGATAGAAATCGAGAAGCCCGTCGCCCGGCAGCAGGATGAAAGTGAAGAGCGCCGCCGCCGCGACGAGCGGGATCAAGAGCGGCATCATGACAAGCGTGCGCAGGATCGCCGTGAAGCGGTTGGTCTCACGCAGCGCCAAGGCCAGCGCCAGGGCGAGCACCAGGCTCGGGACGATCGTGCCGAGCGCGTAGATGAGATTGTTGAGCGCGGCGCGGGCGAAATGCGGGTCGGCGAACAGCCGCTGGTAATTGCCAAAGCCGAGCGCGTGATCACCGGCGAAGCGGCCGACGATGAACGACTCCCACGATACCCGTAGCACCGGGCCATAGGTGAAAAGGCCGAGAAACACCACCGTCGGCGCGAGCAGCACAAACACCGGCAGCCAGCCCTGGAACCGCCGTCGTGGCGCGGCCAACGGCACCGCGACGGCGCCAATCGCGCGCTCTTCGATCGTCATGCTGTCGGTCACGCCCCCGGTCTCTAGAGCGGCTCGATGAAGCAGAGATGATAGTTGCAAGACGGATTTATGACAGCGGTTAACGCGTTGTCATTCCGGCCAAAGCGATGCGACGGTTGGATTTACATCCAGGCGAGATGACCGATGAACTGATCGATCGAGGCCTGCCAGCTGAACCGGCTGGCATGCGCGAGGCAGCGCTCGCGCGGGATGTCCAGAGCCGCACACGCGGCACGGCGCAAATCCTCGTCGATGATCCCCGCACCGCTATCGCCGATCACATCGGTCGGGCCCGCCGACGGGAACGCCGCCACCGGTACGCCGCAGGCGAGCGCCTCGAGCAGCACCAGCCCAAAGGTCTCGGTGCGGCTCGGCAGCACCATCACATCGGCGGCGGCATAGTGGCGCACCAGCGCCTCGCCCGATTGCGCACCGGCGAAATGCACCTGCGGGTAGCGTCGTTTCATCGCCGCAAGCGATGGTCCATCGCCGACCACCAGCTTCGACCCCGGCAGGTCCAGATCAAGAAACGCCGGCAGGTTCTTCTCGACCGCGACACGGCCAATATAGAGGAACACTGGTGGCGGCAGCTTGATGGCCGGTTCGCAACCCGGCCGGAACAATTTGGTGTCGACGCCTCTCGTCCAGGCCACGATCCGCTCGAAACCCCGCTCCGACAACTCTCGGCGCATGGTCTCGGTGGCGACCATGACGCTCCGAGAGGGAGCATGAAACCGCCGCAGCGCCGCGTAGCTCCAGGCCAGCGGCAAGCCGCAGCGCGCCTGGACATATTCCGGGAAACGTGTGTGATACGCCGTGGTGAACGGCCAGTCATGCGCCAGGCAGAATGCACGCGCCGCTAGGCCGAGCGGCCCCTCGGTCGCGATGTGCACCGCTCGCGGCGCGAACTCGGCCATTTGCCGTCCCAGCCTGCGACCCGAGCCAATAGCCAATCGGATGGTTGAATATCCGGGGCAGGGGATCGTACGAAAGCGATCGGGCCCGAAGACCACTGTTTCATGACCGGTCTTTGCCAGCCCGTCGCATATCGCCGACAGGGTGCGGACCACGCCGTTGACCTGGGGGTGCCAAGCGTCGGTCACGATCGCGACGCGCTTGGTTTCGTCATGTGGCCAAGCAACGGGATCAGATCGCCCCGCTGTCCGGGCCGCGAGATCGATAGCGGCGAACGCGACGCTCATCGTGCGCGCTTACGGCTCCATGACGACGAGGTCGGGCCGCTCATGCTCAAGCTCCGGCCCACCGGCGAAGAGCGGCAGCTCCGGGTAGAGCTGATCGAACTCGCGCTTTTCGGTCCACGCCACGATCTCGAGGCGGCCGTCAAAATGCTCGACCAGCGCGGTGCAGCTTTCGACCCAGTCGCCGTCATTACAGTAGAGCACGCCGCCGAGATCGCGGATTTCGGCGTGGTGAATATGACCGCAAACCACCCCGTCGAGCCCACGACGCCGCGCCTCCTCCGACAGCGCGTCGGCAAACGAACCAATATATTGCACGGCGTTCTTCACTTTCAGCTTTAAGTAAGCCGACAGCGACCAGTACTCGTAACCGAGCACGCGGCGCAGCAGGTTGAAGTAGCGGTTGATATAGAGCGCGGCGGTATAGGCGCTGTCGCCGAGAGCGGCGAGCCACTTGGCGTGTTTGACGACGGTGTCAAAAATGTCGCCGTGAATCACCAGCAACCGCCGGCCGTCAGCCGTGATGTGAACCGCCTCGTCAAGCACCTCGACCCCGCCGAAATGTAGGAGCGCGTACGGTCGGAGCCATTCGTCGTGGTTGCCGGGAACATAGATGACGCGCGAACCCTTACGCACCATGCGGAGCAATTTCTGCACGACATCGTTATGGGCCTGCGGCCAATACCACGATTTCTTCAGGCGCCAGCCGTCGACGATGTCACCCACGAGGTAGATCGTCTGCGCTTCGTTATGGCGCAGGAAATCGACCAGATACTCGGCCTTGCAACCGCGCGTACCCAGATGGATGTCACTGAGCCAGATTGTGCGGTAGCGGCTATGCGTTTCGTTCGGCGCGATCGGCGGCATCAAATCATTCATAGCGTCTCCCGGGCGCCAGCGTCGGCCAGCGCGGAATAGGCCCAGACCTGAGAAGGTGGCAGGTTGCGCCAAACGTGAGCGACACGCTCGCCGGCTATGCCGAGCGGTCCGGTCGCGATCGGCGATACGAAAGCATTGGTCATCTGCAGGAAGGCGCCGCCCGGTCCCAGCCGCGCGAGGGCGGGCTCGACGATCGCGCGCTGGTCCTCGACCGAAAACCATTTGATCGGCAGGCTCGACACGACAGCGCAGAGCTGGTCGATCCCCAGACGCGCGAAGTGGTCGCCAAGCGCCGTGGCATCGCCCACGATCGTCGCAATCCCCGGAAAGCTGCGCTGCAGCGCAGCGGCAAGCTGCGGTTCGCGCTCCAGCGTGATCAGGCGCTCGCACGGACAGCCTGCCTGCAGCAATCCACGCGTGATGCCACCTGTCCCCGCGCCCAGCTCAAGCACCGGCCCCGGGCGGTCGAGATCGACCATCTCCGCCATGACCTGTGCGAGCCGCTTGCTGCTCGGCGCAACAGCGGCGATCTGCAGCGGCTTCTGCAGCCAAAGGCCGAAAAACAACGCGTAGTCACCGCGCATGCAAAACCGTCACAACTGGTTGACGAGCGCGACGCTAGCAGAGGTGTGTTACACTTTTCGCACATCTACTGGTGGTGTTTGACAAGTCTGACGTCGTAAAATTGTCACGCCGGCGTGCTACGCTATGTCATCACGACCAGGGGGTGGCGATGAGTTCCAAGCCGGTCCGCGAAGCCATGCACCAGCACGCATTCAAGACGGCCCTGTCGAAAGTCGCCGCGGCGAGCCGGCGGCTGCGGCGGCGCCGGGAGAAGCGTGCACGGCCAGCATGGCTGCCCGGTCAGGCCGTCGTCGCCCAAGCCGAGCCGCTGCAGCCCGACCCGGTGAAGATCGCGGTGCTCGCAATGGAAAGTCTCGGTCGGGCCTCGATGCGCGCATCGTTCACCGGCATCGAAGTCAAGGTCGCGGTGCCCGACGACGCGACTGCCGCAATCTTCCGCGCCGCGCTCTCCGAGACGGTTCGCACCCGACCAACCGACCGGTTGGTGCGCGTCGTCGTCGATTAGGAAGCGCCGGCGTTACATCAGCATTCCGGGCGGTTGACCCGACCCCGCAATGCCGCAGATGATCGGCCGATGAAAGCGCTGGTCACCGGATTTGAGCCGTTTGGCGGCGACGGGGTCAACCCTTCGCTCGAAGCGTTGCGGCTGCTCCCGTCGCGGCTCGGCGCGCTCGAAATCACGACTGCCGCGCTGCCGGTCGTGTTTGATGAGGCGCTGCCGGCATTGCGCAAGGCGATCGCAGCCGCGATACCGGATCTCGTGCTTTGCGTGGGCCTCGCCGGCGGCCGGGCGGAGCTGTCGCTGGAGCGCGTCGCGATCAATGTCGATGACGCGCGCATCCCCGACAATGCCGGCAACCGGCCGATCGACGATCCGGTCGTCGCCGGCGCACCGACCGCCTATTTCGCGACGCTGCCGATCAAGGCCGCCGTCGCCGCGATGCGCGAGGCCGGGTTGCCGGCGGCGGTGTCGAATACCGCCGGAACGTTTCTCTGCAACCACGTCTTTTTCGGGCTGATGCACGAAGCGGCGATCGGCGGCGGCCGGTTCCGCGGCGGCTTTCTGCATGTGCCCTATCTGCCGAGCCAGGCCGCGCGCCAGCTCGGCGTGCCATCAATGGCGCTCGAGCAGATCGTCGAGGGGATCGAAATCATCCTCGCCACCGCCGCGGCGCGGATCGAAGACCTCGTCGTCAGCGAGGGCGCGATCAGCTAGCGTACGCCTCCGCGCATTCGATTGAGCGAGAGGAGGCAGCAAAATGGTGGCGTTTTCAGGAGCCCATGTCGTCGTGACCGGCGGGACCGGGGCGCTGGGCAGCGCTGTCGTTGCCGCCCTGCGCCAGGCCGGAGCTGTCTGCCACGTGACCAATCTCGTCGCCGCCGAACTCGGCCAGTTCGCGCACAAGAACGATCCGGATGTGCATGTGACGAGCGGCGTCGACCTCGCCGACGAGGCCGCTGTCGGCCGGTTTTACGCCGGCTTGCCGCCGCTCTGGGCGTCGATCCATCTTGCCGGCGGGTTCGCGATGGCGCCCATCGCCGAAACCGGCGCCGCCGATTTCGAGGCGCAGTTCCGGATGAACACGCTGTCTGCTTTCCTCTGCTCGCGCGCCGCGGTCGGCGCGATCCGCGCCCGCACCATGCCGAGCCCGAGCGGGCTCAAAGGCGGTCGCATCGTCAATGTCGCGGCGCGGCCCGGGATCGAGCCGCGGCTCGGCGCCGGTATGGTGGCCTATGCCGCATCAAAAGGCGCGGTCGCGACCATGACCCAAGCGATGGCCGAGGAACTCGCGGCCGAGGAAATCTGGGTCAATGCGGTCGCGCCGTCGATCCTCGACACCCCGGCCAACCGCGCGGCGATGCCCGACGCGCCGCACCATCTATGGGTCCACCCGACCGCGATCGCCGAACTGATCGTATTCCTCGCCTCGCCGGACAACCGGGTGACTCGCGGCGCGGTCGTGCCGGTATATAGCGGCGTCTGAACTGGTCCGACGATCGCAAGCGAATTGGTGCTTCCGAAGGCTTCGGCCGCCGCCTAGGGTCGACATATGTCGGCCGCCGATCGCTCCGAACTCGTCACCCCAGCTGCGTCGCGCGCGACGGCTTTTCTGGCACTGACCGCGGCGGCGACATCGTGGGGCATTGGCTGGCCGGTCAACCGCGCGATCCTTTATCACCTGCCGCCGCTGACCGCCGTGACGGTGCGATCGGCGATCGCGGCGCTTGCCCTCTTCGCAATCGCCTGGTGGCAGCGCCGGCTGACGCTGCCGAGCCGGCAAGACCTGCCGGTCGTGTTCAGCATCACGCTACTGCACATGGTCGGCTTTTCGGTGCTGGTTGCGATCGGTCTGCTGTTCGTGCCGGTCGGGCGCTCGATCGTGCTCGGCTATACGACACCGCTCTGGGTGACGCCGGGCGCGGCGCTGTTCCTCGACGAAAAGCTCACCGCGCGGCGCGCGATCGGCGTGCTGCTCGGTTTGGGCGGGCTCGCGGTGCTGTTCAACCCGCTGGCCTTCGATTGGCACAACCGCGCGGCGCTGTTCGGTAATGCGATCCTGCTTGTCGCCGCGCTGCTCTGGGCGGCGAGCATCCTGCACATCCGCGCGCATCGCTGGAAGGCCGCGCCGTTTGATCTGATCCCATGGGAAATGGCGTTGGCGACGTTGTTGCTCGCGGCGCTGGCGCAGTGGATCGACGGATGGCCCAAAGCCCGGTGGACGCCAAACCTGATTTTGCTGATGCTTTACAGCGCGCTGCCAGGAAGCGCGCTCGCCTTCTGGGGCGCGGCGGTCGCCGCACAGAACCTGCCGGCGGTGACAACCTCGCTCGGCCTCCTGGCCGCGCCGGTGATCGGCATCATCGCGTCGGCCATGATCTTTGGCGAGACGCCGACAGTCTCGCTCGGCATCGCGGTCGCGATGATCATCGGCGGCATCGCCCTCGGCACCGTCGCGCCGCGGGAATCGAACCAGCGGGATTGAATTAGCCGGCCCTCTCTGATCGACTGTCGTCAGCAGCCGTAAGGAGAAAGGCCATGGCACTTGGCATCCTGATCGCGTCGATGAATATGGCGAACGCCGCCGAGGACGAGTTCCACGACTGGTACGATACCGAGCACATGCTGGAGCGCGTCTCCTGCCCGGGCTTCCTGCGCTGCCATCGCTGGATCGGCACAACCGACAGCAAGATTTCGGTCGCGACCTACGATCTCGAAAACATCGACGTGCTGAAAGGCCCGGACTACTCGAAGATCGGCGGGGTGAATTTGTCGCCGTGGTCGAAACGGCTCGGCATCCGCTATGAACGGCTGATGCGCTTCGAGGGCGAACAGGTCCTGCCCGGCGACAAGATCGCGCCGGAGAACGCCGGAGGTTTCCTGTTGAACGCGATGAACGTCGTCCCCGAGCACGAGGCCGAGTTCAACGAGTGGTACAACACCGAGCACATCCCGATGCTCGCCGCGGTGCCGGGCGTCATCATGGCGCGCCGTTTCCGCGCCACCAGCGCCAACCGCAGATATGTCGCGCTCTACCACCTCGAATCGCCCGACGTACAGGCAAGCCAGGCGTGGAAGAATGCCGCGAATACGCCGTGGACCGAGAAGCTGCGGCCGCATTTCCGCGACCATTTACGGCTCGTCTGCCGGAAATACACGCGCGGGAAGTAGACGCTGGCCTATGAGTTTATCGTTCCGCCGGCGGGGCTCATCCTCCTCGGCGCGCTGGCGGCTTGGCTGACGCTGTGGCATCCGCGCCTCGGCATCGCCATCTCGATTGTCGCCACCAGCGTGTTGCTCCTGGCGGCGCTGCCGGTGGTGGCGGCGCGCATGCTGGAGGATGTCGAGGTGAAGCCGCCGCCGGATAAGCCCGATTTCTCGGCCGCCCAGGCGATTGTCGTGCTGGGCGGCGGCGTCAATCGCGGCGACGGCAATAAGGCGCCGGACACTCTCGGGCCGTGGTCGCTGGAACGGCTCGACTTCGCGGCCCACGCCTATCGCCAGCTCAACCTCAAGATCGCGGTCAGCGGCGGCCGCCCCCCCGGCACGCACAACGCCGAGGCGACGCTCATGAAAGCCGCGCTCGAAGACGATTTCGCCGTGCCGGTGAGCTGGGTCGAGAACCAGTCGCGCACCACGTGGGAGAATGCGCTCTATACCAAGGAGCTGCTGCAAGCCGATGGCATCACCACCGTGGTGCTGGTCACCAATGCCTGGCACATGCGGCGCGCGGTATGGTCGTTTGAGCGGGTCGGGCTGCACGCGATCCCCTATCCCGCGCCGCTGACCTATCAGGAAGCCGACCGGGTCGAGGATTACCTGCCGAGCATGCACGCCCTCGAAGACAGCTATCACGCGCTGCACGAGGCGATCGGCCTCGCCTATTACCGGCTGCGCTATTGAGACCGGCCAGTTTCTGGTATTTGTAGGGCGACACGACGACGGAGGCAGGCATGCTGCGGGAAACCCAGATATCCGAGGCGCGCAAACTGCTCCGGTATCTCGACCAGCGCACGACCGCGCTCGCCGACGATGTCTATCGCAATCCCGTCTCCGACTACACCTGCCCGCAGCAGCTCGAGCGCGAGCGCGAACTGTTCTTCCGCAAGGGCGCCTTTTGCGTCGGACTTTCGGCGCTGCTGCCGAACCCGGGCGACTGGATGCCGCACGATCATTCGGGCGCGCCGATCCTGCTGGTGCGCGACCGCGACGGCAAGCTCGGGGCCTTTCTCAATGTCTGCCGCCATCGCGGCGCCCGCGTCGCCGAAGGCGGCGGCAGTGGCAAGGCCGACTTTGTCTGCCCCTATCACGGCTGGTGCTACGGGCTCGACGGCGCGCTGACCGCGCGGCCCGACGAACGCTCCTTCGCCGCCGCAGAGCGCGGCGCGCACGGCCTAACACGTTTGCCGGTGAGCGAGAAATACGGGCTCATCTGGGTTTGCCCAGACCCGAACGGGCAGGTCGATGTCGACACGCTGCTCGGCGGCCTCGTTCCCGACATCGCCGCTTTCGGGCTCGACACCTACCACCATTACCAGACCCGCGTGATGCGGCGGAAAATGAACTGGAAGCTGGGGGTCGACACGTTCGGCGAAACCTATCACCTGCAGCATCTGCACCCGACCACGGTCGACCATCTGTTCTACAGCAACCGCTGCACATTCGACGCGTTCGGGCCAAACCACCGCATGATCGCCGCACGCAAGTCCATGGATGTGCTGCGCGAGGTGCCGGAGGACCAGTGGGACGTGTTCGACAACACGGTCACGCTTTGCGTGCTGTTCCCGAATACGGTGTTCACCTACCAGCGCGATCACGTCGAGACCTGGCACTTCTTCCCTGGCGACAAGGTTGACGAGTGCGTGCTGTACCTGTCGCTCTATATTCCCGTCCCGGTCGACAACCCCAAGGCCAAGGACCACTGGGACCGCAATGTCGACATCCTGATCCGCACGGTCGAGATGGAGGATTTCCCGACTTGCGAGGGAATGCAGAAGGGCTTCAGCTCAGGCGCGCAGGACGCCATCACGTTTGGCCGCAACGAGCCGGCGCTTCAGCATTTCCACAAGAGCGTCAAGGCGGCACTGGCCGCGGCTTGAGGATAGGCGGACGCAAGTCGGCGTATTATCAATCCGTATGGAATTGTCGATCGTCATCCCGGTCAGGAACGAGGCCGGCAATATCGCGCCGCTGGTTGACGAGATCGGCGCCGCGCTTGACGGCAAGGGCGTCGACTACGAGATCGTCTATGTCGATGATGGCAGCACCGACGAGACCGCCACCGAGATCGCCCGGCTGCAAACGAGCCACAGACGGCTGCGCCTGGTGAGCCACGCGAAGAGCTGTGGTCAGAGCGCAGCGGTGCGCACCGGGGTCAAGGCGGCGCGCGCGCCATGGATCGCGACGCTCGACGGCGACGGGCAAAACGACCCCGCCGACATCCCGTCGCTGTGGCAGATCGCGAAAGCCGCGCCGGCGACCCCGCCGCTGCTCATCGCCGGCCATCGCGCGCGGCGGCAGGACGGCTGGACGAAACGTCGCGCCTCCAGAATCGCCAATGCTATCCGCCGTGCGATGCTGCATGACGACACCCCCGACACCGGTTGCGGGCTGAAGCTCTTTCCGCGCGCGTTGTTTCTCGGCCTGCCCTATTTCGACCACATGCACCGCTTCCTGCCGGCGCTGACCTTGCGCGAGGGCGGGGTGGTGCGATCGCTGCCGGTCAATCACCGCCCGCGCGAGCGCGGCGCGTCGAAATACGGCGTGTTCGACCGGCTGTGGGTCGGCATCACCGATCTCTTTGGCGTGATGTGGCTGTGCAAGCGCAAATCGTTGCCGGTGGTGACCGGGGACGATATCCGCGCCGCACCGGCGGAACAGCATCGCCGCGCCGCGCCGGCAGACCCGGTGCTATGAGCGAAGCCAAGATCAGCGACGCGAAGCTCGCCGACACGCCGGCGTTCGGCAATTTGCGCCGCGCGGGGCAAGCGCTGGTGGCGCTTGCGGTCGTCGCCGGCGTCGCGGTGGCGTGGCGCTGGCGCGGCCATTTCGACCCCCTCCATCTCGCCGAATTGATCCGCGGCTACCCGGCGGCGCCGGTGGTCTTTATCGCGCTGCACATCCTAGCCAGCCTTACCTTTATGCCGCGCACACTGTTGGTGGTCGCAGCAGGCGTCGTGTTTGGCGTCTGGTGGGGCTTGTTGTGGGCATCGCTCGGCGGTGTTGTCGGCGCCGTCGCCGGATTTGCGATCGCGCGCTATATCCATGCCGGGCTGTTCGAGCGCAA
>DATMLO010000124.1:0-5465 GCA_035570495.1 Allostellaceae bacterium | reverse complement strand
TCCGCCCGCATGCCTCGATCGGCTATCGCGCTCCAGCCCCGGAGGTGTTCGTCCCGGCACTCGCCGCATGGCCTACGCTGGCGCCGCGGCCAACCCTAAACTAACATTCCAACCGGACCACTAAACGGGGGCCGGTCATTTCATCGACGCGAACACAACGTGGGCTTCGCCTCGCGAAAGCGTCAGGAGAGGCCAGGAAATAGAGTGTCGCGGCTTGCCGATCCCAGTGCAGGCAGCGAAGCGGAGCCAGACGACGATATTAAGTTTTAGTGGGGATACAGTGGGGGAAGATGCCGCTCACCACCGATTGTTACCCGTAAGTCATTGGTATATATGGTGCTGCCGGAAAGGATTGAACTTTCGACCTCCCCCTTACCAAGGGGGTGCTCTACCACTGAGCTACGGCAGCATCCGAAGCGTTCGCGCGATGCCCGTCGCCGGGCGGCGTCGGACATACACGAGGGGCCGGCGATTGACAAGGTAAGCCGCCCGCTCCAGCCTGCCCGTCAGGGGAAACTGTCGAGGTGGGCATGACAAGATCGCTGCGTGTGGCGCTGATGCTACTGACATTGTCGGCGCTTGCCGGCTGCGCTGTTCCCCCGCCGCCCGCCCCGGCAGCCGCGCCCGCGGCGCCGGCCGCGCCCGAAGCAACGCCGGCGCCTTCTCCCGGCCCGCCGACCGCTGCCTCCGACCAGGATTTCATCAACCAGGCGACCGGCCTGAACAACAGCGAGATCGGCATGGGCCGGCTTGCCCACGGCAAGGGCGCGGCAAAGCCGTTGCGTCTGTTTGCCCAGCGCATGGTTCTGGAGCACACCGAGTTCAATCACCGGCTCGCGGCGCTCGCCAAGCATCTCGGGCTCGAGCTGGCGCCGCCGCCAGACAACCCGCCGCCGGAGCTATTGACGACGATCGGCCCGGATTTCGACCGCCACTACCTCGACCTCGCCGACAAGGGACACCAGGATCTGATCGCCCTTTACGAGAGCGAGGCGGAGGGCGGCCAAGATATTCGCGCCAAGCATCTTGCGCGCGAGGTGTTGGCGATGCTGCGCCTACACCTCAAGGAGGTGGAGGCCTTGGCTCAAAAGCTCGGCTTGGCGGGAACGTGAACGAAGCCCCTCGCCTCACCCCGGGGCGCCAGGCCGAGCGCGCGGCGCGCGACCGGCGTCTCGCCGAGGCGCTGCGCGCCAATCTGCGCCGCCGCAAGGAGCAGGCGCGGGCGAGAGAGGACGAGACGGCCTCATCTGGCAAGGTGCCGGGGGAACAGGACGAGGAGCGCTAGAACCCCGCCGTCTCACGCGCCGCGTGATAGTAGATGTTGGGCTTGCGATAGACGGCGAACAGCACCGCGCCGTTCGGCGAGAAATTCTCGTGCATCGACCCCGGGATGCGCCAGATGTAGTCGCCCGCGTTGGCGACGCCGTCGTGATCCTCCACCGAGCCTTCAAGCACGAGCGACTGCTCGACCTCTGGGTGCTTGTGAAACGGGATATGGGCGCCCGGCTCCAATTTCAGCAGGCACGTCATCTCACCCTTCTCACGGTCCTCATAAAGGACCTTGACCGACACCTTGTCGAAGCGGGTAGGCTTCCATTCGATCTCGTCCGGCTTCACATAGGTCGAGCCGCCGATTGTCGGGGTCAGCTGATGGGGTTTGCTCATGATATCGTTCACGCGGGTCGCTCCTGGCGGCAAAACGTCGATGACCCCAATATGATAGCGGCAAGCGGAGTGCATGAATATCCCGCGTCACGGCGGATTTCGGCCGTTCGTCTCGAACCGTCGGTCGAAACTGCGGTCGAAGTTCCGATCAAAGTTTCGGTCGAAGTTTCGATCGAAATTCCGATCCAAACGCCGATCAAACCCTTGCTTATCGTAGTTCCGGTCATAGTTGCGATCGATCCCGGAGGTGTCGTAACCGGCCCATACGATCCCGCCATCGAACCCCGGCGGCAGATCGCCGAGGCCGACTACGGCCAGCAGAATGACGGCCATGCAATTTGAGCTCGCGGCCCTTTTTGGTCTGCACCGATCGTCGCGTCGCATCCGGAACTTCTATTTCCCTGAGTTGGCCTGCGGCAACTAATCTTCGCGAATATCGCAGAAGGCGCATGGATTTGCATCACTTGCCAGGGTTGAGCGACGCGTGATGCTCCAGTAAAAGCTTACGCGGGAGAGAAACGGCCAAAGACCGACGCATCGCGTCCATCGGAAAAGAGGCGATGCAGGGGAGCCGTAGGGTATGGACAGGATCGTGATCCGCGGGGGGCTGCCGCTATCGGGAGCGATCCCGATAGCCGGTGCGAAAAACGCCGCGCTCCCGCTGATGGCCGCGAGCCTCTTGACCAACGAGACGCTGATGCTGGCCAACCTGCCAGAGCTTGCCGATATCCGTACCATGGCGGATTTGCTGGCTCAGCATGGCGTGTCGGTAACGGCGGGCGGCGATGGCCTCGAACTATCGGCGCGGCAGATCACCTCGACCACCGCGCCCTATGACCTGGTGCGCCGGATGCGCGCGTCGTTTCTTGTGCTGGGCCCGCTCCTGGCGCGTTGCGGCGAGGCCAAAGTCTCGCTGCCGGGCGGCGACGAAATCGGCGTGCGCCCGGTCGATCTGCACATCAAGGGTCTGCAGCGGCTCGGCGCCGATGTCGAGCTGTCGGGCGGCTATATCGAGGCGCGTGCGCCGCAGGGGCTCAAGGGCGCCGAGATTGCCTTCCCCAGCGTCTCGGTCGGTGCCACCGAGCATCTCTTGATGGCCGCGTCCCTCGCCGACGGCGAAACCGTGCTCAGCAACGCCGCGCGCGAGCCGGAAATCACCGACCTCGCCAATTGCCTCAACGCGATGGGCGCGCAGATCGAGGGCATCGGCACGGATCGCCTGACCGTGCGCGGCGTCACAAGGCTGCACGGAGCGCGGCACAGCGTAATCCCAGACCGCATTGAGACCGGCACCTACATCATGGCGGTCGCCGCGGCCGGCGGCGAGGTGCGGCTCGACGGCGCGCGGCTCGACCATCTCGAAGCGGTGGTGCGCGTGCTCGAAAGCGCGGACATCCGCATCCAGGAGCGTGACGGCGGACTGCTCGTGCGCCGCAGCACCGGCCGGATCGACGGCGTCGATGTGATGACCGAGCCCTATCCTGGCTTCCCGACCGACATGCAGGCGCAGATCATGGCGCTGATGACGATCGCCGACGGCGCCGCGATGATCACCGAGACGATCTTTGAGAACCGCTTTATGCACGTGCCCGAATTGATGCGGCTCGGCGCCAACATCAACGTGCAAGGCCCTTCGGCACTGGTGCGCGGGGTCAAGCGGCTGACCGGCGCGCCCGTCATGGCGACCGATCTGCGTGCCTCGGTGTCGCTGGTCATCGCCGGGCTGATCGCGGAAGGTGAGACCGTGATCAACGGCGTCCATCATCTCGACCGCGGCTACGAGCGCCTCGAAGAAAAGCTGGCCGCGTGCGGCGCACGCATCGAGCGGGTGCCCAATGGCGCCTGACGATATGGCGCCTCACGGTTTGCTGCGGCTGCGCGCCGAGGACGCGGAAGACCTCGCCGTGATCTCGGCGGTGGTGCAGGATGCGCTGATCTCGGTCAAGGACCTGACCTATGACCGCGACCGGCGGCGCTTCACGCTGGTCGTCAACCGCTTCCGCTGGGAAGGCAAGCGGCCCACGAATTCGTCCGAGGACGGTGCGGGCGACGAACCGGTCTTCGAGCGGACGCTATGCGCGGTGTCCTTCAATAATGTCGAAACGATCGCCTATCGCGGCTTCCGCCGGCGCGACGACGGGCGCATCCTGGCGCTGTTGGCGATCCGGCCGGGTGATGACCCCGGCACGATTGATCTCGAATTTTCCGACCACGCCACCTTGCGCCTTGGCATATCGGCGATAAATGTGCACGCGACCGATATCGGCGAAGCTTGGCCAACAACCTGGCAGCCCGACCACAGCGCGGACGATCCGCCATGAAGACCATCCGCGCCGCGAATGATGACAAGCTCATCATGGCGCTGCCCAACGGCCGCATCCTCACCGAGGTGATGCCGCTCCTGCGCCGCGCCGGGATCGAGCCGGAGCCGGCGTTTGACGACCCGTCGGCGCGGCAGCTGCGTTTCGCGACGTCCGATCCCGGGCTCGACCTGATCCGCGTGCGCGCCTTCGACGCCGCGACTTTTGTCGCGTTTGGCGCGGCGCATATCGGCGTCGCCGGCAACGATGTGCTGATGGAGTTCGACTATTCCGATATCTACGCGCCGCTCGACCTCGATATCGGCCATTGCCGGATGGTGGTCGCCGGGCCAACGGATGTCGTCGCCCAAGAAGACCGGCGCACCTGGAGCCATGTGCGCGTCGCCAGTAAATATCCCGAGGTGACGCGCCGCCATTTCGCGGCGGACGGTGTGCAGGCCGAGGTCGTCAAACTGAACGGCGCGGTCGAGTTGGCGCCGGTCATGGGGCTATGCCGCTATATTGTCGACTTGGTGCAGACCGGAAGTACGCTGCGCGCCAACGGGCTGGTCGAGATCGAGACCATCTTTGACGTGACCTCGCGGCTCATCGTCAACCGGACCGCCCTGAAAACTCGCCCCGACGAGGTCGGCTCATGGATCGACGCGCTGCGTGTAACGACGACGCAGCGGAAAGAGGCGCCGGCCGCTGCGCCGGCCTAGGGCGATGACTTAGCGCGATGGTGCAGAAGCTCAATACGCGCGACGACGGGTTCGAGGCGGCGTTTGCCGCGCTCCTCGCCGCCAAGCGCGAGACCGACGCCGATGTCGATGACGCGGTCGCCGCAATCATCGACGACGTGCGGCAGCGCGGCGACGCCGCGCTCGTCGACTACACCGGGCGCTTCGACCGGGTGACCTTGACCCCGGCCGAGCTGCGCCTTTCGCCGCGGGAAATCGCCGAAACGGCGGCAAAGGCACCGGCGGACACCGTGGCGGCGCTCAAGCTCGCCGCCGAGCGCATCGACAGCTTCCACCGCCGGCAATTGCCGCAATCGATCGACTATGTCGACGGCGCCGGGGTGCGGCTTGGCATGGAATGGCGGCCGCTGGCGAGCGCCGGGCTTTATGTGCCCGGCGGCACCGCGGCTTACCCCTCGTCGGTGTTGATGAACGCGATCCCCGCCAAGGTCGCGGGAGTCGAGCGGCTGGTCATGGTGGTGCCGACGCCGGACGGGCTGCTCAATCCGCTGGTCATGGCCGCGGCGAGCCTCTGCGGCATCGACGAAATCTACCGGATCGGCGGCGCCCAGGCGGTCGCCGCACTCGCCTACGGCACCGCGACAATCGCGCCGGTCGACAAGATCGTCGGCCCCGGCAACGCCTATGTCGCGGCCGCCAAGCGCCGCGTGTTCGGCCAGGTCGGCATCGACATGATCGCCGGACCGTCGGAGATCCTTGTCGTCGCCGACAACCGCAACGACCCGTCCTGGATCGCCGC
>DATMLO010000123.1:0-2610 GCA_035570495.1 Allostellaceae bacterium | reverse complement strand
CGTCACGGCGGTGGTTTTGACGGCTGTCTTTGTCGTGCTCTACGCCAACCTGACGCCGCACCGCGAAATCCGGCTGATCCGCGAGGGCAACAGTGCGGCCGCCATTGCGCTGATCGGCGGGCTGCTCGGCTTCGTCATCCCGCTCGCCAGCGTCATCAGCCACAGCGCGGTGCTGATTGATGTCGTCATCTGGGGGATTGTCGCGCTTGTCGTCCAGATCGGCGGCTTCCTCGTGGCGCGCCTGGTGTTGCCGCATCTGCCGCAGGCGATCGAGAACGGCAACATCTCCGACGCGATCTTCCTTGGCGGCTTGTCGCTGTCGCTCGGCATTCTCGACGCGGCCTGCACGGCCGGCTGAGCGATGGCGGAGGATGGAGGCAAGCGCCGCTCCAACGTCGTCACGCTGACGGTGCTGGGGCTTTTCGCCTCGGTGGTCGTTGTCGACAAAGCGATCCCGCAACCCACCGAGATGCGGCGCAACGTTTATACGAACCAAGCCGATTGCGAGCGCGATTACTCCCAGAGCCAATGTCAGCAGGACAGCGGACGTAGCTCGGGCACCGGAGGCAGCGCGTATCACGCCGGGTATCACGGTCCCTATTACAGCGCCTCCCGCAGCACCACGTCTTCCGATGATCCCGGCCCGGGCCGCACGGGTGCAACGCGTGTCTCGTACGAGACCAGCTATCGCGGCGGTTTCGGGGCGTTCGGTCGCGCCATCCATGGCGTGGCCTGATCGCTTCCGATGCGGCGCGAAACGCTCAGCGCGCGTCCGGACTGGCCGGCAAAGGTCGAAGCGCTTGGGCTCGATTTTCATACCAACAACGCCGAGCCCTATTGGTGGGAAAGAGCGTGCTATGCGTTTTCCGCCGCCGAAATCGATGTCATCGAGGAAGCGACCGAGACGCTGCATGGGCTTTGCCTGAAGGCTGTCGATCGGCTCGTGACGGCGGGTGATCTCGACCGTCTCGACATCCCTGCGGAGTACTGGCCGTGGATCACCGAGTCGTGGCGCCGGAGCGATCCCGATGTCTATGGCCGCTTTGATCTTGCCTATGACGGCATGTCGCCGCCAAAGCTGCTCGAGTACAACGCCGACACACCGACCGCGCTGATCGAGGCGGCGGTCGTGCAGTGGTATTGGCTCGAAGAGGTCAAGCCGGGCCGCGACCAGTTCAATTCGCTGCACGAAAAGCTGATCGACCGCTGGAAGGAACTGCGCGACCGCGCGGCCCGCGGCGGTCACGCGGCGCGCCTGCATCTGACCGGCGTCTTCAACGAGCTGGAGGATCGCCGCACCGTCGAGTACATGCAGGACGTGGCCAATCAGGCGGGGTGGGCGACGACGCTGCTCGATGTCTCGGAAATCGGTTGGAACGGGGGAGCGTTCACCGATCTTACCGAGGCAGAGATCGGTTTTCTGTTCAAGCTTTACCCATGGGAATGGATGCTGCGCGAAGAGTTCGGGCCGCATCTGTTGACGGACCTCGTGGGGGTCGTCGAGCCGCCCTGGAAGATGATCCTCTCAAACAAGGCGATCCTGCCGGTGCTATGGGAGATGTTTCCCGGACATCCCAATCTGCTCCCCGCATCGCGCGAGCGCTCCGTGATCAGCGGCCCTTGCGTCGAGAAGCCGATATACGGCCGCGAGGGCAAGGACGTTCGT
This sequence comes from Allostellaceae bacterium, assembly GCA_035570495.1. Lineage (GTDB taxonomy): Bacteria > Pseudomonadota > Alphaproteobacteria > ATCC43930 > CGMCC-115725 > DATARH01. The sequence continues at coordinate 944 of DATMLO010000123.1, read as the reverse complement.
CTACTCGGCGCCGGCGACAGGCCGAGCGGCCATCGCGACCGCGTCTATCAGGCAGTCGCGCCGCTCCCAGTGTTTGACGGCTGGCATGCGCTGATCGGCTCCTGGATCGTCGGCGGGAAGGCGGCCGGGATGGGGCTGCGAGAAGACCGCACCCCGATCACCCGCAACACCAGCCGCTTCGTGCCGCATTACTTCGTGTAATCCGGCCGCCCGCACTCAGCCCTGGCCGCACTCAGCCCGCCAACGCCGGCCGCACCTCGCCTTTGACCTCGCCGAGCGTGCCGCGCGACAGGGTGAGCGCGGCGGTGGCGCCGACCAACGCCAGCGCGCCCGCCGCGATAAAGGCGCTGTCGAAACTGCCGGTCGCCTGGACCAGGTAACCGGTGACAATCGGCGCGCAGAGGCCGAACGTGTTGCCGCCCAGCACGAGGAAGGCGAGCGCTCGCCCCGCGTCGGCCGGTGAGCGCAGCAGGTCGTTGGTCAGCGCGCCGTTGGTCGCCGGGCCGCAATTCGCGAACGACACCGCGAAGGTCACGAGGATGATCATCGCGGTCAGCGACTCGACATAGGGGATCAGCAGCCCCGACGCGGTCAGCAGCAGGCAGATCGCCACCAGATAGCGCCGCTTGCCGGCATGCACCGCGTCGATGCTCATCACCCTGTCGCCGATAAAGTTGGCGACGATGTTGACGATCGAGGCGACGAGGAACGGCAGCGCCGTATAGATGCCGGAGCCCATCACCGACATGTGCCGCTGCGTCTGCAGGTAGTTCGGCAGCCAGCTCAGATAGAGATAGACCGTGTAGACCATGCAGCCCTGCGAGATGAACAGCCCCCACATCGCCGGCGACCGGATCAGCCCGAGATAGACGACGCCGCCGTGTTCGGGCTCCTTCAGCCCGCCGTCGCGCTCGGCGATGATGCGCCGCCGCTCGGGCTCCGGG
>DATMLO010000122.1:0-15305 GCA_035570495.1 Allostellaceae bacterium | reverse complement strand
CGCCGCCTCGCGCTGATCGAGCCGGTCACCAGCTACGACGACATCAAGGACTGCGACGTCGTGATCGAGGCGGTGTTCGAGCGCATCCCGGTCAAGGAGGAGGTGTTCAAAAAGCTCGACGAGGTCATGAAGCCGGGTGCCTTGCTCTACAGCAACACCTCCGGCATCGACATCGACATCATCGCCAACGCGACGAAGCGGCCGCAGGACGTGGCCGGCACGCACTTTTTCGCGCCCGCCAACGTCATGAAATTGTTCGAGGTCGTGAAGGGCGCCAAGAGCGCCCCCGACATCCTCGCGACCGCGATGGATTTGGGGCGCAAAATAGGAAAAATCAGTGCGATGGCCGGCAACGGCGACGGCTTTGTCGCCAACCGCAGCCGCACGCCCTTTGGCACCGAAATGATCATCATGCTCGAAGAGGGGGCGCTCCCCGAGCAGGTCGACAAGGTCATGGTCGATTTCGGCTATCCGATCGGGCCGTTCGCGACCGCCGACTTGTCGGGGCTCGACATCGGCTATGACAGCCGCCAGCGCCGCGCCGCGCAAAACCCGAACTATAGGAAAATGCCGATCGCCGACGCCATCGTCGAAATGGGGCGGCTCGGGCAAAAGACCGGCGCCGGCTGGTTCAAGTACGAGCCGGGCGACCGCACCCCGCGCCCCGACCCCGAAGTCGCCCGAATCATCAAGGAAAAGGCGGCCGAGATGGGTGTGCCGCAGCGCGATTTCGCCGATGAGGAGATCCTGCGCCGGCTGCTGTTCGCCTCGGTCAACGAGGCGTGCAAAATCCTCGACGAGGGCAAGGCCTACCGCGCCAGCGACATCGACGTGATGTGGCTCAACGGCTTCGGCTTTCCGCGCTACCGCGGCGGGCTGATGTACTGGGCGGACGGCATCGGGGTCGGCGAGGTCTACCGTCAGATCGCCCTTTGGCACCAGCAGTACGGCGAGCGCTGGGCGCCCTCGCCCTATTTGCGCCGCCTCGCCGAAACCAACACCGCCTTCCGCGACGCCAAACCCTCGCGCCCGATGTAAGCGCCGCTTCGCGTAGGGTGGGTTGAACCGCCGCGAAACCCACCTCGCCCGCCAAAGCAGATGGGCTTCGCCGCGCCCGGCCCATCCTGCGCGCTGCCGCGCTCAAGGAAGACGAGTCGAATCGAGCAGCAAGGTTAGGCCACGCTTTCGAGTTGGCCTGCCGGCATTGGCAGATCGTGGCGATTCTGAACCAAACCGCCACGAAGAAACCCTATCTCTATCTGTATCAGCAAACGACCACGACTGACGCGACCGGCGCCACCGCGAGTCTCGCACCTTTGCTTCGCGAGGGCGTTTCCCGACTATTGCTGCACGACCCATTCGTGCCCAGCGTGCCCGAGTTGAGATCAAGACGAATTAACTATGTCGAAGACGCGTTGCAGCTGTTCAAACGATGTTCTGTGGTGTTCATCGCGACAAATCATTCTCAATACGCTATTAATTCGCAGGATATACTTGCGCAGGCCCGCCTCAATAACGTCTTTATCACTGATATTTGGAATACCTTAGAAGCCGGGGCGGCCTATATAAACAATGCCTGTGCGCCGGATTATGACGATGTTCCCGGAAGCTTCCGTATGGGAACGTAAAATGCCACGGACCCTTGTGACCGGCGCGGCCGGCTTTATCGGTTATCATCTCGCGGTCAGACTCGCGGACCTCGGTCATGACGTAGTGGCAATCGACAACTTCCAGCGTGGAAGCAAGGACGAACTCTTTGAGGGCCTGGCGCGAAGAGGTAACGTCGCCACCTCGGCCTTTGACCTCGCAAGGCAAGATGTTGTCGACAAGATTACCGGGGACTTCGATTTCTGCTATCACATGGCGGCGCTGAACGGGACTCAAAACTTCTATAATCAACCATGGTCGGTCATATGGAATTCCACGCTCCCAACCTTGACGATGCTGGAAGCGCTGGTCTTAACCGGCCGATGCAATAAATTCGTGTATGCCGGGAGCGGGGAGTCGTATGCGGGTGCGGTTACCGGGTTCGGGTGGGCGGTGCCGACCGCCGAGGATGTTCCGCTCGTCGTCCTTGATCCTCGTAATCCGCGCTGGTCATACGCCGCCGCCAAGCTGCACGGCGAAGTGGCAACGCTCAGCGCGTGTCGCCAAGCATCGGCCGCCTGCGTCATTTTACGCTACCACAACGTGTACGGGCCGCGGATGGGCGATAAACATGTAGTGCCCGATTTCTTTCTGCGGGCGTTGCGCGGAGAATTCTATGTATATGGCCCGGAGCAGACGCGGTCGTTCCTCTACATCGACGATGCGGTGGATGCGACCATAAAGCTTGCCGAGACCGCTGATGCCACCAATGAGATCGTCAATGTCGGGGCCCGGGCGGAGGTCACGATTGGCGCGCTTGCAGAGCGAATGATGCAAGCGCTGGGAATTCGCGCCGTCGTCGAGGCGCGAGCAGTCCCGCGGGGCAGCGTCGCACGCCGCGCACCGGATCTGTCGAAAATCTACTCCCTTATCGGCGGCTATGAACGGGTCAGTCTCGATGACGGCCTTGCTCGTACGCTGAGCTATTACAAAGCAGCCGCTGGCTCGTTTGCTCCTGGCGATGACGGCGGTTTTGAGCGTTTCCTCGAAGGCCGTGGGGGATAGGGGGCGACTGCCCTCGTGTGACCTCTCGTGCAAATTGCGGGAAGCATGGGCTCGCACTCGCGGGTAAGTGAGAGGGGAACTCCGTTGCCGGTCTCATGTGACCTTCCGATAGACCACAAGATTCTGCCCTGGACTGAAGAGCGCATCGTGTTCATGCATGTGCCAAGGACCGGGGGAACCACGCTTACGGCCTTGCTTGCAGCAGCAGTTGGCGACGATGTTGTCTGCCCGGAAAAATTTAATGATCTGCCGCTGTGGCCCGCGGGCTTGCTTGCTCGCTATCGGATATTTGCCGGTCATTTTGATCGTGTGACAATCGACGTGATCCCGGGCGCTCGAAAAAAGGTGATCACGCTCCTCCGCGACCCGCGTAGCCGTATAATTTCGACTTACCGGTTCTGGCGAATCCATCGGCGTGAGCTTGCGGTTCGCGATAACCTCACGGCTGTTCTTGCGGCGATAGACCTGGATTTTCTTTCGTTTTTACAAGAAATGCCAAAAATAGCCATCCACGACATCGACAACATGTATGCCAGGGTATTCGGCGGCTTTGTTCCGATTTCCGGGGAGCCCGATGCGGTGCGACAGGCACCGCTGGAGGCGTTGGGCGGAGGGCAGCACCTTCTTGTCGAGGCGACGCGATTCCTGGATCAGTGCGCCGCCGTAGGCGTCCTCGAGGAGTTCAGCCGATCCGTTTCGGTTATCTTCGCCGCCTTGAATCTTCCGGCGCCGAAAAATGAGATCGCGGCGCTACTGAGAACCGACGACTTGAATGACCCTACCATGTATGAGCCAGCTGGCGAGTTTGAAATAACGTCCGAAGCCGAAGCTGAGATCGATAAGCTCACAAGATACGACCGCGTCATTTACCAGCACGCGGTCAAGCTTCTGAATAGGTTAAGTCAAGAAGCGATTGCACAGCAGTCGTGAGTGCTGTCAGAGGAGATTTCTGTGTATCGTCTATACTCGGTCGTTCCGCTATGTCTCCTGTTCATGACGGCCGCCGTAGCCGTCCAAGGCAAGGGGTTGACAGATAAGGAGATGTTGGGATTTCTCGTGCAAGACATCTGTGTCGACAAATCAGGAACCCCGATCGACGTGTCGCCTTATGGTTCGAGCTGCGCGATGCGCCGGCCGCAGCTCGGTAGCGACGCCGAGACCTATCGCAGGCATGATTGGCCGGATAAACGACTCCCCCACTATGCGTTGAGTGGCCATCAAGCCAGCGACTCGGTCCTTTATACGAAATCCGGAATGCCAGTCGTCGAGCAAATCTTTGACTTTGGCGGCGACCCGACCCACCATTTTCAGGAATTTTCGCATAATGAGGGTGATGGCGGGCAGGCTGTCCTGCTAATCAATGGCTGGGCGTCCTTGGTGATGACGGAAGACGCCGGCGACGACAAGCCGCAATGGTTTATTGGCGCGGGCTGCCAGAGTTCGCCAAAGGCAGCGGAGTTGAGCTGGCTGGTATTCGATCGCGATGTCCAACCCGGTGTTTGGAAGGACAGCGTCGGACATCTAGCCAAGACGTTTTCGTCCCAAGAATGTCCGAAAGCGTTCGGTCCGGCTTACACCCGCTACCGCCGCGAATCGGTTCTGTTCCCCTTTCGGTCTGCCAGTCAAAACGGTCAAATCGAAATTACGCCTCAGCCGCTCGATGTCGTGATCTCGGAGCACTACGGCGGCGCGAGTATTCAATCAGCGGATCATCTGGAGCGCTTCTATTTCGCGCGAGGCGTCGGGTGGACCAGGTGGGAGCGCTGGGAAAACACAAACCTCCGGCAAAAGCCGGCGGTCCCTGATCGGGCGCGCAATCTGGAAGCATCCGGGCGTTGCCCTGACGTAGCCTACTCGGTGTCGCCCGGGGCTGGCTGGTATCGCGTGGACTGCCGGACGTGGACCAACGTGATCCACCTGGACAAGCCTTGGTCGGTCAGCGAATTCCGTTGGCCGGCATATGATCACTTCATGCCAAAATAAAAGAGTAGATCGCTTCTCACAGCTTGTCAGCCAAGCGACTCGGCGTTGGGCACAAACGCCAAATCCAAATGGGTGACTCCCTGTTTCAGGACTGACAGGTATCTGTCGTGAACCTTGTCAATTGCCGTACCGTACTCGACTATTTCAGAAGAGCCTAAGTAGTTGATCGTATAGCCGTGGTCGACAAACAGCTTTAGGTATTGCGTGGCTGTCTTGAGATGCGATCTGCCTTCCAGAAGCGTTCCGCTATACTCGGCAAACACGTACGGCTTTCTCTGCCAAAGTCGGGTGGAGGAAGCCATGACATTATAATCGTGTCCCTCGATATCGATCTTGATGACGTCAGGCGAATCCACAATGATATCGTCAACATGAAATTGCATTGCCAGATCCAGATCATTAAAGCTGTCAATTGTGAGGGCCTCGTCCCCGGAAATATTTTTATTGGTGTTAGCTTCCTTTTTGTAAAGAACGGGTCCGCGAGAATCTGACACGGCGGCTTGGATAAGGTTGATCGTGACATTATTGAGCTGTGAATTAAGCAGGATCAATTTGCAGTTTTCGGGGCTGACTTCAATAGCGGTAACATTTGCCCCGCGCTTAGCGGCATTGATCGCAAACACACCGATGTTTGCCCCGATGTCGAGGAAACAGGTTCCCGCCCGCACGACGCTCATCGCCGCGTCGACGACCCATTTCTCCCAGTGCGGGACGCGCTGTATCACATTCAGCATTGGGTCGTCTTCGGGAAGCGCCATCGTCAGTGCCCCGACCGGAAGCACCCGTAAATTCATGTTCACTCTCCTCGAACCGCTGCTGACCGATCCCGGCTGAGCAGCGCGCGCCGGACTCTCGGGATTCCGGGTTAGGACACAGCACCGCCTCGGCGCGCGCATCATAGCTGTCTTCAATATGGGAGTGTCAATCGGCGGCGAAGTTTGACCCGGATCTGGGATGCGCCCCTTGGAGGGACAGGATGAAAGGTTTGGATTGGCTCTCGACCCTGGGCTTAAGGATGTAAGCCACGGCCAAGCATCGTTCCCACATCGTCGCCTTCAGACCGGCAGGTTGCCGAGGAGCTTATCGGTAGCGAGACGCTGCATGGGTTGTCGAAGCGCCACGACATCTTGCGTCAGCTGATCCGCATCTGGGTCAGCAAGCACGAGGCCGGTGCGCTGGGTGACGACGTCCAGGCCGCCGACCCGCTGCAGGGGTACGAAGACGAGATTGCCGCGTTCGAGCGGATGGTCGGCCGGCCGGCTGTGCAGATCAAGTTTCGAAAGGGGGCGTTGAAAAGTTGAAAAGCACGTTCACGGCCGAAAAGCGGGCCTACGTCCGTCATTGCCGGCCCCCGGGACCTCCATCGCGGGAGGATGTCGGCTGATGGGGCTTTCCCGATTGACCGTCTACGACGCGCCGGCTACGCCAATCGACGAGACCGAGCTCGTCGCCCGGATGCAGGCGACCCGCGACGAGTTTGAAGCCCACGGCTGTCGGCGCCTCGGCGCCGCGCTGGTGCGTCAGTGACCGGGGTCAGGCGCCGGTCGGCGACGGGGCGGGGCGGCTCGGGGCGCGCTCGCCGTGCCGGCCGCGCAGCGCCAACAGGCCGGTCGCGACGGCGGCGACGATCGCGAACAGGCAGGCGCTCAAAAAGATGTGCGTCGGCGCCATCCCGCGCGCCAGCAGGAACCCGCCCAACGCCGGCGCGGCGATGCCGCCCAGCCGGCCGATGCCGAGCGCCCAGCCGAGGCCGCTCGTGCGCATCCGCGCCGGGTAGAGGGCGCCGCAGGTGGCGTTGGCGCCGGTCTGGCTGCCGATGATCGTCATGCCCGAAAAGAAGATCACCCCCAGCAGTAATGCCGACGGCATCGCGACGAGCGCGATCAGACCGATGAAAATGGCACCCGCGGCATAGTGGAACGCGAGCGAGCGCTCCGGGCCGACCCGGTCGATCAGCGGGCCAAGATAGAGCGCCGCCCAGATCGCGCCAAAATCCCTGAGGCTCGACGCAAAGACCGCCTGCCCCGGCGTCATGCCGATCAGGTTCAACACTGTCGGCATCCAGTAGGCGAACAAGAACAGGTTCAAGAGGCTCGCGAAAAAGATCACCCACAGCAGCAGGGTCTGCAACGCGTAGCCCTCGCCGAACAGCATCTTGACCGGATTGCCGTGGGGGAGGTCGATCGCATGCCGCTCGGTGGGCGAGGGCGTGATGTCGAGCCGCTGCAGCCAGGCGCGCTCGCGCGGTGCGAGATCGGTCCGCGCGGCCAGAAAGCGCGGCGATTCCGGCAGCCAGACCGCGATGACCACGACGAGCGCCAGCGGGAACGACCCGCCGATCAAAAAGATGACCGGCCAGGCGAACCCCTGGTGGAGCAGCAATGCGACGAGCTGGCCGCCGAGAAAGCCGCCGACCGGCGCGCCGGTAAAGGTCGCCATGATCATCGTCGCGCGCAGCCGCCGCGGGGCGTAGTCGCCGGCCAAGGTCGCCGCACCCGGAAATGCCCCGCCGATGCCGAGCCCGGTGAAAAAGCGCAGCACGCTCAGCATCGACAGCGAGCCCGCAAACGCGCTCGCGAGCGAGGCGATGCCAAAGACCAGCAGGCTCGCGATCAGCAACGGCCGGCGCCCAAAGCGGTCGCCGATCGGCCCCGCCGAAAGCGCGCCGACCATGATGCCGACGCTCGACCACAGAAATGCCGTCGTAAACGCCGGTGGCGGCAGGTGCCACGAATGGATCAGCGACGGGACCGCCCAGCCGATCGAGTTGATGTCGTAGCCGTCGCAGATCTGGACGAGGGTGCACAGCACCGCGACGCGCATCTGCAAGCCGCCGAGCCGCTGGTTTTCCAGCGCCGTTTCGAGGTTCGACATAGGCGTTTGCGACATTCGCCGCCCTCCCGGTTCTTCGCTTGCGCAGCCGTTTTGCATTTTTGAGGGGGCGGCGCAAGCCTCGCCTCGCCTCGCCTCGCCTCGGCACGACGGCGCGGGGCGGCTCAGCCTCGAGCCTCAGCGGGATCGCGATGCCCGGGCCGTGGCGGCGGCGGTCTCGGTAGTCGGCTCTTCGGCTTCGATGATCTTCTCGGGGTGCGGGGCTTCGCGCGCCCACGGCACGATCACGACCGTCAGGTCGGGGCCGCCGTGGCGCAACAGCGCCTCACGCAGGCGGCGGGCCCGCGCGGTGAAGAGAATATATTCCCACCAGTGCTCCTTGACGAGCTCCGGGATCACCACCGCGACCGGGCGTCCGGGTCGGCCTGCCGCGATCTCCTCGATGGTCTTCAGCAGGTGGCCGACAAGGCTGCGGTAGGGCGAGGGCGAGATGACGAGCTTTGGCGGGTTCAGGCCGGCCCTCCGCGCCGGGCTCTCGACATCCTCGCGCCACCTGCGCCGCAACCGGCCCGCGTGCTCGTCGGCATCGGGGCCTTCGAGCGAGGTCAAATGAACCGCGACCACGTCCGGGGACAGCAGCATCGAATAGCGCACCGCCTTCTCCGCGAGCCGGTCCCAGCGGCGCAACGGGATCACCGCGACCGGCGGCTCGCGCCGGCCGAGCTCGATCGGGCCATCCTCGCGCAACTGGCGGTCGACCATGTCGTAGTAATGCTTGATGGCCTTGAGGAGCGCGAGCACGCAGGGGATCACGATGACGGTGATCCAGGCGCCCTCGACGAATTTCGTCGTGAGGATCACGGCAAGCGCGGCGCTCGTCCCTACCGCCCCGGTGCCGTTAATCGCAAGGCGCATCCGGTTGCCGGGCCGGCGGAGCCAATGGCTGGCCATCCCGAGTTGCGACAACGTGAACGCCAAAAACGCGCCGACCGCGAACAGCGGGATCAGCCGGTCGGTGATGCCGCCGAACAGGGTCAGCAGCAACCCCGCGGTTACCGCCAGCCACAGGACCCCGACCGAATATACGAGCCGGCGGCCCGGGATCGCGAACGCCCGCGGCAGGTAGGCGTCCGCCGCGACGAGCCGGCAGAGGCGCGGAAAGCCGACAAAGCTGGTGTTGGCCGAAAGGCACAAGATCGCGAGCAGGCTGCCGATCGCGACGTAGTAGACGACGCCGCGTCCGACGACCGCGCCGGCGAGCTGCGACAGCACGCTTTGATAGCCCGGCCTCGTCTGGTCCATCGCGCCGATGCCGTAGGCCCGCGCCAGATATGCGATCATCGCCAGCAACAGGCCGAGGATCGCGACGATCGCGGCGAGGGTTCGATGGGCATATTTGACGGTGGGGTCGCGAAATGCGCCGACCCCGTTGCTGACCGCCTCGATGCCGGTCATCGCGGTGCAGCCGCTGGCAAAGGCGCGCAGCAAGAGCCATAGGGTCACGCCTTCGGCCGCGGGGGCCGGTGGCGGCGCTGGTACGATCGGGGCCGGGCTGCCGCCCGCGGCGAACGCCTTTGCCGCCCCAAGCAACAGCAGCCCCCCAAAGCTCGCGACGAAGATATAGGTCGGAACCGAGAAGACGAGGCCCGCTTCCAGCGTGCCGCGCAGGTTGACGAGCGTGATCGCCCCCAGCACCGCCAAGCACAGCGGCAAGGTGTAGGGGTCCAGCAGCGGGACCGCCGAGGTCAATGCGCCGATGCCGGCCGAAATCCCGACCGCGACATTCAGCACATAGTCGATCATCAACGCGCTGGCGGCGAGCAGCCCGGCATTCGCCCCGAGGTTCTCTTTGGCGACGGTGTAGGAACCGCCATTGCTCGGGTAAGCCTCGATTGTCTGCCAATACGAGACGAACAGCAGCGCCAGCAGCACGAGGATCGCGGCCATGATCGGCGTGATCACTTGCAGCCCGGCGGCGCCGAGCGGGATCAGTATCGTCAGCGCCGCTTCGGGGCCGTAAGCCGAGGAGCCGAGCCCGTCGAGCCCCATCGCCGGCACACCTTCGAAGGCGGTCAGCTTGCGGGTTTGGCCTTCCTGGTTCGCCAGCCGCCGCCCGAGCAGAAGGTGCAGCAGGTTCATTTTTGCCCCACGGAAACCGTCTTCCGGGTAAACAGGCCGCGATGCGTGAATGTCTCTCTCGGCGGCCGCGCCTGGCGACCACCGCGGGCGCGACCACCACAGCGAACGAAATCACCGGGAGCCGCGGATGAGAACGGGGGCCGAATACCGGGACGCGTTGCGCGACGGGCGCCGGGTGTGGGTGATGGGCGAGGGCTGGGCCGACGACGTGACCGCCCATCCCGGGACGCGGGCGATGGTCGACGAATACGCGGCGTGGTACGACCGCCACCTCGACCCGGCCTGGGGCGAAATTTTGCTGGCGCCCGCCGCGCCCGCCGCCGCCCCCAGTGAAAAAACGGTGCCGTGGGCGTATGTCGCGCCCAGAAATGTCGACGACCTCGTCGGCATGGGCGGCTCGTTCGCGAAGACGACGTTCCTCACCGCCGGCAACGTCACCCACACCCCGGCCTACGGCAACCTGATCGCGCTCGGTGTCTTGACCGCGGCGCAGTCGGGCGACGCGCCGTCCGAGCAGGTCGCCGCCGCCATCGCCTACCGCGACGACATCGCCCGCGGCGGGCGCTTTTTGACCTATTGCGGCGGGGCCCCGATCATCGGCCAGCGCCTGCGCCCTGACCCCGCCGAGCGGGTTGCGCTCAAGTTGGTGCGCGAGACCGATGCCGGCATCATGATTTCCGGCCGGCTCGGCATGCACACGAGCCCGGCCTTTGCCGAGGACGTCTATGTCGGGGCATTGTCGCGGATGGAGGTCGCGGGCCGCCCCGCGAGCTTTATCGTGCCGGTCGCGGCACCCGGGGTCACGATATTGTGCCGCAAGCGCGCCACCCGCGACGACAACCCGTTCGTCTCGCCGCTGTCCAGCCGTTTTGACGAGCTCGATGGCCAGATGTGGCTCGACGACGTGCTGGTCCCGTGGGACCGGGTGTTCTTTGTCGACCCGTCGCCCGAGGCGATCGCCCGCTGGCTGCGCTGGCACCACCTTTACGGCTGGCTCGCAAAGGCGGAGTTCACGCTCGGCCTGGCATTGGCGCTGACCCACGCGATGGGCCTGGCGCGGCACGACCAGACGGTCGACTACTTGGTCGACCTCGTCATCACGGTGCAGACCGTACGCAGCAGCCTTGTCGCCGCCGAGCGCGACCCCGATTTCACGCCGGCAGGCTATTGCTTTCCGCGCCACGCCCATCTCGCCGCGGGCGGCATCCAGCTGATGCGGGCGCGGGCGCGCATGTCCGAGATCCTGCGGATCGTGCCCGGCTCGTCGCTCGTCGTCGCCCCCTCGGACCGCGATCTGACCGCACCCGCGGTTGCCGCCGGGCTCGAGGACTCGTTTGGCGGCGGCGGGTACAGCGCAAGGCAGCGCGCGGCCCTCCTACAGATGGCGTGGGACCACGTCTCCTCGGCGCTCGACGGGCGCGAAGCCGCGTTCGAGGCGCATGCGAGCGGCGGCATGCCGAATTGGCGGGGCTGGCTGCGCCGCAGCTTTGGCGACTACAACCGGCTGGCTAACGCGGTCGCCGGCATGCTGGCCGAGTCGATGCCGCAAATCGACCTCGACCATATCCGCACCGCCCCGATCGCCGCCCGCCGCCCTGCCACCGAGCCGCCGCCGGCCCCCGGAAAGGCATAGCGCGAGGTGTTCGTCGTCGGCGGGGGCTAGGCCGCCTCTGGCCGAAATGCGTCAGCTTGCGGCATGTCCGCCAGGCCGCCGCCTGACGATCATCGCCAGGCCAATCAACGAGACGAGCAGAACCGCAAGCGACCTCGGCTCAGGAACGGCGGCGCTCGCGGTGAAATTCGCCTGGTAGCGAGGGTCGACCCCGCCATCAGTGGCGAGATAGGTGCTCAGCACATAATCTCCGGCGGCCAAGGATTGGTTGTTGACCAGCGTGTATTCGGCGCTGGGGCCGGACGAATAGGGGATTTGGATCGATGCTCCCGGCACCAGGGTCGCAGCGCTGCCATTCCACGAATCGAGCTCGACATCGACATTGTTGCCAATTCCGTTGTTGCCGAGCTCGTCCAGGATGGTCAGCGACCCGCCGCCGAAGTAAAATTCGTAATTCGACGGGTTGGCTGTGCTGTTGACCAGGGCGTTCCCTTGACTTGGGGCGGTGAGGTCGCCGATCTGGCACACCTCGCCAGCGCCGCCAACCGTTCCGACGAACGTGCCGGGAAGGGTCGTCGTCCCGTTCAAGGTGTCATAGACGTTTGTGCATGGCGCCGCCGACGCCTGTGCGGTGACACCGAAAAAAATGACGCCTAGCGCAAGCAAGGCCGTCGCGCCGTGTCGTTTCATCATTACACCCTCTGAAACCGAAGTTCCCGAACCAGCGTCCGGGTACACTGGCCAGAGGATATCACCGAATTAGAGATAAATACGCGCAATCGTAATTAATTTAGAGCCTTTAACCACCTTTGCGGGGGGGGGGCCGTGCGCCCGCCGCCTCCGTGCCAAAACGGCCCTGCAAGCGATGACTGGTTCCGCACCGTTTACCGGGATCGCGCGGATCGGCGGTCAGGGATCGCCGCGGACGAAGAGCGGCAGCCAGAGCATCCGGTCCAGCCGCTGATAATATTGTTCGCGCAGGCCATCGACGCCGAACTCGATTCCTTCATCGCCGTATTCCGGATCGCTGCGATAGGTCCCGAACAAGCGGTCCCAAACCGCGAAAACTCCACCGTAATTTGTTGCTATGTCAGCGGGGTGGCGGGAGTGATGGACACGGTGCAAGACCGGCGTGACCAACAGCCCGCCTAAAGCGCCCGCGAGACGGGTCGGCAGACCAATGTTCGCATGCGCGAACAATTGAACCGAAAGGTTGAGGGTTGCGTAGACCCCGGTCACGAACGCGGGCAGACCGATTGCTGTCGCCGGAAGGCCGATGGCGAACGCCATCAGCAGCGCCTCTCCCGGATGGTGCCGCACCGTCGTCGAAACGTCGAGCACCGGATCGGTATGATGCAGCGCATGCAAACGCCACAGCAGCGGGCTGGCATGGAACGTTCGGTGCAGCGCATAGTCCAACGCGTCGATCGCAGGAATTCCGATCGCCAGCTGCAACCACGGCGGGATACGGTTCAGGCCCGCCAACGCCAGGACCGGGTTGACCGGCGCAAGCGCAAAAGAGAGGCCGGTCGCCACGCCGAAAAGACCCAGGTTGCTCGCCCAGCGCCCGACCGCAAAGCTCGCGGCAGGCCGCCACGGGCGCACTATTTCGACGCCGGCGGCCAACAAGAAGGCGCCGAGCAGTGGAACAGCGCTGCTCAACAGAGGTGGAGAACCCCGGAGGCGGTCGACGACGGTGCCGGCTACTTTCTTCTGAAATATTTGACTGCGGCGACCCCGCCAAAGGCGATGGCGAGCAGCGTCAAGGTGGCAGGTTCGGGCACCGGGGTCGGGGCGAGACCAGCGAATGCGCTCCCGCACAGGCCGATCAGCACGGTCAGCGCCAGCAGAACGGCGGACAGCAGGTAAGCCATGCGAAATCCTCCCCGGCTACTTGCGTTTGAAATATCTGACTGCGGCGACCCCGCCAAAACCCATGGCGAGCAGCGTCAGGGTGGCGGGTTCCGGCACCGCAACCGGGACACCGGCAAATGCGCTCCCGGACAGGCCGATCAGCACCGTCAGCGCTGTCAGAACAACGGATGCCAGATAAGTCACGCAATATCTCCTGTCATTACGCAAAATTCGCAGCAAATTTCATACCATTTTGATATCTCAAGGACTTATTCCTTCCGGGCAGATTTTGTGTAAATTTTTCCGACTGCGTCGGCCGGGTCGGCGATCCGATTCGTTCTCAAAACGTTAGCGATTTCAACTGGACAATCTCAGACCGGCGAGCCGCGGCTGGACGCGACGGCTGTAAACTCCTCCGACGGCTCTTCGCCGGCAATCACGGCGACGGTTTACGCCTTGGCGAGCGGTGGCGGGGCGACCACATCGCAGGCCACGGTTTTTGGAGATTTTCCGATGGCGACAAAACTTGTCGGCGATTTGTGGGACAACCCGATGGGGACCGACGGGTTCGAGTTTGTCGAATACACCGGCCCCGACCCGCAGGCTTTGGCGGGGTTGTTCGAGCGCATGGGGTTTGTCGCGGCGGCGCGCCACCGCTCGAAAAACGTGACCCTCTACAAGCAGGGCGACGTGAACTTTATCCTCAATGCCGAGCCCGAAAGCTTTGCCCAGGCCTTTGCCCGGCTGCATGGGCCATCGGTGTGCGCGATCGCGTTTCGCGTCGCCGACGCCGCCAAGGCCTATGAGCGCGCAATCGCCTTGGGCGCGAAGCCGGTGCACGGCAAGCTCGGCCCGATGGAGCTCAACATCCCGGCGATCGAAGGGATCGGCGGCAGCCTGATCTACCTCGTCGACCGCTATGGCGACAAGACGATCTACGATGTCGATTTTGTCCCGCTGGTCGACGACACGACGCGGGCCGGCGTCGGGCTGACCCGGATCGACCACCTGACCCACAACGTCCATCGCGGGCGCATGGGGCTGTGGGCCGAGTTTTACGAGCGGCTCTTCGGCTTTCGCGAAATCCGCTATTTCGACATCGAGGGCAAATTGACCGGGCTGCGCTCAAAGGCGATGACCAGCCCCGACGGCAAGATCCGCATCCCGATCAACGAAAGCGCGGACGACAAGTCGCAGATCGCCGAATACCTGGCCGCCTATCACGGCGAGGGCATCCAGCACATCGCACTCGCCACAAGCGACATCTACGCGACCGTTGAGACCCTGCGAGCCCGCGACATCGCCTTCATGACCGTCCCCGACACCTATTACGAGGCGGTCGGCGGCCGGGTGCCGGGCCACGGCGAGGACCTCGCCCGGTTGCAGCGCGACCGCATCCTGATCGACGGCGCGCCGGGCGAAGGGCAGGGGCTGCTGCTGCAGATTTTCACCGACACGGTGATCGGCCCGATCTTTTTCGAGATCATCGAGCGCAAGGGCAACGAGGGCTTTGGCGAGGGCAATTTCCGCGCCCTCTTCGAATCGATCGAGCGCGACCAGATCCGCCGCGGCGTGCTGACGCCGGGCGTGGCGGGCGATCCGGCCCGCTGAATGCGGCCGTAGCAGCCGCTTTCTCGCCTGTCGTCGAGCGGGGATCGGCCCGGCTTGCTTTTGCGCGGGCATAATGGGATTGCGGCACGCACAGTCGGCGGCGCAGCCGGGGTTAGCGGCGACGGCTAGAGATCGGCGCTGACCGGCCGCGCGCGGCATGTCCGCCCTCGGGCCGGCGGGGGTGGAGGGCACATGACGTTTCTGCAAGCCATGTTCTTTGCGGTCGTCCAGGGGGTCAGCGAGCTGTTTCCGATCAGCAGCCTCGGCCACGCGGTTATCCTGCCGGCCGTGCTCGGCTGGCACGTCGACCAGGATTCGCCGCGGTTTCTGCCGTTCCTGGTTGTGCTGCACGTCGGCACCGCGACGGCACTCCTCGTTTATTTTTGGCGCGAGTGGTGGGGGCTGCTGCTGGCATTCGCTGGGCGGGGTGCCGCCGTCGCCGAGCGGCGCCATCTGATCGCCCTCCTGGCGATCGGCACCCTGCCGGCCGTTATCCTCGGCTTTGTCTTCGAGCATCCGTTGCGCCGCCTGTTCGGCTCGCCCGTCGCCGCGGCGTTGTTCCTGATCGTCAACGGCCTCGTCCTGTTTGCCGGCGAGCGTTTGCGGCGGCGGGCATTGGCGG
>DATMLO010000121.1:0-10736 GCA_035570495.1 Allostellaceae bacterium | reverse complement strand
CCGCGGCTAACCCTCACCCGTCTTCGGGCTGACGCCCGAAGCCACCCTCTCCCGCTTGCGGGAGAGGGATACGAGGTTCGCGCACAATAAACCCCTCGCCCGCTTGCGGGAGAGGGAGGGGCCCATCGCGATAGCGATGGGAGGGTGAGGGCTAGATGATCTTGCGCTCCCGCAGATCGGCGATCTGTGCGGCGCTGTAGCCGATGCGCGCCAGCACCTCGTCATTGTGCTGGCCGAGCTCGGGGGCGATGCCAATCTTGGGCGGCGTTTCGGAGAAATGCCACGGCGAGCCGTGCACCTTTAGCTTGCCATGCTTCGGGTGCTCGACCTCGGTCACGTAGCCGTTGGCGACGACATCCGGATCATTCGATCCTTCGAGAAGCGTATTGATCGGCGCCGAGACGATATCGGCTTCGCGCAGAATCTCGACCCATTTGTCGCGCGTGCCGGTCGCGAACATCTCGCCGAGCGTCTGAAGCAGCGTCTCGCGGCGTTCGTCGGAGCCGATGATGACCCCGAGTTTGCCGAACCCGGCCCTGTCCAGCGCGTCATAGAAGCCAAGCGCGGTCATCGCGTTCTTCCATGTCGGCTCATTGTTGAGCTGGAAGACAAAAGGCTTGCCGTTACTGTCGTTAAAGCTGGCGCTGATCCCGGGCCGCTCCGGTGTGCCGGTGACGCGCGCCTGGCCGGTGACGGGGTCGCGGTCACGCCACATCGCTGTTGTCAACGTCCAGCCCATGAGCCGAATTTGTCCGCCCAGAAGCGAGCAATCGACTTTTTGCCCGACGCCGGTGGCGCGCGCATGGGTCAGCGCCGCGAGCGCGCCGCCAAAGGCGAGGATCGCGCAGGTCTCGTCGGCGACCGAGACGATGCCGGTGCGCAGCGGCTGGCCGGCCGCCGAATAGGCCTGGGCGATGCCGCCCATCGCCTGCGCCATCGAGTCGGTGCCGGGGAGGCTCGCATGCGGCCCCTTCGGGCCATAGCCCGAAACCGACACGTACACGAGGCGTGGGTTGATCTTTTTCAGATCCTCGTAGCCAAAGCCGTTTTTTTCGGCCGCGCCGGGCCGGAAGTTCTGGCCAAAGATGTCGGCCTCGGCGACGAGCTTTTTGAGGATGTCGCGACCTTCCTGCTCCTTGAGGTTCAGGGTGACGCTTTTGACGCCGCGATTATTGGTCTCGAAATAGGTGCTCCCCATGCCGGGCAGCACGGTCGAGCCGCGCGAATTGTCACCGATTCCGGGCACCTCGACCTTGACGATTTCGGCGCCGAGATCGGCCATCAGCATATAGGGGACGGTACCCGCCTGCGCCGTGGAACAGGCGACCACCTTGACGCCCTGCAAGGGGCCGAAGGGTTCGGGCATGACGATGTCCTCTTGCTGTGGCGTCTATGACTACAGCACGGGAGGGCGTGAAGAGGCACGATAATGTTGTCGTCCCGGCGAAAGCCGGGACCTACTCTTCAGCGCCAGAGATATCGACAGATGGGTCCCGGCTTTCGCCGGGACGACAAAGTGATCAGCTGGCCTTTTTGCGGCCGCGTGCGGGCGCCTGAGCGGGAGCCGCGGCGGGTGCTTCCTTCTTTTTGCCACCGCCGGACACCGGCAGCAGCATCGCCACCTGGCGACGGTCTGGCGCCTTCCCAGCCGGCGCTTTCGCGGCGCGTTTCGGCTCGGCCTTGGCCGATTTGGCCGCCGCGCCGCCTTCCTGCGCGAGGCTCTTCTTCAGCGCATCCATCAGGTTGACGACCTTCGGCGGCTCCTCGACCTCCCGGGACGGTTTAGCGAGACCCTTGGTCTTGGCCTCGACCAGCGCATGCAGCGCGTCCTGATAGCGGTCGCGGAACTGCGCCGGATCGAAATTCCCCGATTTGCGCTCGATGATGGTTTCGGCGATCGCCACCATGTCCTGGTCGATCTCACCCTTGTGCTTGCTGCTGAACTCGGCGGAGCGCACCTCGTCGGCGCTGTGCAGGGTCGACATCAAGAGGCCGCCGTCGCGCGGCTCGACCAGCACCAGGCGCTCGCGGCTCGACAGCACGACGCGGCCCAGCCCGACCTTTTTCTTTTGCGCCATCGCCTCGCCGATGACGCGGAACGCCTCGTCGGCCAGTTCGCCGTCCGGATAGATGTAATAGGGCGCATCGAGATACACGGGATCGATCTCGTCGCGATCGACGAACTGGTCGAGGTCGATGATCTTCGACGACTCGATCTGCAGCTCCTTCAACTCGTCGTCACTGATCGTCACATAGCGGCCACGGTCGTATTCGTAGCCCTTGGCGATCTGGTCGCGCTCGACAACCTCGCCGGTCTCGCTGTCGACCAGCTGCTGCTTCAGCCGATTGCCGGTTTCGGCGTTGAGCTGATTGAGCCGGATGCGCTTCGCCTCGCTGGTCGCGGGCGACAGATAAACCGGGGCGCTCACCAGCGACAGCCGCAGAAAGCCGGTCCAGGACGCGCGGGGCATGGGAGTCTCCCGAAAAAATCAGCCGCAAGGAAGCCAGAAGACGGTCAATGAAGCAATAATGCACACAAAAGCGATATTTGAATCAAACGCTTGACTAGCCCGTTTGACGCGTCACGGCGGCAACAATCGGCGCGAGATCGATACGCCCGCGCTTCAGATCGTGGCCGGCGCCGTCAATCCGGATCATCTCGGTCAACGCCGGGATCACCCGGATGGCGTCAGCGAGTTCGGCCGGCGTGCCGAACGGGTCGTTGGCGCCCTGAACAAAGACGCAAGGGACGGGAAGCCGCGGGAAATGCTCCTTGCGCAGCCGCTCGGGCTTGCCGGGCGGATGCAGCGGATAGGAGAACAGCAGCAGCCCGGCGACGAGACCGGGCTCGTCGGCCGCCAGCATCGTCGCCTGCCGGCCGCCATAAGACTGGCCGCCGAGCACGATGTGTTTCGAGCCGCGCCGGCGCAGCGCCTCGACCGCGAGACGCAGCCCCTCGCGATCCGCCACGGCGCCTGACGGCGAAGGCGGGCCTGTCGGGCGGCGCTGGCGGAACGGCAGGTCGCAACGCAGCACGTCAAACCCGGCGACGGCGAACGCGGTCGCCGCCGTCACCAGCAGCGGCATCGTGCAATTGCCGCCGGCGCCGTGGGTCAGCACCAGGCCACGATCGGACTTGGCCGCGGCGCGATGCACGAAACCGCGCACGCCCTCGGCGGTAAAAGGTTCAACGTCCGTCATCAGCCCTCTCTCCTTCGTCGTGCCCGGACTTGTTCCGGGCATCCACGAAATCATTGTGGCCCATCACAAAAATAGGCGTGGATGGCCGGGGCAAGCCCGGCCATGACGAGAAAAGAACAGATGGTTTTTTAGATTCCCAGGTACGTGCGCACCCTGGCCGCGATCGTCTGGCGCGTGTCGCCGATCTCGGCCCAAGGGTCGGGTTTGAGCGTGACGAGGCGCGCGGGGATCGTGACGACCGTCAGGGATTTGGGGTCGACACCGCCTTCGACCTCGTCCCAGGAGATCGGGGTCGAAACCGGCGTGCCGGCCCGGTCGCGCGGCGAATAGGTTCCGACGGCGGTCGCGCCGCGCGCGTTGCGCAGATAATCGAGATAGATGCGGCCGCGCCGCGACTGCTTGGTCTGGTTGGCGGTGAACTGGTCCGGACGCTCCTCGGCGAGCCGATCGGCAACCCATTTCGAAAAGGTCTTGACCGCATCCCACCCAAGCTTCGGCGCGAGCGGCACGACGACATGCAGCCCCTTGCCGCCGGTGGTCTTCACGAAGCTTCTGAGGCCGATCGCGGCGAGCGCGTCGCGCACCTCGATCGCCGCCTCAGTCACGCGCAACCAGGGCAGTCCCTCGTCGGGGTCGAGATCAAAGGTGATGCGGTCGGGCCGCTCGACTTGCCTGATGCTCGATCCCCACGGGTGAATTTCGACCACGCCGACCTGCACCAGTGCGATGAGCCCGGCCACGTCCTCGATGATCGGAAACGGCTCCTCCTCCCCGGCGATCTTGAAGCCCTTGATCTCGCTCGGCATGCCGGCGCCGACATGCTTCTGATAGAAGGCGCGCTGCCCTCTGGCGCCGGTCTGCCGGATGATCGTCAGCGGCCGGTATGCGAGGTGCGGCAAGGCCCAGGCAGCGACATCGACGTAGTACTGCGCGACCTGCTGCTTGGTGAGCCCGGTATCGGCATAGAGCGCGCGGTCGGGATGCGACAGCCGCACGCCGTTGAAGACGATGCTGCCGTCGCGCAGCTTCTCGGCGGGCTTGGCGGCCGGCGGCGGGTCGGCGGGCGGTACGGCCATGGTCGGAAGCTTCTCCGGATCGTAGACGATCTCTTTGGGCGGCTTGTCGTCGCGCACACCCTGGAAGGTCGATTGGCGGATCAGCTTGTCGGTTGTCCACACCGCGTATTCTACCTCGACGACCAGCTCGGGCTTGACCCAATGAATGTCCTTGCGCCGCTCGGCGGGCGGCAGGGTGACCGGCGCCTTGCGGGTTTCGAGCGGCACGAGACGGCGATGCAGCTCCGCGAGCCGAGCGCCGGTAAAGCCGCTGCCGACGCGGCCGGCATAGCGCAGCGCGCCGACGGGATCGAAATATCCGAGCAGCAGCGCGCCGAAACCCTCGCGGCTCCCCTCGGGATCGGTAAAGCCGACGACGATGAACTCGTCGCGGTTGCGGGCCTTGATCTTGAGCCAGTTGCGGCCACGGCCGGGCTCATAGGGCTTGTCGCGGCGCTTCGCGACGATGCCCTCGACGCCATAAGCTGCCGCCTGCTTCAAAAAATCCCGCCCCTGCCCGGCATGGTGGTCGCTGTAGCGCAGCGTGCCCTGGGATTGCGGCGGGACGAGCTCGGCGAGCGCCGCCTTGCGGTCTTCGAGCGCCGCGCCGGTCAAATCCCAGCCGTCACGATACAAGAGGTCGAAGGCGAAATAGCTCAGCCGGTCGGTGCGCTTCGCTGAGATCGCGTCCTGCAGATCGGCGAAATTGGTGATGCCGTCGGGCCGCAACGCGACCAGTTCGCCATCGAGGATCGCCGACTTCACCGGGAGCTTCGCGAGCCGCTCGGCCAGCGCGGGGAATTTCTCGGTCCAGTCGAGCCCGCCGCGGGTAACGAGCCGCGCCTTGCCGCCAGCGATAAAGGCGACAAGGCGATAGCCGTCATACTTGATCTCGTGCAGCCACTCGTCGCCGGCGGGCGCGGCGGCAGCGGCGGTGGCCAATTGCGGCTTGAGGCCCGCCGGCATCGCCGCCTTCTTCGCGCCCTTGACGCGCGACGGCAGGCGCAGCTTCGCCGGTGCTGTCTCCTCGCCCGGAATCTCCGAGCTCTTGGAGTGCCAGACCCGGTCGCGGTCGGCGGCGATGTCGTCGATCGTGCGGTGGCTTTCGACGCTCTCGGTCAACTCATCAACCACGGCGCTGCCGCTGCCGGGGATCGCCGCCTCGTCGCGCTCCTTGACGAGCAGCCAGTTATCGCTGCGGTCGCGCGGCCGGCGCTTAAGGCGCACCAGCATCCAATGCCCGTGCAGCTTGTCGCCATGCAGGGCGAATTTGAGCATGCCCTTTTCGAGCGATTTGTCGGGATCGGGCTCCAGCGGCTCCCAGGTGCCGCGATCCCACAACAGCACCGTGCCGCCGCCATACTCGCCTCGCGGGATGACCCCCTCGAACCCGCCATATTCGATCGGATGGTCCTCGACCTCGACCGCGAGGCGCTTTTCATGCGGGTCAAGGCTCGGCCCTTTCGGGATCGCCCAGCTTTTGAGGACGCCGTCGAGTTCTAGCCGAAAATCGTAATGCAGCCGCCGCGCCGCATGTTTCTGGATCACATAGGACAAGCCCACCTTGGCCCGCGCGCGGCCTCGCGCCGGCGCGCCGGACGGCTCCGGCGTCTTCTTGAAATCGCGTTTCTGCCTGTAGACTTCGAGCGCCATGACATGAGGGTAACGCAAGACGGCGGATGTCGTCAGCGACTGGTCTTTTCCATCGTCATGGCCGGACTTGATCCGGCCATCCACGTCTTCCTATCGGCGCGGGCAGTCCAGACGTGGATCCCCGGGTCAAGCCCGGGGATGACGAGGAAGGTGCCCGGTCAACATGCTTAAGACCGGAGGTGGCAGGCGACCCAATGGCCGTCAGCGGTCTGTTTCAGCTCCGGCTTCTCGGTGCTGCACAGCGGCAGCTCGCGGATCGGGCAGCGCGTGTGGAAATGGCAACCCGAGGGCGGGTTGATCGGGCTGGGGATATCGCCTTCGAGCCGCAGTCGCTGTTTCTTGATCGTCGGGTCGGGGGTCGGCACCGCCGAGAGCAGCGCCTCGGTGTAGGGGTGGCGCGGGTTTTCGTAGAGCGCCTCGGATGGCGCCAGCTCGACGATGCGGCCGAGATACATCACCGCGACACGCGAGGAGATGTACTGCACCACCGCCAGGTCATGCGCGATAAACAGGTAGCTGAGGTGGAATTCGTCCTGCAGATCGGCGAGCAGGTTGATGACCTGCGCCTGCACCGACACATCCAGGGCCGAGACCGGCTCGTCGCAGACGATGAGCTTGGGCGATACCGCCAGCGCCCGGGCGATGCCGATCCGCTGGCGCTGGCCGCCGGAAAATTCATGCGGATAGCGGCGCATGTGGTCGGGGTTGAGGCCGACATGGCGTAGCAGCTCGACGATGCGGTCCTCGAACTCGGCGCGGGTCGCCGCGAGCTTATGGATGGTCAGCGCCTCGCCGATGATCGCGCCGATCGTCATGCGCGGGTTCAGCGACGCGTACGGGTCCTGAAAAATGATCTGCATGTCGCGACGCAGCGCGCCCAGCGCCTTGCCGTCGAGCCCAGTGACATTCTTGCCTTCGAGCCACACCTCGCCCGAACTCGGCTCGATGAGGCGCAGCACGCAGCGCCCGGTCGTCGACTTGCCGCAGCCCGACTCGCCGACCAGCCCCAGCGTCTCGCCAGCGCCGATCTCAAAGCTGATGCCGTCGACCGCGTGCACCATTTCGCCGGAGCCGCCGAGAAAGCCGCCACGCACCGGGAAATTCTTGACCAGGTCGCGGACCTGCAGCAATGGCTCGGTCATCACGCCGCCGGCTTGTACAGGACGCAGGCAACCTTGTGGTCGCCATCAACCGCGCGCAGCTCCGGCACCGCCTCGGTGCAGGCTGGCGTCGCAAAGCCGCAGCGCGGTGCAAAGCGGCAACCGGGCGGCGGGCGCAACAGGCTCGGCACGGTGCCGCTGATCGCCTCGAGCCGGCGCTTCTTGCCGCTCGATTTGTCAAGGCGCGGGATCGAGCGGATGAGCCCCTGCGTGTAGGGGTGCAGCGGGCGGGCGAACAGCTCCTCGACCGGCGCCTCCTCGACGACGCGACCGGCATACATCACGGCGACGCGCTGCGCGACCTCGGCGACGACGCCCATCGCGTGCGTGATCAGCATGATCGCCATGCCGAATTTCGACTTCATCTCGGCCAGGAGGTCGAGGATTTGCGCCTGGATCGTGACATCGAGCGCGGTCGTCGGTTCATCGGCGATCAGGAGTTCGGGACCGCAGGCGAGCGCCATCGCGATCATCACGCGCTGGCGCATCCCGCCCGACAGCTGGTGCGGATAGTCGTTGACCCGCCGCTCCGGCGCCGGGACATGCACCAGACGCAGCATCTCGATCGCCCGGTCGATCGCCTCGCGCCGGCTCAAATCCTGATGCTGGCGCAACACCTCGGCGATCTGGTCGCCGACGGTGTAGACCGGGTTCAGCGAGGTCATCGGCTCCTGGAAGACGATGGCAATTTCCTTGCTGCGGATGTGCCGCATCGCCTCTGCGTCGAGCGGCACGAGATCGCGCCCTTTCCACAGGATGCTGCCGGCGACGATCTGGCCGGGCGGCATAGCGATGAGCTTCAGGACAGTCATCGCGGTCACGGTCTTGCCGCAGCCGGACTCGCCGACGACCGACAGCGTCTCACCGCGCTGGATCGTCAGGTCGACGCCGTCGACCGCGCGAACCATGCCATCATCGGTCTTGAAATGCGTCTTGAGCCCGCGAATTTCCAAGAGCGCTTCGGGCACGGCTAGAGCACCCTGCGCGGGTCGAGCGCGTCGCGCAGCCCGTCGCCGACATAGTTGATCGCCATCACGACGAGAAAGATCGCGCCGCCGGAAAACAGCGCCCAATGCGGCGCGACATCGAGATAATCCTTGGCGTCGTATAGGATGCGGCCCCAGCTCGGGATGTCGGGCGGAAAGCCGAGACCGAGGAATGACAGCGTCGACTCGGCGATGATCGCGTTCGCCACCTCGATCGTCGCGGCGACGATCACCGGGCCGATCGCGTTGGGCAGGATATGCCGCACGACCTGGCGCAGAGTCGACGCGCCGAGCGCGCGCGCCGCCTCGACAAATTCCTTTTCACGCAGCGAAAAGAATTGCGCGCGCACCAGCCGGGCAATCGACATCCAGCGGAAGCCGCCGATCACCGCGACGATCAGCACAAAGGTGCCGAGCTCCATCCCGACGAGCTTCCGCAACGTCGTCTGGAACAGATAGATGATGAGCAGCAGCAACGGCAATTGCGGCAGCGACAGGAACAGGTCGCACAGCCACATCAGCGCCATGTCGACGCTGCCGCGCGCGGTGCCGGCCACCGCGCCGACAAAGACGCCGACAAATACCGCGACAAGCATCGCCGCGACCCCAACCGACAGCGAAATGCGCCCGCCATAGATCATGCGGGCGAACACATCCTGGCCGAGATCGTCGGTGCCGAGCGGGTGCGCAAAGCTCGGCCCGGTAAGCTGCGCGGCGAAATCGATGTCGTTGATCGCGACCGGCCAGATCACCCGCCCGAAGATCAGAAGCAGCGTCATCAGCACCAGGATCGCAGCGCTGACAAGCGCCAGGTGGTGCCGGCGGAAACGGCGCCAGGACTCGCGCGCCAGCGACTCGTGCCGCGCCCGCAGCGGCGGCGCCGCGCCGCCGGCCAGCACCGGCTCAGCGATAGGAGATGCGGGGGTCGAGCCAGCCATAGAGCACGTCAGCGATGAGGTTGAAGAGGATCACCAGAATGGCAAAGACAAAGGTCACACCCATGATGACCGGCGTATCGTTGTCGAGGATCGCGCTGATCAGCAGCGAGCCGATCCCGGGGACACGAAAGATCTGCTCGGTGATGATCGCGCCGCCGAAAATCACCGGCATCTGCAGCGCGACCAGCGTCACCACCGGGATCATCGCGTTGCGCACGACATGCTTCATGACGACGACGCGCTCGGGCAGACCCTTGGCGCGCGCGGTCGTCACATGGTCGAGGCGCACCACGTCGAGCACCGAGGCGCGCACAAAGCGCGTCCACGGCGCGCCCTGGAACAGCGCCAGCACCATCACCGGCATGATCGCCTGGCGGATATAGGCCCAGGCGAGCGGCAACCCGCTGCCGCCCATATCGGTGCGGTAGACCATCGGCAACAAATGCAGGTTGACGCTGAAGACGAGGATCAGCACCAGCCCGGTAAAAAAGGTCGGCAGCGAGAAGCCGATCAGCGCCAGGCTCGACGCGACCTGGTCGAAAAACGAATAAGGCCGCACCCCGGCATAGACGCCCACCGGCACCGCGATCGCCAATGCGAGAATTTGCGACGCGCCGATCACAAACAATGTCGTCGGCAGGCGCTGCATAATGAGCCGGCTGACATCGATGCGGCTGGCGAAGGAAAACCCCCAATCGCCGTGCAGCATCGCGACAAGCCAGTGGAAATAACGCAGATAGACCGGGTCATCGAGCCCGAACTTGGCGCGCAGCGCGGCGGCGACGGAAGGCGGGATCGACGGGTCGCTCGCCAGGTCCGAAAACGGGTCGCCCGGCGCCAGCGCCAGGATGCAGAACAGGATGACGCTGATGCCGAGCAGGCTCGGCAGCGCCAGCAGAAGACGCCTGACGAGATAACTCAGCACGACCGGCGGTGTCGGCTACGCATCGGCATACCAGTTGTGCAGGTCGCCGATATAGCTGTCCCACCCCGACAGCACGACGTGCATCTTGTTGGCAACCGCGGCAACCGCAGGACGATAGACATCAGGGATGACCACGACGTTCTTGATCAGCATGTCGTTCATCTGGATGAACATCGCGGCGCGCTTGACGGGATCGATCTCGTGCTCGGAAGCGGCATGGAGCGCGTCGTAGTCCTTGTTCTGCCAACGGACGATGTTGCGGCCCTGCCACTTGTTGTCCTTGCTGGCGATTTCGGATGAGAGGAACTGCCGCATAAAGTCGCGCGGATCGGGCTGGGTCATCGTGACCGTGTACATCTGCATGTCGGCGTAGAATTTCGTGTAGGTGTCGGGGTTGCCGACATCGGACGAGAAAAACACCGAGGCCGGCACCGTCTTCAGCTCGAGGTCGATGCCCGCTTTCTGGCAGGCCTGCTTGACGATCTCCTGATTTTTCTGGCGCGGCGCGTTGATCGAGGTCTGGTAGACGAGCTTGAGCGGCACGCCGTCCTTGGCGCGGATGCCGTCCGGGCCGGGCTTCCAGCCGGCCTTGTCGAGGATGTCCTTCGCCTTGTCGACATTGAACTCGAACGAGGTGTCCTTCGAGACGAATTGCTGCGGGTTGTTGACCATGTTCGCGGTCGCCTTGCCCGTGCGGCCGTAGATGAACTCCTGCATGCTCTTCTTGTCGCAGAGGTAGGTCATCGCCTCGCGCACCTTCGGGTCGCTGAAGGCGAAGTGATGGCTCTTGACGCTGGCCCGCTCGCCGTCGACCTCGT
>DATMLO010000120.1:0-19422 GCA_035570495.1 Allostellaceae bacterium | reverse complement strand
GACTTCAAGCTCGATCTTGACGAGATGGCCGGCCGCGGCCTTCGCGCGGCGCAGCGCCGGCACCACACCGCCCGCCATCGCGACATGGTTGTCCTTGATCAACATCGCATCGTCGAGGCCAAAGCGATGATTGGCGCCGCCGCCGAGCCGCACCGCCTCCTTTTCGAGGATGCGCAGACCGGGCGTGGTCTTGCGGGTGCAGACGATCTTGGCCTTGTGCCCCTCGATCGCGTCGGCCAGCGAACGGGTCGCGCTGGCGACGCCGCAGAGCCGGCACAGCAGGTTGAGCGCCGTGCGCTCGGCCGCCAGCACCGGGCGCGCCGGGCCGCTGATGCGAGCGACCATCTGGCCGCGCTCGATGCGCGAACCGTCGGCGACGAGTCGCTTCAACTCCAGCGACGGGTCGAGCAGCTCGAACGCCATCAGCGCCGCGTCTAGGCCGGCGAGCACGCCGGGCTGGCGCGCGGCGATGACCGCCTCGATCCGCGCGTCGGCCGGAACGACGGCGTCGGTGGTGATGTCGCCAGCGCGGCCGAGATCCTCGGCCAGCGCGGCGCGGACGATCGGTTCGATCAGCAGACGGATCATCAGCCCAGTTCCAGCATGCGCTCGACGGCGCGGCGCGCCGGCGCCGCGATCTCGGGCGGCACCGTCACCTCATGCGTCATGTTTTCGAGCGCGCTGCGGATGTTGCCGAGCGTGATGCGCTTCATGTGCGGGCAGAGATTGCACGGCCGCACGAAATCGAGATCAGGATACTGCAGCGCGACATTGTCACTCATCGAGCATTCGGTGAGCAGCACCACCTGCCCCGGCCGCTTCTGCCCGACATAATCGGCCATCGCCGCGGTCGAGCCGGCGAAGTCGCTTTCGGCGACGACCTCGGGCGGGCATTCGGGATGCGCCAGCACGACGACCCCGGGATGGTTAGCGCGGAGCTCGCGCACATCCTCGGCCGAGAAGCGCTCATGCACCTCGCAATGGCCCTTCCAGGCGATGATCTTGACGTTGGTCTGCGCCGCGATGTTGCGGGCGAGATATTCGTCCGGGATCATGATAACCTCGGGCACGCCTAGCGCCTCGACGATCTTCTTAGCGTTGCCCGACGTGCAGCAGATGTCGCTCTCCGCCTTCACCGCCGCCGAGGTGTTGACGTAGGTGACGATCGGCACGCCAGGGTGCTTAGCGCGCATCAGCCGCACATCCGCCGCCGTGATCGACTCGGCGAGCGAGCAGCCGGCCTTCGTGTCGGGGATGAGGACGGTCTTCTCGGGGTTCAGCAGCTTCGCGGTCTCGGCCATGAAGTGCACGCCGGCCAGCACGATCACGTCGGCATCGGTGCGCGCCGCCTCACGCGCCAGCGCCAGGCTGTCGCCGACAATGTCAGCGACCGTGTGGAAGATGTCGGGGGTCTGGTAATTGTGCGCCAGCACGACTGCGTTCTTCTCGCGCTTCAACTTGAGGATCGCGGCGATGTCCTCGGCCAGCACCGGCCATTCGATCTCCGGCACGTGGCGCTCGACGCGGCTGTAGAGCTCCGGCAACGGCAGGTTCGCCGCATGGCCTTTTGCGTGTACGCTGGGAGACGCGGGTTGCAGCACGGCTTCCTCCTTATACTCAATCTGAGCATTTATTGGGTCTGGAAAAGCCGGACGGGAGGACAACGCCGTCCGGCTCTTGCTTATGCTAGATATGAGAATAAGTCGTCGGCGACGAGCGTCAAGCCCTCTTTCACGATATTGTCATGCGTCTGCCGGCCCTCAGCCGCAACCCTGGCGCAGGGCGCTCGAGCAGCATCTCGCGTCGGAAGCGGACGAGCCGCGCCGGCCGCCCGCCGGTCGCCGCGGTGATGTCGCCGGTCTCCTCGACGAGGCCCTGCTGCTCGACGAGACGACGGAAATTCTGCTTGTGCAGCCGGACGCCGGACAGCGCCTCGACGGTCTTTTGCAGCTGGGACAGCGTAAAGGCGGGCGGCATCAGCTCGAACACCACGGGCCGGTATTTGATCTTGCCGCGCAGCCGGCCGACCGCGGTCGCCAGGATGCGGCGGTGGTCGACCGCCATCGCCGTACCCGCGCCGTCCGCCTCGTCCATCGCCAACCCGCGGTCGCGCGCCGCCTCAAACACGATGCCTGCCTCGTAGAGCAGCTCATAGCGTTCGAGAACGAGCTCCTCGTTCCACGACGCCGCTTGAAGGCCAAAGGCGACTTGGATGCGCACCTCGCGCAGCCGCGCCTCGGCCTCATTCGGGGCCTCGGCAACCCACTGGGCGAGCCGCGTCTCGATCGTCGGCAGGCTTGCCGGCCGGCCGTCGCGCCAGTCCTCCCAGGGGAAATAGCGGTACCAGCTTTGCCATATCGCCTCAGCCGAGCCGGCGGGTCTCATCTCTCGCACCAGCGCGAGGTAAGCGACGGTCAGCGCCGGGTTAGCGGCGGCGTTTGCCCCGACCAGCCGATCGCGGTCGCCAAAGGTATAGAGCTGCTCGACGTAGCCAAGACGCTGGCTGGTCTGGCGCTCGACCCAGCTTCGCAGGCCGAGCTCCAAGGTGCGGTGTTCGGCCTCCAACGGCCCGGCGGGCAGCGCCTCGACCGGCGCGCGATCCGGGACAGCGTGGCGGATCGTCAGCACGCGCGGCTCGTGCTCGCTGGCGGCGACGATCACCGCGCCAAGACCGATCGACAGCGCCGCGCCACGGCGCGACGCGGGCAAGGTTCCACCCGCCGCGTTTCGTCTGATTGCCGCCAGCGCCGCTGCCGCCCCGCCGCTCATCGCTTACCGCCTTGTTGACCGACATTCTATCACGCAGCCGACAACATCGCTCGCTCCGGCGATTCAACCGGCGCAAAAACGAGAATCGATCCTGATGCCTACCCGGCGGTGATGTGGCTACGGAAAGTCAGAGGATCGGCGATGTGATAGATCGGCTCAAAAGTCGAGCCGGTGCCGCGCAGAACGACCGTCCCATAGCCAAAGATGCGGCCGAGCAATGGCTGGTCGACATCGACGCTTTCCACCTTGCTGCGGTTCATCTCGAGCGTATGCCGCGAGAACAGCCCCGTCTTGTAGATGACCCGGCGGTCGGTCACCGCGAACTCGGTCGTGACGCGGCGAAGCCAGGCCTGGAACGCCGATCCCAGGGCCATCAGCGCGAGGAAGCAGGCGACGACGACGATTGCCGTGGCGATGATCGGCTCGCCGGGGTGGTAGATCGCCTCGACGATCAGAACCACGACCGCCGCGGCAAGAAGACCGATCGCGCGCAGAAATATCAGCCAATGCAGATGAGCGTGATGCGTCACCGTCTCGCCGGGCTGGAGGACGCGTTGAACGTACTTCATAAGGTCTAGTCCCTTTTTCTTTGACGTATTGCCGGCGCAGCCTGTCCCGCTAACATCTAAATTGCCTTTCTATCGCGGTACAATTGCGTCAGTTTTTAGGGCCGCATCTGACGCAATGCAGATATTCGCCTCTCTTTATCAGATACGCGGCA
This sequence comes from Allostellaceae bacterium, assembly GCA_035570495.1. Classification (GTDB taxonomy): domain Bacteria; phylum Pseudomonadota; class Alphaproteobacteria; order ATCC43930; family CGMCC-115725; genus DATARH01. The sequence goes on along the minus strand of DATMLO010000120.1, from coordinate 15,932 downwards.
ATTTGTTCCTTTACTGGTCTCTGCAAGTGACTAATTTCCCGCGACCTGAGGTTTGGCGGGAACGTACAAAAGGCGTTCTGCTTGCGCCAGCACATGGGGAAGGAAACGATGACGAATTTCACATTCTCGCGAAGCATGCGCCGTCGCTCGTTGCTCAAGGCCAGCGCCGCAGCCGCGCTTTTGCCGCTCGCCCGCCCCTTCGTGATCAGCGCGCGCGCCGCCGATACGGTCAAGATCGGCATGGTCAACCCAATCACCGGCGTTTATTCGGCCCCCGCGACGAGCGAGGTCGAGGGCGCGAAATTCGCCCTCGCCGAACTCAATAAGAACGGCGGTATCCTTGGCCGCCAGGTCGAATTGCTCGTCGAGGACTCGGCGAACGACGTCGGCACCGGCGTGCAAAAAGCGCGCAAGCTGATCGATCGCGACCAGGTCAATTTCATCCTCGCCGACGTCAATTCGGCGATCGCCTACGCCATCGCCGGCGTCACCAACGAGAAGAAGATCCTGCACATCGTGCCGGGCGGCCACACCGACCCGATCACCGGCAAGGATTGCAAGTGGAACGTGTTCCGCGTGTGCAATACCACCGCGATGGATTCGAATGCCGTGGCCAGCACGCTGATCGAGAAATTCGGCAAGAAATGGTACTTCCTGACCCCGGACTATGCTTATGGCCACACACTACAGGAAGGTTTCGTCAAGAACCTGACCGCGGCCGGTGGTGAATATCAGGGTGACTTGTTGCCGGTCGGTACGGCCGATTTCTCGGCCTCGCTAATCAAAGCGCAGCAATACGGCCCGAGCGTGCTGCTGAACATCATGGGCGGCGCCGATCAAGTCAACAGCCTCAAGCAGTTTGTCCAGTTCGGTATGGACAAGAAGATGGCGGTCGGCGGCGCACTCTACGAGCTCGAGAACATGCGCGCCGTGCCCAAGGAGGCGCTGACCGGCTGGTGGACCATGGAGTGGTGGTGGGATCAGCCCAACGTCCCTCACGTCAAGGAATGGGTCGCCGCGCTGAAGGCCGCGACCGGCAAGACTCCCTCGGCTCGCCATTGGTTCGGCTTTGTCGGTGTCCACAGCTGCGCTCTTGCCGCCGCGGGGGCGAAGGAGCTCGACGCGGCGAAGATGGCGCATGCGATGGAGGGCATGAAGCTGCCGCCCGAGATCGCGCTACAGCCGGGGGACGTCGCCTTCCGGGCCGGCGACCACGAGCTGATGCCCTCGATCTTTGTCGGCGAGGCGCATGCCGCGCCGGCCGGCGGCGAGTCCGACGACATGTTCAAGACGCAGACACTGGTACCCGGCGACAAGGCCGCGGGCCCGGCCGAGGCAACCGGCTGCAAGGTCGAGTGGCCGGCCTAGACCGGCCCGAAACCCGGTGGTGACGCCGAGATGAAACCATGAGCACCTTGATCCTCTTCAACGTCACCAACGGGCTGATCATCGGCGCTTTTTATGTGCTGATGGCCTTGGGGCTATCGTTGATCCTCAACCTCTCGGGTGTCATCAACTTCGCCCATGGCGGATTTTTGACGCTCGGGGGTTATGTCGCCTTCACGCTGTCGGCCTATATCGGCTTTTGGGGGGCGCTGATCGTCGCCCCGTTCATTGTCGCGATCCTCGGGGTCGTCCTTGAACGGACGATGATCCGCTGGCTCTACGGCCGCGACCCGCTCTACAGCCTGCTGCTGACCTTCGGCCTCGCCTTCATGATCGAGGACGGCAGCCGGTGGTATTGGGGGCCGCAGGGATTGCCGGTCACCATCCCGCCGATCCTATCGCAGCCATTGAGCAGCAGCTTCTTTTTCATCACCGGCTACCGGCTGTTCATGGTGGCCGTCGCCGCAGGGGTGATCCTCGGGCTGTTCTGCTTCCTGCGTTACACGAGGCTGGGGCTGCGCATCCGCGCCGGGACGCTCGACCTCGACACCGTGTCGTCGCTCGGCGTCAATGTGCGCCTCTTGCGCTCGTTCAATTTCGGTCTGGGAATTTTCCTCGCCGGACTGAGCGGGGTGCTGGCGGGCGGACAGTTGGGGCTCATCCCGACGATGGGGTCGACCCTGCTGATGCCGAGCTTTATCGCGATCATCGTCGGCGGCGTGGGCAGCCTTCCCGGCACGCTGGTCGGCGGCTTGCTGATCGGCGTCGCCGCCGGCGTGACGACGGTGTTCTGGCCATCGGCCAGCGAAGCGGTGATGTACGTGCTGATGGGCGTCGTGCTGCTGGTGCGGCCGCGCGGGCTGTTCGGCGAAGAAGGCATGATGTCGTGATGATGCGGCGGCTTGATGCAAACCAGATCACGACGATCGTGGTTTGGGCGGCGCTGCTGACCGCGCCGTTATGGGTCAACAGCGTCGGCGGTTACATGGCCCTGGCGAGCCGCGTGGTTGTGCTCGGCCTCGCCGCGATGTCGATCAATTTCCTGCTCGGCTTTACCGGCTACATGTCGTTCGGCCACGCGGCGTTTTTTGGCCTTGGAGCCTATGGCGCTGGCTTTACCCTGAAGCTATTGGCGGCGAACACGCTGCTGTCGCTGCTGCTTGGCAGCTTGCTCGGCGGCGTCCTTGGCGCGCTGTTTGGCCTCCTGATCGTGCGGCGGCGCGGCGTCTATTTCGCGATGGTCACGATCGCGTTCGGCCAGGTCTTCTACTTCATCGCCTATCGCTGGAACAACCTGACCGGCGGCGATGACGGGCTGCGCGGCTTTTCGCGCGCACCGCTGCATTTCGGCCCCATCACGATCGACATCCTCAACAACGCCATCGCGTTTTATTTTTTCATCCTGGCCTGCTTTGCGGTCATCACGGGCCTTATGGGGCTTATCCTGCGCTCGCCCTTCGGCCATACGCTGCTGGCGATCCGCGAAAACGAGCAGCGCGCGCGCTTTCTCGGCATCCCGATCGAACGCCACGTCTGGGCATCGTTCTCGCTGTCGTGCTTTTTCATGAGCTTTGCTGGCGCGCTTTACGCGCTGCTCAACAATTTCGCCGACCCCAGTAACCTCTATTACGTGATGTCCGGCAACATCGTGATCATGGCGGTGCTTGGGGGCATTCGTTCCTTCTGGGGGCCGCTGCTCGGCGCGGCGGTGTTTGTCGTGCTGCAGGATTACCTGTCGAGCATTACGACCAACTGGATGTCGTTCGTGGGCCTGCTGTTCGTGCTCGTTGTCCTGTTCTTCCCGCGCGGCCTGCTCGGCTTCGTGCATACCAGAGGGCCGCAACGTGACACTGCTGCAGGTTGACAACGTCACCAAGAATTTCGGCAGCCTTGTCGCGGTCGATCAGGTGTCGCTGACGGTCGCACCCGGCGAACTGCGTGCGATCATTGGGCCGAACGGCGCCGGCAAGACGACCTTCTTCAACATGATCAGCGGGTTTTTCGCGCCGTCGCGCGGCCGCATCGTGTTCGAGGGCCGCGACGTGACCGGGCTCGCCGCGGCCGAGCGGGTCAAGCTCGGCATGGCGCGCACCTTTCAAGTGACCGAAATCTTCCCAGAGCTCAGCGTCCACGAGAATGTGCGGATCGCCGTCGAAGTGGCGATGGGCTACCGCTTCCGGCCGTGGATCAGCCGCAGCGAGCGGCGCCAGGTCGAGGGGCGCATCGACGAGCTGGTGAACTCGGTTGGTCTGCCTTCAAAAAGCCTGAGGCTCGTTGGCGAGCTGTCGCATGGCGACCAGCGCGCCGCCGAGATCGCCATGGCGCTCGCGCTCAAACCGCGCCTCCTGCTGCTCGACGAGCCGACCGCCGGCATGGGCGATCAGGAAACGCACGAGGCCACGGCGCTGATTCGCCGCCTGCATCGCGAGGACGGCTATACGATCGTGCTGATCGAGCACGACATGCGTGTCGTCTTTCATCTCTCCGACCGCATCATGGTGCTCGACCGCGGCCGGGTGCTGGCCGAGGGCACGCCGGCGGAAATCGCCGCCAACGAGGCGGTTCAGGCCGCCTATCTCGGCCAGGCGGCATGAGGAAACCGGCATGAGCACGAATGCGCTTCAGGCCGAGGGCCTGCACACATTTTACGGCAAGAGCCACATCCTGCACGGCGTCAGTCTCGAGGTCGAGGAAGGACGGATCACCGCGCTGCTCGGCCGCAATGGCGCGGGCAAGACGACGACCTTGCGCAGCCTGATGGGCCTCACCCTGGCGCGCCAGGGCAAGGTCGAGATTTTCGGCCAGGACACGACGCGCTGGCCGCCGTTCCGGATCGCGGCGCAGGGTGTCGGCTATGTGCCGGAGGGGCGCCGCGTATTCCCCAACCTTACTGTGGCCGAAAACCTCCGCGTGCCGATATCGCGCAGTGGACCGTGGTCCGAGGAGCGGGTCTACCAGCTCTTTCCGCGCCTTCATGAGCGCCGCAACAATCGTGGCCGGCAGCTCTCCGGCGGCGAGCAGGAGATGCTGGCGATCGGCCGCGCGCTGATTCTCAACCCACGCCTTCTGATCCTTGACGAGCCGTCGCAGGGCCTGGCGCCGCTGATCGTGCGCGAGGTGTTCGATGTCATCGTCCGCATGCGCGCCGAGGGGATTTCAGTGCTGCTCGTCGAGCAGAACGCGCGGATGAGTCTCGAGATCGCCGACAACGCCTATGTGCTCGACGACGGCGCCGTGGTCTATGCCGGTTCGGCGGCCGAATTGCGCGCCGACGAGGCGCGGGTACAGGAACTCGCCGGCGCCAGTGCCGAGGCCTGGGCCGACGAGCCCACGCCGGCTTAGTTTTACACGCTGTAGGTCATTTCGGGGACGATCGAAGCGAGAAGTCGCCGGCCTTGCGGCAAGACTCGGTAACCTGTCGACCGGATGGATACCCTTCCCCTCAAGCTCACGGTGACGCCGCTGTTGATTCTGGCGGCGAGCCTCGCCAGCCGGCGTTGGGGTGAAATTGTCGGCGGCTGGTTTGTCGGCCTGCCGCTGACCTCGGCGCCGGTGTGCTTCTTCCTCGCGCTCGACCAGGGCGTCAGCTTTGCCGCCGGGGCGAGCCTCGGCTGCCTCGCGGGGGCGGCGTCGGAGGCCGGGTTCGGCCTCGCCTACAGCGTCGTCGCACGGCATTTTGGCTGGCCGCTGGCGATTCTCTCCGCGAGTTTCGGCTTTGTGGTCTGCGCGGCCGCGTTCGCCAAGGCCGAGCTGACGCTCTGGCCGCTAGTGATCGTGGCCGGCGCGGCGCTAGCGGCAGCGCTCGCCCTGATGCCGCGGCTTGGCGACGACCGCACCACCCTCCCCCATCGGCCGCGTTGGGATATCCCGGCGCGAATGGTCGTCGCGACGGCGCTGGTGCTCGGCCTCACCACGCTCGCGCCCTATGTCGGCGCGCGGCTTAGCGGGCTGCTCGCGACCTACCCGGTCTTCGCCGCGGTGCTGAGTGCGTTCAGCCATCACGGACGTGGCCCCGCGGCAGCGATCCAGGTGCTGCGCGGCCTGTTGATCGGGCTCTATGCGTTTATCGGATTCTTCGCTGTGCTGGCGTCGACCATAGAGCGCACGGGCATCATGGCGTCATTCGTTGCCGCGACGCTGGTCGCTCTGGCGATCCAGGGCTGCTCGCTATGGCTGATGCGCTGGCGCTAGCGATATAAAGAACTGCGTCGCGCTTGCGATTTTCGCTTACCGTCGGGATGAGGCGACGTTGTCTGCGGCGAAAGCCTCTGGCATGCTCTAGCAACGCGCCGCGATGCTGATGGCGCGCGCTACGGGGGCGGCATGGAGATCGGGACAAGGAACGGCAGGCCGATTGCGGAGCCGTCCTGGCCCGAGCCGCGCTCCCTGCGCACCACCGCCGGGCTGCAGCCGCTGCGCCAATTCTTTACCGCCGGCCCGGTCGCCTGCCCCTATGTCGCCGGCCGCGCCGAGCGCAAGCTGATCGTGGAGCTGACCGGCGCCGCCGCGGCCGATTTCTACGACGAGTTGTCGCGCGTCGGGTTCCGCCGCAGCCAAGGTTTCGCGTACCGCCCGGCCTGCCCGCAATGCACCGCCTGCGTGCCGGTGCGGATCGCGGTCAACGACTTCGCGCATAGCCGCTCGACGCGCCGCGTGCGTAACGCCAATCGCGGCCTCAGCGGGCGCCTCGTCGCGGCGCGCGCGACGCCCGAGCATTTTCAGCTTTTTGTCGCCTATCAGCGCTCCCGCCACCGCGACAGCGACATGGCGGCAATGACCTATGCCGATTACCGCAGCATGGTCGAGGATACGCCGCTGCGCACGGTGATCGCCGAGTTCCGCGACGCTGCGGGTACGCTCGTCGCGGCATCGCTGATCGACCGTCTCGATGACGGCGTCTCTGCGGTCTACAGCTTTTACGACCCGGCCCTCGAAAAGCGCAGCCTCGGCACCTGGAGCATCCTCTGGCTGGTCGACGAATGCCGCCGGCAAGGGCTGCCCTACGTCTATCTCGGCTACTGGATCGGCGAGAGCCCGAAAATGGCTTACAAGGCCCGTTTTCCAGCGATCGAGCGCCTATCGGCGTCCGGTTGGGTGCCGGTTTCGGCAGCGTCTTAGATTTCCATCCCGGCGAAAGCCGGGACCCATGCTTCAATTGTTTCGAGCAGCGGAAAAATGGGCCCCAGCCTGCGCCGGGGTGGTGCGTTTTTTTGACTTTGGGAGCCCGCAATGACCATCGGTCTGCTGCAATCGGCCCTGTTCGCCGACATGTTCGGCACCGAGAAGATGCGCGACGCGTTTGGCGACCTCGCGTTCATCAGGAATTGCTGCGTCGTCGAAGCCGCGCTCGCGCGCGCCCAGGCGCGGCTCGGGATCGTGCCTCAGCCAGCAGCTGACGCTATTACCACGGCGGTCGAGGCGATCGTCGCCGGCCGCAGGACGCTTGATCTCGCCCGGCTCAAGCGCGAGACCGAGAATGTCGGCTTCCCGATCCTGCCGCTGGTGCGGCAGCTCGCCGAGCATGCCGGCGAAGGCAGCCGCTATCTGCATTGGGGCGCGACGACGCAGGACATCGTCGACAGCGCCGTCGTGCTGCAAATCCGCGATGGACTGAAGCTGATCGAGGACGATCTGGACGTGCTGCGCGGCCAGCTCGCGGCACTCGCCAAAAAGCATCGCGACACGCCGATGCCGGGCCGCACCTTCTTCCAGCAAGCGCTGCCGATCACCTTTGGCTACAAGGCCGCGGTGTGGCTGTCGTCGTTCGACCGCCATGCCGAGCGCCTTAACGAGCTCAAAAAGCGCGTGCTGATTGCCGAGTTCGGCGGCGCAGTCGGCACGCTTGCTTCGCTGGGCAGCGGCGCGGAGGCACTCGCCACGGTCGGCGAGCTGGCGCGCGAACTGGGGCTGGGCGAGCCGGCGATTACCTGGCATGTCGCGCGCGACACGATCGCCGAGACGGTCCAGTTCCTGGCGCTAGTCGGCGGCAGCCTGGCGAAAATCGCCGACGACGTCATGCTGATGTCGGCGACGGAGTTCGGCGAAGCGTCAGAGCCGTTTGCCGAGGGGCGCGGCTCGTCGTCGACGATGCCGCAAAAGCGCAATCCAATCTCGTGCGGCATCGTCATCGCCGCGGCGCGGGCGCTGCGCCAGCAGGCCGGGCTCGCGCTCGACGCGATGGTCAACAGCCTCGAGCGCAACGCCGCCGCCTGGCACCTCGAATGGATCGCGGTGCCCGAAGCGTTCGGCTATGCCGCCGGCGCGCTGAGCCAGACGATTTTTCTGGCCGGCGGGTTGATCGTCGATCGCAGCGGGATGGAAAAGAACCTGGGCCTCACGCACGGGCTGATCGTCGCCGAGGCGGTCATGATGGGCCTCGCGCCGGTCATCGGCCGTAACGAAGCGCATCACCTCGTGACCGATGCCTGCGGCAAAGCGATCGCAGGAAACCTGCCGCTTTATGATGTGCTGAAGGATGTTCCGGAAGTCGCCGGGCCGCTAGGCACCGAAAAACTCAAGGCGCTGACCGACCCGGCGAACTATTTGGGCGCCGCCCAGGCGATGGTCGATCGCGTGCTGGACGGGCGCTGAAGCAGGCTAAAGACGTCAGTCGAAGGTCGCTTTCGTCACGTCGTTCTTGCGATCGTAGTGGATCGTGATCTTCTCGACATTGCAAAGATCGATGTCGCTCCACACGGCGCTCGAATTATCGTCGCTATAGGTAACCTTGAGGTCCCACTTGCACGTATGGACTTTCGGGCTGAAATGCACGTTGACCACCTGGCCGTCGGCCAGGACGTCCTGGCCCAAGATATCATCGCCCCAATCATCCGACTTCGACGGCGAGACGTAGAGTGCCTTGAGCTCGTAGCCTGTCTTGTTGACCATGTTGAAATCCTGCTTCGCGTCTTGCGCGAAAGAGGGCGCAGTAAGAGCCAAGACCGCCGCGAAGGCGGCCGCAAAAAATGCTTTCATCGTTGACCTCGACGGTTGGGTTTATCGCGGGAAAGACACATTATCGCGCGAGATTGTAAATAGGCTGTTACAAGGCACTGATTTCCATCAAGGACAGATATAGCCGGTGCCGGCCGGGCTCTTGAAACAACCGATCGATTCGGGAAAGACGTGGCGCGGTAGATAGAGCACCACGTCCGGGATGAAGATACAGGCGGCGATCGTCACAAAGAACACGACATAGATCGATAGCGACGCGACGAGCGCCTGTGAGAACCGCACGCCGACAAATTTCGACGCCATCAGCAACGCGAGGCCATAAGGCGGCGTGATCAGGCCGAACGCCAGGGTCACGATCAGCACCACCCCCATATGCACCGAATTGATGCCGCCGACATCGACGAGAGTGGCGACGATGGGCATGAAGATGACGATGCACGGCACCGGCTCGATGAAATCGCCGACGATCGTGAACAGCGCGACCAGCGCGAACATGATCTTGTAGGGGTTGTTGCCGGCAACCGCGGAAATCCATCCCGAAACGACGATCGGCCCGCGCAGATACGCGAGCATCCAGCCAAAGGCCGACGCCGCTCCGATCGTGATGAGCGGCAGCGAATAGATCAGCCCGGCATGCGCGAAATCGCGCGGCAGATGGCGGAGATGGCCGCGATTGAGGACCGGGATCACCACGACGAGAATGTAGGTGATGGCGATGACCCCGGCCTCGGTCGGGGTGAACCAGCCCGTGAGGATGCCGCCGAGGAGGATCACCGGGATCACCAGAGGCAGCCCAGCGGCTTTTGTCGCTTCGCCGAGCTGGACAAAGGACGAGCGCGGCCGGCGGTAACCTGGCGGTCCGAAGAAATAGCAGTAGATCATCAGCCCGAAGCCGACCATCAGCCCCGGCACGATGCCGCCGAGAAACAGCCCGGCGATCGAGACGTTGCCGATCGCGCCGTAGACCACCGCCATGATCGACGGCGGCACCAGGTTGGCGATCGTCGCGGCGGCGGCGATCAGCGCGGCGACAAAAGCCGGCTCGTAACCCTCCTGAGCCATCGGCTTCGCCATCGTCCGGCTCAGCACCGCGACATCGGCCGAGGACGAGCCCGACATGCCGGAGAAGAACATACTGAACACGGTCACGACCTGGGCCAGCCCGCCGCGGATATGGCCGACCAGCGCTTGAGACAGGTTGGCGATGCGCACCACGACGTTCGCCGAAGTCATCAGTTCGCCGACCAGCAGAAAGAACGGGATCGCCATCAGCGCTTCGGTGTCGATGCCGTTGAAGAGCTGTGTCATTAGCGACGCGAGCGTCACTTGGGTAAACATGGCGCCGATCAGTACGCCGGCCAGCAGCGAGAACGCCACTGGCACGCCCATGTAGCCGAACACCAAGAACAGCGTCGCCATCAGTCCGACGATAAGCCCGTTGAAGGCGGTCATAGGCCGACGTCGAGCTCCTCGGCGGCGGGCTCCTCCCCGTGCCGTTCATCGTCGCCGGCAAAGCCGTGCATCCAGCCGTTGATGAGCTGCTCGATCGCGAACAGCGCGACCATCGCGCCCGCCAATGGGATCGGCGCGTAGAGCGAGGCGAGCGGGGTCAGCGACGGCATGCGATAGGCGTGGAAGCCTTCGACAAAATTGATAAAGCCGAAATAGACCATGCACAGCGCCGCGCCGAGCAGCACGAGACGATTGAAGCTCTCGACCAGCAGCCGTTTCTTGCCGCTCATCGAATCGGCCATCGCCGAGAGATAAAGATGGTCGTTACGCCGCGTCGCGGCCGCGGTGCCGATAAAGATGCCATAGACAAAGAAGGTCGTCGTGACCTCCTGCACCCACAGCACCGGATGCCCGAGCGAGCGGGTGACGACGTCAAAGAACACGGTGCAGGAGAACCCGGCGAGCGCGACCCCGCACATGACCATCAGCGCCTGCTCGACCGGGTCGAGCCAGCGCCACTTCAAATGGCGCTGGCGTTCGAGAACGAGGGAATATCGAGAGGTCATCCAGTCTTACTGTACGCCCCGCACGAGCTTCAGCACGTTGACCGCGCCCGGCCCCAGCTTCTCGGCAAGCTGGTCTTGCAGTGGCTCCGCGTCCTTAACGAAGCCCGATTTGTCGACGTCCTTGACGAATTTAACGCCCATCTTTTCGAGCTTCGCCATCGAGTCGTTCTCGAGCTGCAGCGCGGCCGGCGGCTCGACCTTGCCGACTTCGTCGGCCGCGGCCTGAACCCATTTCTTCTGCTCGTCGTTGAGGCTGTTCCACACCTTGTCGCTGACCCAGACGACATTGTTGTTCGCCTCGTGCTGGGTCACCGACATGATCGGCGCGACCTCGTAATGCTTGTTAGACTGGAAGACGTTGATGCCGTTCTCGGCCATCGCGACAATGCCGGTCTGCAAGGCCGTATAGACGTCGCCGAACGGCATATGCACGGTCTGCGCACCATAGGCCGGGAACATCGTATCCTCGGTCGCGGTCGCCTGGACGCGGATCTTCACATTGTCGAGGTCCTTGACGTTGTGGACCTCTTTCTTGCCGTACATGTCGCGGAAACCCATGGTGCCGAGCGCCATGATATGCGCGCCCTCGACCTTGCTGTTGATCATGTCCTTGAAGGCCTTGGAGACGCCGGGGTCTTGCAGCGCCTTCACTAGGTGGTCCTCCGAGCGGAAGACGAAGTGGATCGAAAAGACGCCGGCCTCCGGCTGCAGGGTCGCCGAGTTGGCGGTCGAGGTGATGCTGAAATCGACATCGCCCGTGCGCAGCTTCTGCAGCACTTGCGGCTCCTGGCCGAGCTGGGCGCCAGGGAACTGGTCGATGACCATCGTGTTGTGGCTCAATTCAGCGAGCTTCGCGGCAAAGGTGTCACCGGCGATGCCATAGGCCGTGGTGTGCGGCTGGTCGTAGGCGAAGCTAAAATGCCGCACGTCATCGGCCCATGCTCCATCGGCCATCGACGCGGCGGCAAAAAGGGACAAAATACCGACGATGACGCTGTGGCGGCCCATCACGTTCCCCCCGATTGAACACCCAGCGCACGGTGCGCACCGCTGGTTGGCCTGTTGGTTGGCCGGCGCGACTTTAGACGCCGCGTTCCCACGCGTCTACCAAGCGGACGGGAGGAGATGAGCGGAAATATAGATGTCGCGCGCTCGATCGCCGCGCTGCGCCAGCAAGTCGCCGCGTGGCGGGCGCAGGGCGAGCGGGTCGGGCTGGTGCCGACCATGGGCGCGCTCCATGCCGGGCACCTAGCGCTGGTCGCGGCGGCGCAGGCGCAGTGCCGGCGCGTCGTCGTATCGATTTTTGTAAACCCAAAGCAATTCGGCCCGCGCGAGGATTTCGCGGCGTATCCACGGCCCGAAAGCGATGACCTCTCGAAGCTGACAGAGGCTGCCGTCGATCTCGTCTGGATGCCGTCGGTAGACGAGATGTATCCGGACGGGTTCACGACAACGATCAGCCTCGGCGGCCCCGCCGAACCGCTCGAAGGCGCACACCGTCAAAGGCATTTCGATGGCGTCGCCACTGTCGTCTGCAAGCTACTGACCCAGGTCGCGCCAGACGCCGCGTTCTTCGGCGAGAAGGACTACCAGCAGTTGCTTGTCGTGCGCCGCATGGCGCGCGATCTCGATCTGCCGGTCGAGATCATCGGCGTGCCGACGGTGCGCGAGCCGGATGGGCTCGCGCTGTCGTCGCGCAATGTCTACCTGTCGCCCGAGGAGCGCCGTGTCGCGCCGACCCTCAACCACGTCATGCGCGAGGCGGAAGCGGCGATCGGGCAAGGGACACCGCCCGCCGCCGCGCTGGCGCGGGCGCTCCTCGAACTTGGCGAAGCCGGCTTCGCGGTCGAGTATCTCGAGCTGCGGGACGCCGAGACGCTCGCGCCGGTGACCGCAAAGCCAAGCCGACCCGCGCGGCTCCTCATTGCGGCTCGGCTCGGCCGCACCCGGCTCATCGACAACATCGCCGTTGCCTTTTAGCGGGCGCTCCCGTAAAGCTCGGCCCATGACGTCATTCGCCACCAAGCGCAAGACCATGAAAACGCTCCCCGGTCGGGCGTTGGAGGTGCTTGCGCGCTGAGTTTGGCGACAAAACCATCTTCAAGGCCCCGCCGGGAACGGATGGGGCCTTTTTCATGCGCGGCGCCCCGTCCCCGGCTCAACAAGGAGACGAGCATGCCGACCCAAGACACAGCCTATCGCCTGCGCCAGTCGCCTCCGACCATCGGCATTGTCGGCGCGACCGGCGCGGTCGGTGGCGAGCTTCTGAGCATCCTTTCGGAGCGCGATTTCCCGGTTCGTGAGCTGCGACTGTTCGCGTCACCGCGCTCCGCCGGCAAGACCCTCCCCTTTCACGGCCACGACATCGGTGTCGAGGCGTTGCGCGGCGACAGCTTTAACGGCGTCGATCTCGCGCTGTTCTCGGCCGGCAGCGGCACGGCGCGCGAGTGGGCGCCGGTCGCGGTGCGGGCTGGCGCGATCGTCGTCGACAATTCGTCGGCGTTTCGGATGAACCCAGCGGCGCCGCTGGTCGTGCCCGAGATCAACGCCGCCGAGATCGTGCGCCATGACGGCATTCTTTCTGTGCCCAACTGCGCGGCGATCATCGCCATCACCCCGCTATGGCCGCTCCACCGGCGAAACCGCATCCGCCGGATGATCGTCTCGACCTATCAGGCGGCGTCGGGTGGCGGCGCGGCGGCATTGGCCGAGCTTATCGCCGCGACCCGCGCCCATCTCGCCGGCGACAGCCATGCGCCGCGGGTGCTGCCGCACCCTTATGCCTTCAACCTGTTCAGCCACGATACGCCGATCGACCCGACGACCGGCCATAACGACGAGGAGACCAAGGTCATCAACGAGACCCGCAAGATCTTTGGCGATCCTGATATCCGGATCGGCGTGACCTGTGTCTGCGTGCCGGTGCAGCGGGCGCATTCCGCGGCGGTGACGATCGAATGCGAGCGGCGGATCGACCCGGACGAGGCGCGCGCGCTGATTGCGGCGGCGCCGGGCTGCCGCATCGTCGATGATCCCATCGCGAACCATTTCCCGATGCCGAACGAGGCGACGGGGATCGACGACATCCTGGTTGGCCGTATCCGCCGCGACCTCAGCGATCCCTCCGGCCATTCGCTGAGCCTCTTTGTCGCAGGCGATCAGCTGCGCAAGGGCGCGGCGCTCAATGCGGTACAGATCGCCGAGCACCTGCTCCCTTAGCCGTCAGATCGGTCATTCAAGTGTCATTTTTTCTACACATGAGCGTCACCACCGCTTCTTGGTTCGACTGTTAGAACCCGCCCTAACGGTCGCTCAAATAGCCAGATCGCCGGGCCGATTGACATCGGCCCGGCGTCCCCCTGGCTACCGCACTCACGGGTCGAACACCGAGTGAAGCATGTTGGAAATTGACGGTCTGACGCGCAGTTTTGGCACAAAAACTGTGCTCTCTGGCGTATCGCTGCAGATCGAAAAGGGTGCCTTTGTCGGCGTCATCGGCCGGTCGGGCGCGGGCAAATCGACGCTGCTGCGCCTGATCAACCGGCTGATCGACCCGAGCGCCGGGCGGATTGTGTTCGAGGGCGTCGACGTCACCGCGCTGAAGGGCCGCCAGCTGCGGCTGTGGCGGGCGCGCGCGGCGATGATCTTTCAGCAATTCAACCTGATCGGCCGGCTCGACGTGCTGACCAACGTGCTGATGGGCCGGCTGGCGACGGTGCCGGCCTCGCGCTCGCTGCTCGGCTGGTGGCCCGACCAGGACAAGGCGATCGCGCTGTCGGCGCTCGAGCAGTTCGATATGGCGCCGCTCGCCGCGCACCGCGCCGATCATCTGTCGGGCGGCCAGCAGCAGCGGGTCGCGATCGCTCGCGCCCTCGTCCAGGAGCCCGACATCGTGCTGGCCGACGAGCCGACCGCCTCGCTCGACCCGCACAACACGCGCGTCGTCATGGAGGCGCTGCAGCGCATCAACAAGCATTTCGGGATCACGGTGATCTGCAATCTGCACTCGCTGGAGATCGCGCGCAGCTATTGCGACCGGCTGGTCGGGATGGCCGCCGGCGGGGTTGTCTTTGACGATGCGACCGCGGCGCTGACCGACGCCGCCGCGCGCGAGCTCTACGGCATTGCCGAAGGCGGCCACCACGATGCCGCGCACGCCCCGGCGAGTTTCCCCATCGGCGCGGTCGGCCAAGCCGTCACCTGACCCGCCATCCGCCCACCGGCCTTTAGCCGCACCGAGGAGACCGAAGATGCTCAATCGCCGCCATTTCCTGATCGGCGCCGCCGCGACCGTATCGATGCCAGCGATTGCCCGCGCCGATTGGAAAGCCGATTACAAGGAACTGACCTTCGCGGTGATCCCGGCGGAGAACGCCTCCGGCGTCAGCGATCGTTACGCGCCGTACATGGACTATCTGACCAAGGCGATCGGCGTGCCGGTAACGCTGCGCGTCGCCAATGACTATGCCGCGGTCATCGAGGGCCAGCGCGCCGGCAACATCCAGATCGCCTATTATGGCCCCGCCTCGTACTCGAAGGCCTATCTGACGGGGGTCAAGACCGAGCCGTTCGTTACCACGCGCAATGGCTCTGGCGAGATCGGCTACTATTCGGTCATCTACGTGAAGGCCAGCAGCCCCTATCAGAAGATCGACGACCTCAAAGACAAGACGATCGGCTTTGTCGATCCGAATTCCACCTCGGGCTACAACGCGCCGCGCTTCTACCTGCACAAGCAGGGTATCGAGGTCGACAGCTTCTTCTCCAAATCGATCATCACCGGCAGCCATGAGAACGGCGTCATCGCGGTCGACAAGGGCACCGTCGATTGCTGCGCCGATTGGTGGAACGCCGAGGACGATTCCAACCTGACCCGCATGGTCAACAAGGGCATGGTCAAGAAGGAAGACTTCCGGATGATCTTCAAGACCCCGATCCTCCCGGGATCGCCCTACGCCTATCTCAGCGACCTGCCGGACGACCTCAAGAAGACGATCCTCACCGCCTTCCTCGAGGCGCCGGCCAAAGACAAGGCAGCCTTCGACAAGCTGTCCGACGGTAAGGACAAGGAGTTTGTCCAGGTGAGCCACAAGGACTACGCGGACATCGTCGAGATGATCCAATGGGTCGACGATCAGCGGAAGAAAAAGGCGAGCTGAATCCGCTTCCCTGCCGGGAAGTAAGGGATGACCGCCGGCCTGCCGGTTCTCCCGGAACAACGGCTCGCCGAGCTGATGGCGAGCTACGGTCGTGACGTCGCGCATCGGCGGCGCAACTCGCTGATCGGCTTCGCGGTCGTCATCGTCCTGGTCTGGATCGCCAGCCGGTTTGGCGAAGTCCAGCTCGGCAAGCTTTTCCATCACCTCGGCGGGCTCACCAGCTATTTCGGCCGGATCATGCCGCGTCTGCGGCCGGATCACCTGACCGACGATATCGCCGATTGGTACTGGAATTTCTTCGGCTGGCTGAAGCTGCTGTTCGACACGATCCTGATCGCCTATCTCGCGACGCTGGGCGGCACGATCGGCGCCGGAATGCTGTCCTGTCTCGCAGCCGAGAACCTGGCGCCGAGCA
>DATMLO010000119.1:0-6258 GCA_035570495.1 Allostellaceae bacterium | reverse complement strand
GACCGCGGCCAGCTGGTCGATCCGCGTGTCGAGGAGCTGCTGGTTGATCTGCAAGTCGTCGGCGCGGGCGCCGTTCAACCCGGTGATCATCGCCAACGCCGCAGTGCTGCTGCCCAGCGCCGCGATGGTACCGATTTTACGCCCTGTCATCATAGATCCCCCTCCCGAGTTCGAAACCCAATTTCGGCCGCCGCCACCGGGGCCGCATATAGGTTGCCCAACGGCCGGTTGGGCGTGGGGGGGAGTATCCGCTAATGGCGCGAGGTGTCTTTGCTGTGAAGCATTGATATAAAGCAATATCAAATAATGCTGTCCTTTTTGACCATTATGGGCCCGGTTCAGAGCCAATGAATTTGACTCGCCGAAACCAGCCCCGTAACGTGCCGCAAAGCTATAAAAACCCAGCGTGAACAGGAGGCGGGAGATGGGAGGTGCGTCGTCGGCGACGGCGGTTCCCAACGCGTTCATTAACAGACTGGCAAAACTCGTCCCGCTCTCGCAGGACGAGATGGCAATCCTGCACGAGCTGCAATCGAACCCGCGCACGGTGCAGCGGCATCGCGATATTATTACCGAAGGCCGCAGCTACGGCAGTCTTTTTATAATAATGGAAGGTAATGCAATTCGTTACCGCATTCTCCACGATGGACGTCGGCAAATCGTCAATATAGTCTTACCAGGCGATATAGTTGGTGCTCTTGGGTATTTTACTGAAAGTTCACTATATTCAACAAAGGCGCTGACGGAAGTAACGGTGGCGACCATACCATTTGCTCGAATCAATACGTTAAATGAAACGCACCCGCGGCTCGTTACCAAGATATTTTGGTGGTTTTCTTGTGAGTCGACGATTTATGCTGAACATCTTGTCGATCTCGGGCGGCGATCTGCACTAGAGCGTGTTGCTCATTTCTTGCTGGAATTGCTGACGAGATTGCAGGCAGTCGGTCTCGCCGATGACCTGTCGTTTAAGATTCCGCTCACCCAGGAGCTTCTGGCTGACGCTCTGGGATTGAGCATACCTCACGTTAATCGCGTATTACGACGCCTGCGCGAGGACAGTCTGCTTGTTGTCGAGGATCAGCGGGTGACCATCAAGGACATCGACGCGCTGTCCGAACTGGCGGATTTTGAACCCGGTTACCTGTCGCGTTTCCCCGGCGGGGAACTGCTGGCGGGTTGAGAAAACGCATGTGGCAGAACTGTCACAGGTGAACTTTTTTTGCCATAGCTCTCGCTTTCGAGTCTCCTTGATGGGGGTGGCGACACCTAACCACCGGGGTAACCCGATCCATCGGCGACCGGCTTATTCTACCTGTGCGCGAGGCGCGCGGATCGCGCTGATGACTGACGGGATAGGTGATCGTCGCCGGTGGATTTAAGCTCGATACGCTTCTGTCAGCAGCGAGGACAGTGACGATGGCGGCCATCATCTTTGCCAATGCGGCGGTGCTCGACGGGACCCGTGGGGAACGCCGCGAAGGCCACCATGTGCTGGTCGAGGGCGACCGCATCCGGGAAGTGTCCGATCGGCCGATCGCCAGCGCGGAGGCCGAGGTGATCGACCTCGCCGGGCGCACGCTGATGCCCGGCCTTATCGACGCGCACTGCCATGCGGTCGCGGTCAGCGCCAGCCTGGCGCGGCTCGCCGACGAGCCGATCACGCTGGTGACGATGCAGGCCTCGCGGGTGCTGGAGGGCATGCTGGCGCGCGGCTTCACGACGATACGCGATGCCGGGGGCGCCGATGGCGGTCTCGCGGAGGCGGTCGAGCAGGGCTTGATCCGAGGGCCGCGTATCTTCCCGTCGGGCCGGGCGCTGAGCCAGACTGGGGGGCACGGCGATTCGCGCCCGCGCACCCAGTCCGTCGTCAGCTGCGCGTGCTGCGAATACGGCGCCGGGATATCGCGGATTGCCGACGGCGTCGACGAATGCCTGCGAGCGGCGCGCGACGAACTGCGCAAGGGGGCGACCCAGATCAAAATCATGGCCTCGGGTGGCGTCGCCTCGCCCTACGATCCGATCTCGAACCTGCAATACAGCAACGAGGAGATGCGGGCGATCGTCGAAGAGGCGCGCGCCTGGCACACTTATGTCTTGGCGCATGCCTACACGCCCGAAGCGATTCGCCGCTCGGTCGAGAACGGCGTGCGCTCGATCGAGCATGCCAACCTCATCGATGCGCCGACCGCTTCCATGGTCGCCGCTGCAGGCGCCTTTGTCGTCCCGACGCTTGTGACGTATGACGCGCTTTATCGATTCGGTCGCGAGCTCGGGCTTCCCGAGGTCAGCCTCGCGAAGCTCGCCGATGTGCGCGAGGCCGGGCTGCGCTCGCTGGAGATTCTGCACGCCGCCGAGGTCAAGATCGGCTACGGCACCGATCTGCTGGGGCCGATGCACCAGCATCAGTCGCGGGAGTTTGTACTTCGCGCCGAAGCGATGGCGCCGTTTGAGGTGATTCGCTCCGCGACCACGGTCAATGCCGAACTGTTGAACCGTGCCGGCGAGTTAGGGGTTGTCGCGCCGGGCGCACGGGCCGATTTGATTGTCGTCGACGGCGACCCGCTGCGCGACATTGCGCTGCTCGACGGTCAGGGTGAAAACCTGAGGGTGATTATGAAAGACGGCGTGCTGCACAAATGCGTGCGCTAAGCTTCGGAGCATGAACTTTAGGCGTGGGGCCAGCGTCGCGCGGCACCTGGCGGCGATTCTGGCTGCTGACGTCGCCGGCTACGCCCGGCTGATGAGCGAGGACGAGGAGGGGACGCTGGCCGGGCTGCGCGCCTGGCGGCATCAGGTCGCCGATCCGCGTATTCGCGCGCGCCACGGCCGCATCATCAAATCGACCGGCGACGGATTTCTCGTCGAATTCGCGAGCGTCGTCGACGCGGTGCGCTGCGCGGTCGAGATGCAGCGCGACATGGCCGCGCGTAACGGCGAGTTGCCGGCGGAGCGGCGCATCGAATTCCGCATCGGCATCAATCTCGGCGATATCGTCGCCGAGGATCACGACATTTTCGGCGATGGGGTGAATGTCGCGGCGCGGCTCGAGGCGCTGGCCGAGCCCGCCGGGGTCTGCGTCTCGCGCGTGGTGCGCGACCAGATTCGCGACAAGCTGCCTTATGTCTTCGAGGATCGCGGCGAGCAGCAGGTCAAGAACATCGCGCGGCCGGTGCGGGTCTATGCGCTGAGCCCGGCGGCGATCGCGGCGACGGAACTGGCGGCGGCGCCACAGCACCGCAGGGTGAGGCTCGGCCTGCGTCTTGGCATCGTCGCGGCAATCGTCGTCGTGGCCGCGGCGGGTGGCTTCGCGATATGGCGAGTTTCGCACGAACACTCGCCGGTGGCCGCTGCGGCGCCGATCACCGCCGCGGCCCCGTCGGTCGCGGCGGCGGTGGCAAGCGTGCCGCGCCTGTCGATCATCGTGCTGCCGTTCGAGAACCTGTCGCATGACCCCGACCAGGATTATTTCGCCGACGCCATCACCGAGGATTTGACCACCGACCTGTCGCGGATCGCCGGCAGCTTTGTGATCGCCCGCAATACCGCGTTTACCTATAAGGGCATCGCCGTCGATGTGAGGCAGCTGGGGCGCGATCTCGGCGTCCATTACGCGCTCGCGGGCAGCGTTCGGCACATCGGCGACCAGGTGCAGGTCGACGTCCAGCTTATCGACGCGACGACCGGCGCTCAGGTCTGGGCCGATCGCTTCGAAACCGACCGGCGCAATCTTGCCAGCGCGCAGAGCGACATCACCGGGCGCCTGGCGCGTACGCTGAACCTGGAATTGGTCCAGGCGGTCGGCCGCCAGATCGAAAACGAGCGCGACCCCGACGCCCAGGACCTGATCATGCGCGGCTGGGCGCTGTACCAGAACACCCAGGCGGCGACCAGCCGCGAGACGGCCAAGAAGGAATTCGAGCAGGCGCTGAAGATCGACCCCGCTTCCTATGAGGCGAAGCTGGGCATCGCGGCGGTGCTGGTCGTCGATCTGGCGAACGGCACGAGCGAGCAGCCCGCCGCGGACGAGGCGGAGGCCGAAAAGCTGTTGGCCGAGCTGCGCGCCCGCAACGCCAACCGGGCCCAGCTGCACGACACGGCGGCACTGTTGCGGCGCTACCAGAACCGGCTGCCCGAGTCGCGCGTCGAGTGGGAGCGGGCGATCGAGCTCGACCCGAATGACGCCATCGCCTACGGCCAGCTCGGCGTGACGCTGATCTATCTCGGCGACCCGGCGGCGGCGATCCCGCTCGAGGAGAAGCGCATCCACCTCAACCCCGACGATCCGAACATCGCGCTTGCCTATTGGTCGCTTGGTCTCGCGCATCTGCTGCAAGGCCAGCAGAAGGACGCGATCGACTGGCTGACCAAGGCGCGCGTCGCCAATCCGCGCATTTATTACGTCTATCTCGACCTTGCCGCCGCGCAGGCGCTCAACGGCGATCTGGAGGGGGCGAAGGCGGCGCTCGCCGAATCGTTAAAGCTGAAGCCCGAGATCAATTCCATGGTCCGCCAGCGCCAGCGCTGGGCCTACAGCAACAACCCGGCTTACCGCGCGCTCGCCGAGAAGACTGTCGATGTCGGCCTGCGCCTCGCCGGCATGCCCGAGGACTAATAACCCAGCACTGATAGCCCGGGATCAGTCCGCCTAGTCCGCCGCGTTCTTGCCGCCATAGCGGCGGACGCGCAGATCGGCCTGTTCCTTGTGGCCCCAGAAGCGTTCGATCGCGCAAAGCCGGCTGCAATATTCGCCGATCATCGCCGAAGCTTCCGGCGTGCGGACTTCCTGGTAGGTGCAGGTCTTGAGGAATTTGCCGACCCACAGCCCGCCCGTGTAGCGCGCCGCGCCCTTGGTCGGTAGCGTGTGGTTGGTGCCGATCACCTTGTCGCCGTAGGAGACATTGGTCTCGGGGCCGAGGAACAGCGCGCCGTAATTCCGCAGCCGGTCGAGATAGCGCCGCGGTTCGCGGGTCAGCACCTCGACATGCTCGGCGGCGATGCGGTCGGCCTCGGCGACCATCTCGTCCTCGTCGGCGCAGAGGATGATCTCGCCGTAGTCGCGCCACGCCGCGCCGGCGACATCGGCCGTCCGCAGCACCCCGAGCTGGCGCTCGACCTCCGTGATCGTGTCGCGCGCCAGCTTCTCTGACGTCGTCAGCAGGATCGCCGGCGAGGTCGGGCCGTGTTCAGCCTGGCCGAGCAGATCGGTCGCGCACATTTCGGCGTCGGCGCTGTCGTCGGCGATCACCAAAATCTCCGTCGGGCCGGCGAACAGGTCGATGCCGACCCGCCCGTAAAGCTGCCGCTTCGCCTCGGCGACATAGGCGTTGCCGGGGCCGACCAGCATGTCGACCGGCGCGAAGCTCTCGGTGCCGACGCCCATCGCCGCGACCGCCTGAACGCCGCCCAGCACGCAGATCTCGTCGGCGCCGCCCAAATGCATCGCCGCGATCGTCTCGGGGTGCGGGCCGCCCTGGTTGGGCGGGGTGCAGGCGGTGATGCGCGCGACCCCGGCGACCTTCGCCGTCACGATCGACATATGCGCCGACGCGACCATCGGGTAGCGCCCACCCGGCACATAGCAGCCGACATGCCCGACCGGGATGTGCCGGTGGCCCAGCACCACGCCCGGCAAGGTCTCGACCTCGACATCCTTCATCGCGGCACGCTGGATCTCCGCGAAGTTGCGGATTTGCGCCTGGGCGAACTTGATGTCGTCGATGGTCCGCGGCGAGACCTGTGCGACGAGATCGCGGATTTCCGCTTCGCTGAGACGGAAGCTCGGCGGTGACCATTTGTCGAAGCGCTCGGAGAGCTCGCGCACCGCCGGATCGCCGCGGGCGCGCACGTCGGCGATGATGCCCTCGACCGTGGCGCGGGTCTTGGCGTCGGCCTCGTCCTGTGTCCCGGCGAGCGCGGCCTCCTTGAGGTGGCGGGGCATCCGATTCTCCTCCTGTTACTTGTGCCTTTTAACAGGTGGTCGACCTCCTGTTATCCACCTGTTACCGCAGAAACTATCAGGAGGTCCGTCGGCAGATTATCAGGAGGGGCGCCGCGCTGCTTCTCGTCGTTCCACTCACCGTCATTGAGAGACCGTACAACACGATTCCGGCGATTTTATGGGCGGCGTTTCATCACCACCGGTCTAGCGCGATTTCGACCGGTTTCCCCTCGGGAAAGCTGAGGACGGTCGGGGTCAGCGCCGCCCAGGGGTGAGCGATCGTCGTAGCCGGCAGGTTCGCTGGCGAGCGCAGCGGC
>DATMLO010000118.1:0-32415 GCA_035570495.1 Allostellaceae bacterium | reverse complement strand
CTTGGCGGACGCCGGAGCGGACGGCGGATCGGTCGCACCGGCACCGGCCGTCGTTTCGGCGGACGGCGAGCCAGCTGCCGGCAGGGATGCCTGCGTTTCGGTGGACGCCATTGCCGCTTGAAGACCGTCACCGCTCTCGGTGTATTTCATCGCCGGCTCGGCGTTCGGGCCGCTGAGCGGCTCCTCCCAGTTCTCGTCGAAGATATGTAGCAGGTCGGCCTTGCTGGCACCGAGCTGCTGGACGATCGAGCCCGGCTTCTCACCGACCGCTTCGGCGATGTCCCTGGGGGTGACATTGGAGGCGTAGAGGAACAGCGACAACGCGCGTTCGCGCGGCGGCATCGAATTGAGCCACTGGTCGATCTCTTGCGACGACAATTCCTCGGAGAGATCGGCGGCGGTGTTCTTGCCCGCCGGTTTTTTCAAATAGGCGCTGTTCTTGTCGCCGGCCTTGCGCGCCGCCGTGGCATTGCTCAGCAGCTTCGTGGTGGTGTCGCTGATCACGTTGACGGCCATGTTGACCCGCTTCGCCGGTTCGGCCGCGGTGAGGTTCGGGCAGGCAGCGAGCAGCGCATCGAGCGAATTCTGCACCGCGTCGTCGATCACGTTGCGTTGGAACTCGCCGCCGCGATAGCTGATCGTCGCGCGCACCGAGAGGCTGATCACGCCGTAGAGCCGATCCTCCTCGTTGGTGCGCAATGTCTGTGCGCACAACCGATCGATCAGCTCGACCGATTTCGGACCGATCTGGGCCTTCGCCCCGCCGCTGTTGCCGCCGATCGCGAGCGCGCCGCAAAACACCGCCGCGAGGATCGGACGCGACGCGCGGAAACAGTCAAGCCACATGAGCACTCCCCCGATTGCGAGCGAACTTTCCCGCAATCGGGGCGGCGGAACAAGAACCCGCCGCAGGGACTCGCTTATGCCCCGCCGCGTTGCGGCAATTCGCGCCGAAATCTAGCCGGCAGCGAACGAGTGGAACACCGGCTTCGCAACGTCATCGGCGAGGCGCAGACCAAGCTCGCCAAGCCGATTCGAGCCGCCACCAAGCATATCGATGCTACGCCGCGCGAAGCCGAGCTGCGCCTCGACCGCATCAACCAGGCTGCGCGCGGTAAAGAACGCCACCACGCTGTCGCCGGCCGCGGTCAGATACGACTGGGTCAACCCCGTCATCTCCAGGCTCAGCGCCGCAGCGTCCGAAGCGATTGCTGCATGCGATTCGCTGATCGAGGCCAATGTCGCGCTGTACGCGGCGAACCAGCGCTCGCTGCTGCGCGGCGGTGCGGGCATGGGTACCGGCAACGCCACTTTCGGTTCTGGCATCGGCGCTGACGCTTCCGCCAATGCCACTTTGATCGGTTCGGGCGGCAGTACCTCGACCGATTTGGGCGGCGCCGTTTCGATTGGCTTGGGTGGCGGCGCCTCGATCGGCTTGGGTTGCGTCACTGCCACCGGCTTGGGGCGAGCCGCTTCGACTGGCTTGGGCGGCGCCACTGCGATCGGCTTAGGCGTCGCTTCAAATGGTTTGGCCAGCGCCACTGGGACCGGCTTGGGCGGAACCGCTTCGACTGGCTTGGGCGCTTGCGCGGTTTTCTCAACGATTTGCGGCGCTGCCGCCGCACGTTTGGTCTTGGACCGCTTGTTGTCGCTCATCTCGACCCCGCTCGCGAATATCAATTGCTGCGATGCACAAGAACTTTAGATAAGGAGATGTAGCCGGCAGTCAATCGATTTTTGTGCGACGCACAATGATCTCACGCCTCCCGGCGGCCATGTCTCGCGTCTTTCGGGTCCGCCGACGGCAACCGCGGGTCAATGTTTGGCGATATCGCGGCGAATAATTTCGCTCGCCACGCGTTTCTCTGCCGGTTCCCGGGTTCACCCATGCAATCGCCGACTTTGACAAGGTTTCATCTTTTTTTTACCGTTCTCGCGGCCTGATGAAGGCCGGGGGAGTATGTAGCGTTCGCTCAGGGGCGGGGGTTAACGTGTCGGCTCAGTTGATGCTGCTGCGTGGTCGCGGCTGCCGAATACGGCGGCTTGCATTTTTCGGCGCCATTTTTTCGCTCGTCTTCGGAGCCGTGTCAGCGCCGGCCGGCGCTGCGCGCCTAGCCGCGGGACCGGCTGGCCCGATCTATGAGGCGATCGTCCTCGACGCCGAGACCGGGCAGGTGCTGCGGGAACTGAACCCGGACGCGGTCACCTATCCGGCGTCGCTCACCAAGATGATGACGCTGTATCTGACCTTCGAGGCGCTCAATCAGGGGCGGCTGAGGCTCGATCAAGCACTGCCCGTCTCGGAGGCGGCGGCCACGAAGGCCCCGTCGCGGCTTGGCCTTCAGCCGGGCCAAGGGGTCACGGTGCGCGACCTCATCCTCGCTATCGTCACCAAATCCGCCAATGACGCCGCGACCGTGCTGGCCGAGGGACTCGGCGGCGGCAGCGAAGCCAATTTCGCCCAGCTGATGAACCAGAAAGCACAGCAGCTCGGCATGACCCGGTCGCATTACGACAACGCGTCCGGCCTCCCCGATCCGCAACAGCTGACGACGGCGCGTGACGTTGCCCGTCTTTCGCTGGCGCTCTACCGCGATTTTCCTCGCGAATACCGCTATTTCGCGGTCACCAAGTTCGATTTCAACGGCGCGACGGTCAACGGCCACGATCATATGCTCGGCTGGTATCCTGGCGCCGACGGCATCAAGACCGGGTACACTGAGGCATCCGGCTTCAACCTCGCGACCTCAGCGGTGCAAAACGGTCATCGCCTGATTGGCGTGATCCTCGGTGGCCGCTCGGTACGCAGCCGCGACGAGGCCATGGCGCAGCTGCTCGATCTCGGGTTCGGGGATGTCGCCCGTCAGCCGAACGTTCTGGTCGCTCAGCGCCAGACGGCGCCGCAAGCACAGCCCTCGCTCGCTGCTGTCGCTACGACCGCGATGGCGCCACCGCCGGCGCCCGCGGTCGTCGAACAGCCGCCGGCACAATCGGCGCCGTCAACGGTCGCTGCCGTGGCCAGTGCCGCGCTCAGCCATCTCGCTCCGGTCGGCAAGGCGGAAGCCGCTACACCCACACCGGAGCCACGCGAAGCCTGGGCCATCCAGCTCGGCGCCTATCGCGCCGAAGCGGCGGCCGAGCGGGCCGAGCGCGAGGTGTCCCGTTGGGCCTTCGCCAGGGGCAAGCAGTGGCAGACTCTGGCGCCGGAAGCGCGCGAGCGGGCTTACCGCGCCCGCCTGCTCTATTTCACCGAGCCTGCGGCACGTGCGGCCTGCGGCGAGTTGCACCGGCAGCACATCGATTGCACGGTGGTGCAGGCGCCGGTCAAGGTGGCCAGCCGCTAGCCTTCCTCAGCCGAGCGTCACGCTCAGACCGCTCTCCGCGAGCTGCGCGATAATTTCCGCCTTCAGCCGGACAAGACCCGCTTCGGTCGCCGATTCGGCGCGCGCGACGATAACCGCCTGCGTGTTCGACGCGCGCACCAGCCACCAGCCGTCCGGGCTTTTGACCCGCACGCCGTCGATGTCGATGACCTCTGCCCCTTGCTGGCGCAATCGTTCGGCTACCTCGGCGACGATCGCGAATTTGCGCGCCTCATCGCAGTCGAGACGGAGCTCCGGGGTGTTGAACATCGTCGGCAGCCGGTCGGCGATCTCGACAAGGCTTTCATCGCTGCGCGCCAGGATGCCGAGGAGACGCACGGCGACATAGATCGCATCGTCGAACCCGTACCACCGGTCGCCAAAAAAGATGTGGCCGCTCATCTCGCCGGCAAGCGGCGCGTTGAGCTCGCCGAGCTTCGCCTTGATCGGCGAATGCCCGGTCGGCAGCATCACCGGCTTGCCGCCAGCACGCGCGATCTCGGCGAACAGCACGTCGCTCGCCTTGACGTCGGCGAGGATCGGGGCGCCGGGATGGCGCTGTAACACGTCGCGCGCCAGCACGATCATCAGCTGATCGCCCCACAGGATGCGGCCCTTGGCGTCGACGACGCCGATCCGGTCGCCGTCGCCGTCAAAGGCAATGCCGAGATCACAGCCGCGCCGCGCGACCTCATCCTGCAGCTGCCGCATGTTCTCGACCACGGTCGGGTCGGGATGATGCGCCGGAAAGCGCCCGTCGATCGTCGCGTTGATCAGGTAATGCGTGCCCGGCAGACACTGGGTCAACCGGCTGACGATCTCGCCGGTCGCGCCGTTGCCCGGATCCCAGGCGACGCTCAGCGGGCGGCCCTCGTCATAATCTTGGACGACACGAGCCAGGTAGTCGTCGGCGATCGCATGCTCCTCGACCCGTCCACGCGGGCCGGCCGGCGCGCCGAGCGCAGCCGCCGTGCGGCCAAGTTCTTGGATCTGCTCGGCATAAAATGGCTTGCCGCCCAGGACCATCTTGAAGCCGTTGTGATCGGGCGGATTATGCGAACCGGTCACCATGAGGCCGCCATCGACGCCGAGCATCGCGGCCGCGAAATACAGCATCGGTGTCGGCCCGCGACCGACGCGCACGACATCGACCCCGCCCGCGACCAACCCTTCGACCAGCGCGGCTTCAAGCTCGGGCGAGGTCAGCCGGCCATCGTACCCGACGGCCAGACGCCGGCCACCAGAGCGAGCGAGGGTCGCCGCAAACGCACGGCCGAGCGCTTCGGCATCGGCCGCGAACAGCGTCTTTCCGACAACGCCGCGAATATCGTATTCGCGCAGGATCACCGGGTCGAAGCGGTGCCCCATCGCGCGCCCCCAAGCCGACGGTTAGCGATAATTCTGCAGGATGCGGCGCAAGCCGTCACCGAGCTCAGGGTGTTCCAGCCCCAGCGCAATATTGGCTTCGAGATAGCCGAGCTTGTCACCGCAATCATAGCGCCGGCCCTCGGCGCGGAACCCGTGAAAATCCTGGCCGTCGGCGATCAGCGCGGCGAGCCCGTCGGTGAGCTGGATTTCGTTGCCGGCCCCCGGCCCGGTCTTTCCGAGATGATTGAATACCTCGGGCTGGATGATGTAGCGACCGATGATCGTCAGGTTCGACGGCGCCGCGGCCGGGTTCGGCTTTTCGACGACGCCCTTGGCGCGCACTAGCCGCCCCTTGTCCTCGACGATGTCGAGCACGCCGTACCGGTTGGTGTGCTCGCGCGGCACCTCGATCACCGCGACGACATTGCCACCGGTCTCCTCATAAGCGTCGACCATCTGCTTGAGGCAGGGCGGGTCGCAGACCATCAAATCGTCGACCAGAAGCACCGCGAAAGGTTCGTTGCCGACCAGATGCCGCGCGCACCACACCGCATGACCTAGGCCCAGCGGGCGCTGCTGACGGGTATAGGCGATCTGTCCGGCCTCGGGCAGCCAGGCGCGCATCTCGTCGAGCTGCGGGGTTTTGCCGCGTTCGTGCAGGGTCGCCTCCATCTCGTAGGCGACATCGAAGTGGTCCTCCAACGCGCCTTTACCGCGGCCGGTCACAAAATAGAACTGCTCGATGCCGGCGGCTTTGGCTTCCTCGACCGCGTAATGGATGAGCGGCCGGTCGACCACGGTCAGCATCTCCTTCGGCATTGCCTTGGTCGCCGGCAGGATGCGGGTGCCAAGACCGGCCACCGGAAACACCGCCTTGCGGATACGCTGATGCATGGTTCCTCGTCTACTCATCGTCGCTCGGCGCACTGCGGGACAGAACGAGCGATCAGTCTACATGTTCCGATGACGGAAAAATTAACTCTCGTCGCTAAACGAACCGTCAACCACAGCCCGGTGGACCCGCCGATCAAAAATCTCTTGGCGACCCGCTTGACTCTGCCGGCACGTCGCTCTAAGTGAATGTAAGTAACATTTACATAGGTGCGGCGATGGCCCTTGCTGATCGCATCGACGATTTCGGCCGCGGCGGCTGGATCGCCATTACCGTTGTCAGCTTTGTCATCTGCTGGCCGGTGGGACTCATCATTCTGGGCTTTCTTTACGGGAGTGGGCGAATGGGATGCTGGCACAATTACGGCGGCCAATGGGACAGCCGTTCGGGCGACCGCTGGCAGCGTAAGATGGATCGCGTGCAACGCGGTTTTGATCGGATGCAGCGCGGCATGGAACGCATGCAGGAAGCCGCCGAGCGGTTCCGCGGCTCCTGGCAGCGCCCGGGCTTTCAGGACGCGGGTGCGCGGTCTTCAAGCGGCAATCGCGCCTTTGACGAATACCGCGCCGAGACGCTGCGCCGGCTCGAAGACGAGCAGCGCGAGTTCCTCGAATTCCTCGAACGCCTGCGTCAGGCCAAGGACAAGGGCGAATTCGACCAGTTCATGGCGGAGCGCCGCAACTACCGCGACGTGACACCGCCGCCCGACGCGACGCAGCAGCAGTAGTCAGCAGCCAATATTCAGCAAACTGGCGCCGGCTCGGCGAGGACCTCGCGCAAGACCCGCGCGAGGTCCTGCCGGCGATAGGGCTTATCGAGCAGCCGGAAATTGACCCCGAGCTCGTCGAGCTCGGCGAGCCTCGTCCCCGGGAAGCCGGAGGTCAGCAGCACGCGGCCACCCGGCCGCCGACCGACAAATTCTCGCGCCAAGGCGTACCCGTCGATCTTGCCAGGCATCACGACATCGCTCAGTAACAGGTCAACCTCGGCGCCGGCGTCGAGCAGCGTCAGCGCCCCCGCCGCATTCCCCGCCTCGCTAGTGACATAGCCGAGCTCATGCAGCTGCCGCACCAGCACGGTGCGAAGCTTTGCGTTGTCCTCGACCACAAGGACGCGCTCGCCATCGCCGTTGAGCCGTGCGGCATCGGGCGCTGGCGCCTCGCTCTCCTCGGCCAGCGCCTCCTCGGGGCGCAAATACAGACGAAACGTCGTGCCGCGACCGAACTCGCTGTAGACGTTGATATGGCCGCCCGACTGCTTCATGAAGCCAAAGATCATGCTGAGCCCAAGCCCGGTGCCTTTGCCTGGCTCCTTGGTCGTGAAGAACGGCTCGAACACGCGGGTCAGCACATCGGGCTCCATACCGGTGCCGCTGTCGCTGACCTCGATTAGCACATAGCCGCCCGGCGTCACCTCGGCATGGTCGGCGGCGTAATCGGCGTCGAGGTAGCGGACACCCGTGGTGATCGTGAGGCGCCCGCCTTTCGGCATCGCATCGCGCGCGTTGTTGGCAAGATTGGCGATCGCGGTTTCGAGCTGCGATGGATCGGCGGTGATCGCCGGGATCGTCGCATCGAGATTGAGGGCGATTTCGATCCGCTCGCCGAGCGTGCGGCGCAGCAGCTTGGTGATCTCCTCGATCTGCTTGTTGACCTCGATGCGCGCCGGGCGCAGCGGCTGGCGTCGCGCAAAGGCCAAAAGCCGTCGCGTCAGCTCGGCGCCGTTGAACGCCGCGGTCAGCGCCTCGTCGACCAGCTCCTTCTGGTCGGCGTTCAGCGTGCTGCCGTCGCCCAGCAGGTCGAGATTGCCGATGATGATGCCGAGGTGATTGTTGAAATCATGCGCCAGCCCGCCGGTCAGCTGCCCGAGCGCTTCCATCTTCTGCGACTGGTGCAGCAGCGCTTCGGTTTTCTGCCGCTCGGTTATTTCCGCTTCGAGCTCGACGGTACGCTGGCGCACGCGCTCTTCCAGGCCTTGCGCGTGATTGTCGAGCAGCGCTTTTGCGGCGGCGAGCCGGCTGTGCAACCCGCCGGTTTCGATCAGCAGCACACCGAGCACAAAGCTCGCCGCCAAGAGGCCGTAGGCTCGACCCGCGTAAAAGCCGAGATCGAAGCGCGCGGCATCAAACACCGAGCTGAGCCCGATATCGAACACCCAGGCAAAGGCGACGACGATCAGCCACAGATCGAGCACGGTATGCGGCCGCTTGCGCCATAAGGCGACCACCGCGAGCATGCCCACGACCCAGATGCTCGCGACGACGACATGCAACATGCCACGCGTTGTGTTTCCTGCCATCAGCGTCGGCAGCAGCGAGGCGGCATTGGCCGCGAGCGCGGTCATTGCGATGCCCAGAGCGACGGTCGCAACGATCGTCAGCCCGACGATGGCGCCGTTGATCCCATCATTCTTGGCTGAGCCAGCCATCTTCCGGCCGCCGAGCGCCGCGTATCCGATCAGAAACAGCGGGAAGCCACCGTGCCAAAACATGAAGAGCCACGCGGTTGTCTGCGCGTCGGCACCTAGCAGACCCGTCGCGGCAAACGCCCCGGGAAACGACAGCGCATGAGTGACGGTCAACACCGCGTCGTAGAGATAGCCGGCCGCCAGCACCAGCAACGCGGTCGATCGCGAGCCGCGAAACTGGCCGAACAGCATCACGACGGTGATAATGTCGATGAGGATCAGCGCGGCTTCATAGGCCGGGATAAAGGCGTCGATCCGCAGCAGCGGCCGCGTGGCGAATGGCGCCCCCACGGCAAAGCCGAGCGCCGACAGCAGCACCACGGTCAATGCCAGCCGCTTGTCGCCGCGTTCGGCGAGGGTCGTCGACAGGAAGGTTTGCTGTTGGGCGAACTCGGCCCGTTCGGGGAGCGGCGGGTCGGAGCCCTGCAGCTCCGCGATGAAGCCGGCAACCGGTTGCTGCATCAGCCCATCGGCCATGCTGCGTCTCCACTATCGTGGCAACGTGCCTAGCCAAACGGTTGGCGAATAAGATTGCTAAGATATTAATCTATGCTCGAAAAAGTTGTAACGGCGCTGTTACAAAAACGGGCGGCCGTGAAGAGCCGCCCGTTTTATCACTTACAACACAATGCCTTACGAGGCGTGGTGCGCCTTGTAGTGGGAATTGCGCAGCACGCGGCCCGGCAGATTGCCGCTGTGCTTGCCGTCTTCCATCAGCACTTGCCCGTTGACGATGGTCATGTGGATGCCCTGCGCCGGCTCCTTGATGCGCTTGGCGCCGGTCGGGAAGTCGTGCAGCACTTCGAGCGGCAGCGGCTTCACGGTGTCGGGATCGAAGATCACCACATCGGCGACCATGCCAGGGCGCAGCAAGCCGCGGTCGTAGAGGCCAAAGATCGACGCCGACTCGAAGGTCAGACGGCGCACCGCCTGTTCGAGGCTCATGACCTTCTTCTCGCGCACCCATTCGGAGAGCAGCCGGGTCGAGAAGCCGAAGCCGCTCTGGAACTGGACATGCGCGCCGCCATCGGAGAGGCCGATCACCGCGTTCGGGTAAGTGAGGATCTGCGCCACGGCAGCGTCATCGACATTGTTCTCGCCATGCAGCCAGCCGGTATCGAGGTTCTCCTCGATCGACAGGTCGCACAGGCAGTCGATGACGCCCTTGCCCTGCGCCTTGGCGATCTCGCCAAGGGTCTTACCCTCCATCCACTTGTTCTTTTCGAGGACAGTGGTCTGCGCGACCATGTAATCCCACCAGGTCGAGCAGATGCCGATCGCCGGGCCGCTCTTGAACTCGACGGCCTCGTCGTGGAGCTTCCGGCGGACTTCCGGATCGGCATAGGCCTTGAGCTGGTCTTCCGGCGAGGACAGGCAGATCGGGTGCCACACCGGCAGGCCGCGGAAGGTCTGCGTGTTGCGCATCTGGAAATAGTCGGTGATGCGGTTGGGCGTGCACATCGGGAAGGCACGGATGCCCTTCGCCGTCGTCGCGTTGACCTGCTCCATCTGCGCCTTCCACTGGCCGGGGCGGCGCATCGTCTGGCCGAGATTGTTGTAGACAACGGTGCGGCCGGTCGCCTCGCTGAGGCGGCTCATCAGCGCGTCCTTCATCTCCGCGCCGTTGCCGCCGCCCGACTGGATGAGGCCGGTGCCCAACTCCTTGAGCACATCGCCGAGCGCGAACATCTCCTTCTCGTCGGCCCAGATCGCCGGGATGTGGACACCCTGCGGGTCGAAATGGCCCTGGTTGCGCGACACGCTGAGCCCGAGCGCGCCGGCCTTCATGCCCTCGCGCACCAAGCCCTGCATCTGAGCGATCTCGTCGTCGGTCGCGGTGCGCTTCTGGCAATCCTCGCCCATCACGTAGTGGCGCACGGCGGTATGGCCGATCAGGTTGCCGATGTTGACGCCGAGATTGCGGTCCATCTCGTCGAGGTATTCGGGGAAGGTCTCCCAGGTGAATTCGAGCGTGTCGAGCACCTCCATCGGGATCGCCTCGACATAGGAGAGGAACTCGTTGAGCCGCCGCTGCTGCTTGCGGTCCTTTTTCACCGGCGCCAGCGATAGCGAACAATTGCCGAAGATCACGGTCGTCGCGCCGTGGTCACAGGAGAACGAGCACAGCGGGTCCCAGGTGACCTGCGCGTCGTAGTGGCAATGGTTGTCGATAAACCCGGGCGCGACGACGCGGCCATCGGCGTCGACCGTGCGTGCCGCCGGACCGGATAATTTGCCGATCTCGACAATCTTGCCGTCCTTGATGCCGACATCGCCGCGATATGAGGGCCCGCCCGAGCCATCGACGATGCGGCCGTTCTTGATCAGCAGGTCATAGGTCATTTGGCAAATTCCTTTCCGTCTCGTCATGGCCGGACTTGTCCCGGCCATCCACGTGGATCCCCGGGACAAGCCCGGGGATGACGAGTGAGTGAACCGTCAGTTGATGAGGCCGTAGAACTTGGCGGCGTTCTCGCAGGTGATCTTGTGGATCGTATCGGCGGAAAGCCCGGCGAACTGTTCTTCGATGTATTTCGTCGACTCCGGCCATACGCCATCGGGATGCGGGTAATCCGAGCCCCACATCAGGGTTTCGAGGCCGATCTCGTCGATCAGCTTTGGGCCGATGCGGTCGAACTGGAAGGTCGCGCGGCACTGGCGGCGCCAGTATTCGCTCGGCTTCAGCTTCATCAGGTCGCGGAAGCGGTCCTCGAACTCGAAATCCATGCGGTCGAGCGCGTAGGGCAGCCAGCCGATGCCGCTCTCGCCAAAACCGATGCGCAGGTTCGAGTAGCGCTCCAGTACCCCGGCGCCGATGATCGCGGCGATGATCTGGATCAGGTTCATCTGGAACCCGGCAACCGTGGTGAATTGCGCTTGGCGCCGCATGCTCGGCGGCAGCTGGTTGCGCACGCGCTGCGGCATCTGCGGGAAGGTGTGGAAATGCAACGGCAGCTGCACCTCATTGACCGCCTGCCATAGCGGCTCCCAGCACGGGTGCCACATCGGCTCCATATCCCATGAGCAGGACAGCTCGAGGCCCTTGAGCCCCATCTTGGCGACCCGGTGGACCTCCTGCGCCGCCGCCTCGATATCGCCATAGGGCAGGCACGCAAGTCCGATCTGCCGGTCGGGATAGAAGCTACAAAAATGCTTCAGGTAGTCGTTGTAGATGCGCAGGCATTCATTGGCAGCCTCGTGGTCTTCGAGGCGCGAGACGACACCGAGGATGCCAAAGATGATCTCGGCATCGACCCCGTCCTTCTCCATTTCCTTGATGCGCAGATGCGGGTCGCCGGGACGGCGCTCGCCGCGCTTGCCGGCCTCGTACAGCCCGGTCTCGGCCATCTTGTCGACGCGGTAGTTCTGCCCCGGCACAAACGGCGCGCCAACCGAGCCGACCGCGCCGGGTATGCCCATATGGACGCCCTTCTTGGTGGTCCATTTCGGGCCATCCGGGCCGTCCTCGACATAGGGCATACGGTCCTTGAACTCGCGCGTCGCGTTTTCGACGAACAGCTCAGGCGGCAACCACGGCAGATCGAGGTGGCAATCGGCCGAAATCCGGCGGTACTGCATCGCCCGCTCCTCCCATGTCACATTGTCGCGAGCACTCTACGCCCTTTATCCAGGCCGAGTACCCCCATCGGCGCATGGGTTGGGCCTAAGCTATGCGGCGCGCGCGTCCTCCAGGATCATTATGATCCTAGCTGGATGGGATACAGACCCGGTAACTCGCTAGCTGCCGTCTACAAGATCTATAGGTTAGGACGCCTCCGGATCGCGCCCGAGCATCCCTACCTGAAGGCCCATGAAATTCGAACTCCTTATCGGGCCTTTTTCCCTGCTCCATTATGAGCCGGCCGATGGATCACGTAGCCCTGGCCGGGCTTCGGCGTAGGTGGAAGCGGTTTGCCCTGAATGGCCGTTCTCTCCTTGCCTGTATCGCCGCCTCGTGGCCCTATGATTTCGAACTCACCGGAGACTGGGGCGGGCGTTCCTGGCTTGTAGACTTGCATGATGTTGATCCTTTCCTCGGAGTGAGTTACTTACCGATTTTTCGTCCAACTAAAAAAGACACTGTTCCGCTCAATACCGCAGCTAAGAGTGCTTGTGACCAACGTAATGTCTCAGGGGGAACGCCAATGGCTATCAAATTCAAATAAAAACAGATGATCACAATGCTAATAAGGAAAATATACAGGGCTGCAAAAACAGCCACATCTTTACAATGCCCTATTATTGCAGCCCTGTTCTCCTCCTTCAGCCGAGCCGCTATCTCCTCGGATAATTCTTCGCGAGCAAGCGTCAGCTCACCGCGTGGAACGACACCGTCGAGATTGAGCTGGTTCGGCATAAAAGATGTCCTTACAGGATACCAACCAATTCGGTATCTAGTTTAGACTGATCAGAAACCAGCCCGAGATGACGACCGTCACGTCGGGCCTTGTGAGCGACCTTCATCAGCGCCAGAGCTTGCCGAATTACCTCCGTACGGTTGCTGCCTGTGCTCTCTGCCATCTCCTCAAGGTCTTTGTTCAACTGCTCCGAGACCTGAAGATTCAATCGAATCTTTGCGGCCATGATACGAATTCCTTTTTTTTACGCACGTTTACAGACTCGTGCGCTTTAGGAGCGCACAGAGTAAGGCGGACTGCCGTGTGCGAGCTTGTATGACAGCTCATACACGTGTGGTTCCCCGTCTTCAAAAATATGATCTTGCTGGTTGAGCGGACATCATCGGTTTCTCCATCGCAGGTATCACGTCCCAATCGACGTAGCGCACTATGTGTAGCTTAGGAAAAATTATTCAAGGGAAAATGCGTCGATATCGACACATTTTTGCGTTACTAGGAGATCGATAAAGCGTCTCATCGACTATTTTTGACGTTGAAATTGCGTCGCCGCCAACCCATATCTGCGCGATGGCGTAGCAAACCGGGCCTGCGTCGTTCACAGCCGCCCGGGGGAGAATCGGTATGTTGGGGTTCGAGGAATTGGTCCTTACCGACATCGTCAAAAACAAGCTGGAAAAATGGCCGATTGATATAAGAGTAGCACTAAGATTCGCCTTTACGAATGCGACCTCCAAACCAGAAATGGTGGGCGATTACGCCGATCGTCGGTTTGAAATCCCGCCGACGACCTTGAGAAAAGGCAATAAGACTTTTACGCTGCCTAAGACCGTTATGGAGATTTATACGTTCCGCATCGGATATGCGTCGTTTATCCTATTGTATATAGATTGGCTTCCGAAATTTATTCTCCTTGATCTAAACTTCGACGATCAGGAAGAAGCGACGGAGCACTCTGTAGCGGCTTGAAGACTTAGAGTTGCACGGCTCCGCCGTTACCGCGTACGTCCTATGCGGCGCGCGCGTCCTCCAAAATCATCGCGGCGCATTTCTCGCCGATCATGATCGACGGCGCGTTGGTGTTGCCGCCCGGCACTTGCGGCATGATCGAGGCGTCGGCGACGCGCAGATGCTCGATGCCGTGCACCTTGAGGCGCGGGTCAACGACGTCATCGACATTGCGGCCCATGCGGCAGGTGCCGACCGGGTGCAGGTTGGAGACGCCGCGCACGCGGATTTCCGCCTTGATGTCCTCGTCGCTCTGGCAGCCGAGGCCGGGGATCACCTCCTCCATCACAAACGGCTTCAAAGCCGCCTGCTCGACGATCTTGCGGCTGAAGCGCGTGCCGTAGATCAGCGCCTGGAAATCGTATTCGCTGGCGAGGAAGTTGAAGCGGATCGCCGGCGCGGCGAGCGGGTCGGCGCTCTTGAGCCGCACCGTGCCGCGCCCCTCCGGCCGCAGATGCACCGGCGACAAGGTGAAGGCCGAGAACGGGTGCGGCTTGATGCCGGTGCGCAGCCGCTCAAAGGCGCTCCAGCCGAACATGTTGATTTGCAGATCGGGCTGTTCGAGCCGCGGGTCGCTTTTGACGAAGGCGCCAGCATAGATCCCGGCGTTCGACAGATGGCCGGAGCGGGTAAAGACGTACTGCACCCCCGAGGTCAACTTCATCAGCGGGCTGGCGGCGAGGTCGTTGAGCGTCACCTTCTGCGAGCAGCGCCAGACGAGATAGGTGTTGAAATGGTCGTGCAGATGCTTGCCGACCCCCTCCATGTCGCGCACCACCGGCACGCCGAATTCCTGCAACAGCTCGCCCGGCCCCACACCCGATAGCTGCAGCAGCTGCGGCGAGCCATAGACCCCGCCCGAGACGACGATCTCGCCCTTCGCATAGGCGGTCTTGCGGCCTTCCGGCGTCTGATATTCGACGCCGATCGCCTTCTGTCCCTCGAACAGGATGCGGGTCGCATGTGATTGCGTCGAGATCGTCAGATTGGCGCGGCCCTTCGCCGGGCCGAGATAGGCGCGGGCCGACGACCAGCGGCGGCGGTTGGTGGTCGTCGTCTGGTAATACCCGACGCCTTCCTGCCGCGCGCCGTTGAAGTCGTCATTGGCCGGGACGCCGGCCTCGACGGCCGCCTGCACCATCGCGTCGCCGAGCGCGCAGCGCACCGGGTTCGACACATGCAGCGGCCCACCGGTGCCGTGAAACTCGCTCGGCCCGCGCTCCTGGTCCTGCGCCTTCTTGAAAAAGGGCAGCACGTCGTCCCAGCCCCAGCCCTCGCATCCGCGCTGGCGCCAGCCGTCGTAATCGGTCGGCGTGCCGCGCATATAGACCATGCCGTTGATCGAGCTGGTGCCGCCCAGCACCTTGCCGCGCGGCTGGTAGAGGGTGCGGCCGTTCAGCTCCTTTTCCGGCTCGCTATCGAACATCCAGTTCACTTTGGGGTCGGTGTAGGTCTTGGTGTAGCCGAGCGGCACATGGATCCACGGGTTGGTGTCCTTGGTGCCGGCCTCCAGCAGCAGCACCTTGTATTTGCCGCTTTCGCTAAGCCGCCCGGCGACCGCGCACCCCGCCGACCCGGCGCCGGTCACGATGAAGTCATAGGTGTTGCTGCTGTCGGGCATGTTTGCTCCCTCCCCGGTCGGCGTTCGGGGAACGATAGCCAAACCTCACGCGGTCAGAAAGGGTCGGAGGCGGATTGCTGCCCTACGTCGCCAGCATCGCAGTGACCTGATCGAGCGTGCGGATGCGCGCGTACATCTTCATCGCCTTGTCGAGGCTGTATAGATGAGCGGCCTGATCGCCACCCCAGCAGCATTCGCGCACCACAACCGAGGCGATATCCATGCTGAACGCCTCGCGCACGCTGGTTTCGACGCCGCGGTTGGTGGCGCCGCCGCCAATCACGATCGTGTCGCGCCGCAGCATGTGCAGCAGCTCGGCGACGCCGGTGCCGTAGAACGCGCTCGGCCGCCGCTTGAGGAAGACATAGTCCTCGGGGCGCGGCGCGATCTCCTCGGGAAAGCCGGCTTCCGGCGTGCCCTCGACGCCGTTGGTGAGCGGCGGCGTGCCGGTCTCGGCCGAGAGGTCGGTCGGCAGCAGCACCACGTCGGCGCCGTCGGCGCGGCTGACCGGGGTCGTGTAGATCACCGGTACGCCGGTGGCGCGGGCAACGCCGATCATCCTGACCCAGGCATCGAGCACCGGGCGCATCGCCGCACGCCGAACGGGATCGGCCGGGGTCAGCGCGCGCCAGCAAACATCGTAGGCAATAAGCGCCGCCCGGCGCGTGTCGAGCCGTTCGGGTTCAGGCCTGTCGGGCATCTTAGTTCCTCCCCGTGTGCGAAGGGGACGATAGCCAAGCAAAAACGCAGCGGGAAGCGCGGTGCGCGCAAGGCAAGCTTTCGTTAGGGCCAGTAGTACACCCTTGTCGTCATGCGACCGCAAAGCCCGCCGCTCGACGAGCGCATCCATTCCCTCCTCATGGTAGATTTGGCGTTGGGGAAGCGCGATTTCTCGCATGGTAGCGTCGAGCGCGTAATGGCCGCTCTAAACGAGGCGCGCTCGCCCTTAAAGCCGATGATCGGCGAAGTCCTATGGATGTCTGTACCGCTCGCTTTCACCTTGCCGGGGCGTTACGTCTACATCTCGCGCAGCCTGATCGAGTATTGCCCATCGGACGCGCCGGTGGCATTCGCGCTCGCTCACGAGATAGGGCATCACGATCTCGGCCATATCAGGCGTGTGAGCAACATGTTTGCAGCCGAGGGATTGGCGCACGCGCCTGAACGCCTCGCGCTTCTTGTGGTCGAGTTCCTGTCGCGCTGGCTTTATTCACGGGAGCACGAATTTTGGGCCGACGCCTACGCCATCGGCCTGTGCCGCCGGGCCGGTTTCGATCCGACGGCATGTCTTCAGTGCTTCGACGTTTTAACCCGGTACGCGCTCGATCACCATGACCTCGACGGGGTCTACGGCAGCGACGCGGAACTCGAACTCGACCCCGCAGCAGCCAGCAACAGGCTTAGCCGAACTCTTATCGAGCTTCGCCTCTGGGCTGCTCGACACCGCCGATCGCATCCCTCGCTCCACGAGCGGCGCCAGACTTTGCTGAAGCAAATTGGCGCGATGCAAGGTACCGCAAGGTAATTCAGCTATCCCCCATCCGGAGCGCGGCGATAAAGGCGGATTGCGGGATGTCGACCTGGCCGAACTGGCGCATCCGCTTTTTGCCCTCTTTCTGCTTTTCTAAGAGCTTGCGTTTGCGGGTCACATCGCCGCCGTAGCATTTGGCGAGCACGTCCTTACGCAAGGCCTTCACGGTCTCGCGCGCGATCACGCGGCCGCCGATGGCGGCCTGGATCGCGATCTGGAACAGTTGCCGCGGGATCAAATCCTTGAGCCGTTCGCACAGCGCGCGGCCGCGGCGCTCGGCCTGGCTCCGATGCACGATCAGCGATAGCGCATCGACCGGCTCGCCATTGACGAGGATGTTCATCAGCACCAGGTCGCTCTCGGCGTAATTGTCGATCTGGTAGTCGAAGCTCGCATAGCCGCGGCTCACCGATTTGAGTCGGTCGTAAAAATCGAACACCACCTCGTTGAGCGGCAGCCGGTACACCACCATCGCCCGGTTGCCGGCATAAGTCAGGTCGAGCTGGATCCCGCGCCGCTCCTCGCACAGCGCCAGCACCTGGCCCAGATAATCGTCAGGCACCAGCACCGTCGCCTTGATCCACGGCTCCTCGATATGGTCGATGCGGACGGGATCGGGCATATCGGCGGGGTTGTGCAGGGTCAGCACCCGGCCATTGGTCTGGTGCACGCGATAGACGACCGAGGGCGCCGTGGTGATGAGATCGAGGTCAAACTCTCGGCTCAATCGCTCCTGGATGATCTCGAGATGCAACAGCCCCAAAAACCCGCAGCGGAAGCCGAAGCCCAGGGCCGCCGAGGTTTCCGGCTCGTACTCGAAGCTCGCGTCATTGAGACGCAGTTTCGCGAGGCTCTCGCGCAGCTTTTCATAATCGGCGGCGTCGACCGGAAACAGGCCGCAGAACACCACCGGCTGCAGCGGCTGGAAGCCGGGCAGCGGCGTGTCGGCGGGCTTGCGGTCGTCGGTGATCGTGTCGCCGACGCGGCAATCGGCGACGGTCTTGATCCCGGCGGTGATAAAGCCGATCTCGCCCGGCCCGAGTGCCGGCGCCGCGACGCCTTTCGGGGTGAAGACGCCGACGCGCTCGACCTGATGCGAGGCGCCGGTCGCCATCAGCCGGATCTTCTGCCCGGCGACGAGGCTACCGTCCTTGACGCGCACCAGGATCACGACGCCGAGATAGGGATCGTACCAGCTGTCGACCAGCAACGCCTTTAGCGGCGCGTCGGCATCGCCTTGCGGCGCCGGCAGGCGCGTCACCAGCGCTTCCAGCACGCCTTCGATATTGAGCCCGGTCTTGGCGGAGATCAGCACCGAGTCAGACGCGTCGAGGCCGATCACATCCTCGATCTGCTCCTTGACCCGGTCGGGCTCGGCGGCCGGCAAATCGATCTTGTTGAGCACCGGCACGATCTCGTGCCCGGCCGCGACCGCCTGGTAGACATTGGCGAGGGTCTGCGCCTCGACTCCCTGGCTGGCGTCGACCACGAGCAGCGAGCCTTCGCACGCCGCCAGCGACCGGCTGACCTCGTAGGCGAAGTCGACATGGCCCGGCGTGTCCATCAGGTTGAGGACGTAATCCTCGCCGTCTTTGGCACGGTAGTTGAGGCGCACCGCCTGCGCCTTGATGGTGATGCCGCGCTCGCGCTCGAGCTCCATCGTATCGAGCACTTGGTCACGCATCTCGCGCGCGTCGAGCCCGCCACAGGTCTGGATCAGCCGGTCGGCGAGCGTCGACTTGCCGTGGTCGATATGCGCGATGATCGCGAAATTGCGGATATGGCTGAGCTGGGTCATGTGGCCCGGAACATAAGGGCGCGGCCGCGAAGTATCAACGCGCCGCCGCTCGCGCCGTGGTAGAGTCGTAGGCATGAAAAGCAAGAGCGACGACCGACAAGCCGCTCTCGAACGGGAGAATGCCGAGCTGCGCCGCCAGCTCGCCGAATCGCTCGCGCAGCAGCAGGCGGTCACCGAAGTCCTCGTCGCCTTTAATGTCGCGGCACCGAGCGCCGGCGGGCGCCTCCGTCTCGTGGAGCCTTGAGATCAGCTGCCCGGCTGCTTGTAGATCTCCGGGAAGAAGATCTGCTGCCATGAATCCGGGTTGTGCCGTATGTGGCCGATCTGATGCAGGAAGGCAGTGATGCGCTGGATGCCGGCCGGCGCGACATTGAATGAGGTATCCGGGTCGCCGAGCATATCGGTCAGCTCCTCGACCGGGATATCGCCATTCTTCTGCGCTGCGGCATAGATTTCGGCGGCGGCGCCGCGGTTCGCCTTGATAAAGATGTCGGCGTCCATGATCGCGCCGACCAGC
Source organism: Allostellaceae bacterium (assembly GCA_035570495.1). Classification (GTDB taxonomy): domain Bacteria; phylum Pseudomonadota; class Alphaproteobacteria; order ATCC43930; family CGMCC-115725; genus DATARH01. The sequence goes on along the minus strand of DATMLO010000118.1, from coordinate 13,497 downwards.
GCCGCGCAAAGCGCCGGATTGGCGTCACGAAACGGCGCCGTGGTGATCACCAGAGCGACGCTGTGCGGGCCGCCGATGTCGAACGAATCCATGACGCGGTGGATCGCCGGGTCGCCCCGCTCGTCATCGGCGTAGGGCATGCGCGAAAAGTCGGCGTCGATATCGCCCTTGTCGGAATGGAGCGCCGAATCGGCGTCGTCGCTCGTCTTCGCCACGGTAAACGCGTCGAGCCGGTCGAAATGCGCCGCGCCCCATTCGTTGGCCGCCGCCATCTCGAGCATCACCGCCGGCAGCGAGGTTTTCACCGCGGGTACGGCGATGCGGTCTTTTTGGGTGAAATTGCGGATGGTCTGGATCGCCGCGTTGCGCGAGAGCAGCTGGTAGGGCATCTGCGACAACGCCGCGAGACCGCGGATTTCCTGCGGCGTCCCGCTGCGCTCGTCCCAGGCCAGCAGGAAGCCGGCAATATCGGTCGTGACGACGACATCGGCCTGGCCGTTCAGCATCTGCTCGATCGGGTTGCCGCCATTGGGGATCAGCCACTGCACCGTGACGTCGTGCAGCCCACGCGCCTCGGCTTGCTGCTCGACGAGACGGTTATGCGCCGCGACCACCAGCGGCAGCGCCGCGAGATCGACCGGCGTTACGATACGGACGCTCGCCACATCGGCCCTCGCCGCGCCAGCCCCAGCAAGGCACAGCAACGACACAGCCAAGATCGCGCCCCATCTGCGTGTCCCCCATCTGCACACCATTGTGTTGTCGCGCCCATCCGCTGTCTCACCGCTGCCCGAGAGTATATGCTGCCGCGACGCTATCGAGGGGAGGACAAGATGCCCGGGATGCTCGACGGCAAATCAGCGCTGGTGACCGGTGGGGGCGGCGGGATCGGCCGCGCCACCGCGCTTGCCATGGCGCGGGAGGGCGCGCGGCTTGCGATTGCCGATTTCATGGCCGACGCGGCGGCCGAAACCGTCGCGATGGTCAACAAGGCCGGCGGCCAGGCCATCACGCTGACCGGCGACGTCACCCGCCAGCGCGACGTCAAGGCCATGCTCGACGATACGATCGTCGCCCATGGCCGGCTCGACTGCGCCTTCAACAACGCGGGAATCGCGCCCTACCAGGTCGATGCCAGCGGCAAGAAGACCGCCGAATGGAGCGAGGACTCGTTCGACCGCATGATCGCGGTCAACCTCAAGGGCGTATGGCTGTGCATGCGCGCCGAAATCCGCCAGATGCTGGCGCAGGGAGCCGTGGGACAAAAAGGCGGGGCGATCGTCAATACCGGTTCGATCGCCGGGTTGATCGGGCTTGCCACCTCCTCGGCCTATGTCGCGGCGAAGCACGGTGTCCTCGGCCTCACCAAGACCGCCGCGCTCGAGTACGCCGACGACCAGATCCGGGTCAACGCGGTCTGCCCCGGCTTTATCAAAACGCGCATGACCCAGGATGCGATGCAGCGGCGCGGCGAACAGATCATGGCGCTGACGCCGATGCATCGCATGGGTGAGCCGGAAGAGATCGCCGAGATGGTGGTATGGCTCTGCTCCGAGCGCGCGAGCTTTGTGACCGGCGCCGCCTACAATGTCGATGGCGGCTGGATGGCGGTTTAGGCCGCGCTGCTCTCCATTCGCGACGCCTCCTGTTCCAGATTGTCCAGCGTCGAACCCCAGCCCTGCGGCGCACCCGCGATCATCCACGCCTTGGTGAGGTCGATCAGCGTGTAGGTCTGCGTAACGTCGAGCCGCGTCCCGGTACCGGCGTCGGAAAAATCGAGTTCGGTATAGGCGCGAAACAGCGTCTTGCCGTCGCTGTCGTCGATGCGCATGTCGAGGACCAGCCGCGTGTTGGGTACGATCTCGACAAACGTGCCGCGCAGCCAATTCTCCAGGCAGGGCGAGCGCATGTAGAGCTCGAACTTGCCGCCGACACGCATCTCCACGGCGGCTTCCACCACCTCGCATCCCTCCGGCGCAAACCAGCGACGGACATGCTCGGCCGAACTCCAGGCCCGGAACACCGTCTCGCGTCGGGCGCGGAGAACGCGCGACGTCTTGAGCGGCTTTACCTCCGGCGAGGAGCTGCCTGCTGTGCCGTCAGCCGCTTGTGTCATGGGTCTCTCCTTCATTTTCCAAGGTATCCAGGTATGCGTCCAAGCGGTCGAGCCGCTGCTCCCACTCGGTCCGCCGGGCGCCGAGCCATTGTTCCAACTGGCTGAGCGCCCGTGGCTCGATTGCGCAAGTGCGCACCCGGCCCTCTTTCTTCGACCGCACGAGCCCAGCGGCCTCGAGAATGCCCAGATGCTGCATTGCCGCCGGCAGCGACATCGGCAGCGGGCGCGCCAGCTCGCTGACCGGCGCCGGACCGCGCGCCAGCCGCTCGATCATCGCGCGCCGCGCTGGATCGGCCAGCGCGCGCAGTAGCATATCGAGGTCCGCCGATTGGTTAAGCATATGCCTAAGTATCATAGTCAGATCAGTTAAGCAAGAACTTTAGTATCGTGCGAGTGACACAGCCGCGCCACCCGGCTAGAAATTTGGCAAAACCACTGGGGAACGGCGATGGCGGGACGGCAGGACGGGCGGGTGGCACTGGTAACGGGCGGGGCGCGCGGGATCGGCGCGGCGACCGCGGAGCGGCTGGCGGAGGACGGCGCCAATGTCGCGATCGCCGATCTCGACATCGCGGGTGCCGAGGAAACCGCCACGCGGATCGCACAGCGCTGCGGCGTAAAGGCGGTCGCGTTAAAGGCCAATGTCGCGATCGCCGACGAGGTCGAACGCATGGTCGAAGAGATCGTGCTCCGCCTCGGTTCGCTCGACATCCTCGTCAACAACGCCGGAATCACCCGCGACAACCTGATCCACAAGATGACCGAGGACGATTGGGACGCGGTCGCCGGCACGCATCTGCGCGGCGCGTTTCTCTGTTCGCGGGCGGCGCAGCGCGAGATGGTCAAGCGCAACTGGGGTCGGATCGTCAACCTGTCGTCGGTGTCGGCGCTCGGCAATCGCGGGCAGACCAACTACTCGGCGGCTAAGGCCGGGTTGCAGGGCATGGCGAAGACGCTGGCGATCGAACTGGGCCGCTATGGCATCACCGCCAATGCAGTCGCGCCGGGCTTTATCGACAGCGAGATGACGCGGGCGACGGCGATCCGCCTCGGCCGCGACCCCGAGGAATGGAAGGAGGAGCGAGCTCGCGAAATCCCGGTGCGCCGTGCCGGCGTGCCGCGTGACGTCGCCAACCTGATCGCGTTCCTGTGCAGCGACGAGGCGTCGTTCGTCTCGGGCCAGGTGATCTACATCGCGGGCGGGCCGCGCGCGTGACCGACGCGCCGGCATACGACTTCCTCACTCTCGGCGAGACGCTGGTGCGACTGTCGCCGCCTGGGGTGCTGCGGCTCGACCAGGCGCGTCAGTTCGAGGTCGGGATCGGCGGCAGCGAACTCAATGTCTGTTGCCTCCTGGCCCGGCTCGGGCGTCGTGCCGCCTGGGTGTCGCGACTGCCTGAAGGGCCGCTCGGCCGCATCGTCGACGGCGAAGGGCGGCGCCACGGCGTCGATATGAGCCTCTGCAAATGGATTGAGGCGCGCCAGGGGTTGATGTTCTTCGAAGCCGGCCCCCAGCCGCGCAACGCGCGGGTCATCTATGACCGCAAGAACTCGGCGGCGGCGAGTATGGACATCGCGGATGCCGACTGGCCGGCCCTCGTCGCGGCGAGTGCGCGGGTGCACCTCTCCGGCATCACCCCGGCGCTCAGCGACAGCTGCAAGGCGCTGGTGCTCGAGGTCGCGGCGATTGCCGGTCGCGCCGGAGTAAAGCTCTCATACGACCTCAACTACCGCGCCACCTTGACCACGCCGCGGGAGGCCGAGTCGGTACTGGCGCAGATCGCGCCGCATCTCGAATTATTTGTCGTCGCCGAACGCGACGCGCAACACGTGCTGGGCTTTGCCGAGAACGGTGATCGTCTCGTCAAGGCGATCGCCGCGCGCTACGGCGTGCCGCTCGTGGCGTTGACCCGCCCGCCCGGCGCCGATACCGGCGATATCTTTCTCGCCAATGGCATGATCCGCTATGCGCCGCGCTACCCGGTCGACATCGTCGATCGCATCGGCGCCGGTGACTCGTTTGTCGGCGGGCTGATCCACGGCCTGCTCGACAACGACCCGGACCGGGCAATCCGCCTCGCGGCTTATGCGGCGGCGATCGGCCTTGCGACGCCCGGCGACATCAATTATTTCGGGAGCGAAGATCTCGCGGCGTTTGATCAGGATGTGACCGGTCGCCTCGTCCGCTGAGCGCGAAAACTGGCCGGTGCTCCAAATCACCCGGCGTGGTCGAGCGCGTAGCCGACCGAGCGGACGGTGCGCACCAGATCCCGGCAGCCATCGATGTTGAGCGCCTTGCGCAAGCGCCGGATGTGGACATCGACGGTGCGCATCTCGACCTCGGCATGCGGCCCCCACACGCGGTCGAGCAGATGCTCGCGCGAAAAGACGCGCCCCGGATAGAGCAGGAAGTGATGCAACAGCCGAAACTCAGTGGGGCCGAGATGCACCGCCCGGCCGGCACGCGAAACGCGGTGCGCCGCTAGATCCATCGCTACATCGGCATAATGCAGGGTGTCTTCGGCCGTGCTCGGCTGCGCCCGGCGAATCACCGCCCGCAAACGCGCCACCAGTTCGCTCGGGCTGAACGGCTTGACGATGTAATCATCCGCCCCGCTGTCGAGGCCGCGCACGCGATCGGCTTCCTCGCCGCGCGCCGTCAACAGGATGATCGGCAGCGACCGGCTCGACGGCGAGCGGCGGATCTGCCGGCAGACTTCAAGGCCCGACACCAGCGGCAGCATCCAATCGAGCAGCACGGCGTCGGGCTTGTTCTCGGCGATCTGCAACAGCGCTTCTTCGCCGTCGCCGGCCGAGCAGACGGCAAAACCTTCTTTCTCCAGGTTGTACCGCAACAGCGTGACGAGCGGAGCTTCGTCCTCGACGATCAGGACCGTGGACTTCATCGCAGCTCCCCCTTCTATCGCGCTGTCCGGTCGGGGGCGACAACCTCGAGACTCGACTTGTCGCCTTTCGGCCGAACTTCGGTCAGTGGCGTGCCGTGCACCAAGTAATACAAATCCTCGGCGATGTTGGTGGCGTGATCGCCGATGCGCTCGATGTTCTTGGCCATGAAGAGGAGATGCGTGCACGCGCCGATATTGCGCGGGTCCTCCATCATGTAGGTCAGGAACTCGCGGAAGAGGCTGGAGTACATCTCGTCGAGCTCTTCGTCGCGGCGCCACACCTCGAGCGCCTTGTCGGCATCGCGTTCGACGTAGGCGTCGATGACATCCTTGACGAGCGCCAGGGCCAGCGTGCCCATGCGCGGCAGCGCGTGCACTGGCTGGATCGGTGGCGTCTGCGACAGCGCGATCGAGCGCTTGGCGACATTCGCGGCGTAGTCGCAGATGCGCTCGAGATCGGCGCCGATTTTCAGCGCGGCGAAGATTTCGCGCAGGTCGCGCGCCATTGGCTGCCTCAGCGCCAAGAGGCGGATCGCGAGGTTGTCGAGCTCCCGCTGCAGGTCGTCGACCTGAGCGTCGCCCTCGACAACGCTAGCGGCGAGCGCGCTGTCGCGTTTGGCGACAGCCTCGATCGCCGACGAGAGCTGGGCTTCGGCAAGCCCGCCCATCTCGACGATCATGTTGTTGAGCCGGGACAGCTCTTCGTCGTAGCTCTTCATGATGTGTTCGGGAGGCATCGGTGGTTCTCCCCTAACCAAAACGACCGGTGATGTAGTCTTCGGTGCGCCTCTCCTTCGGATGCGTAAAGATGCGCTCGGTCTCGCCGAATTCCACAAGCTCGCCGAGATACATGAAGGCCGTGAAGTCGGAGCTGCGCGCCGCCTGCTGCATGTTGTGCGTGACGATGGCGATGCAGTAATCGGCCTTGAGTTCGGCGATGAGCTCCTCGATGCGCTGGGTCGAGATCGGATCGAGCGCCGAGGCCGGCTCGTCGAGCAGCAACACTTTGGGCTTCACCGCAATGGCGCGCGCGATGCACAGGCGCTGCTGCTGGCCGCCGGACAGACCGGAGCCACTCTGCCGCAGCTTGTCCTTGACCTCGGTCCACAGCGCGGCGCGCTGCAAGGCCAACTCGACGCGATCGTCGAGTTCCGATTTCGGCAGCTTCTCGTAAAGCCTGATGCCGAAGGCGATATTGTCGTAGATCGACATCGGAAACGGCGTCGGCCGCTGGAACACCATGCCGATCTTCGCCCGCAAAAGATTGAGATCGATGCCGGACGCGAGGATATTCTCGCCATCGACAAGGACTTCGCCGCTCACGGTCTGGTTCGGGTAAAGCTCGTAAATCCGGTTGAGGATGCGCAGCAGGGTCGACTTGCCGCAGCCCGAAGGGCCGATAAACGCGGTCACGCGATGATCCTGCAGCGGCAGCGTGATGCCCTTGAGTGCGTGATAAGCGCCGTAATGGAAGTGAACATCCTTGATGCTGACCTTGGGGTCGCTCAGGGCAGTCGCAATCGGTTTGACGGTGGCCTCTTGCGTTGCGGCGGACGACGGGGGGACGGCGTCGGTCATGGGGTGCAGCACCCGTGCGGTTCCGGGGAGGTTCGCGGTGGTGTCGGTCATTGGCGGTGCCGATCAAAAACGAAACGGGAAACGACATGGACGATGAGCACGAATGTCGTGACCAGGAGCGCCGCCGCATAGGCCAGGCGATGCGCGGTCTCGAACGGCTCGTTGATGAACGTCCAGATCGCGTAGGTCAGGTAGCCGATCGGCGAATGCGTCAGCTGGCCATTCCACATATAGCTGGACCAGCCGGCGGTGTAGAGCAGCGGCGCCGTCTCGCCGACCGAGATCGCCAGCGCCAGCAGGATGCCGGTTAAAACCGCGGGAAGCGCCGCCGGGAGGCAGATGCTGAAAATCACCCGCGCCTCGCTCGCGCCGAGTGCAAAGGCGGCTTCGCGCAAGCTGCCCGGAACCTGTTGCAGCGCCAATTCGGTGGTGCGGCAGATATAGGGCAGACAGATCACCGCGACGGTGATCGAGCCCGCGGCCACCGAGAAATTCCAGCCGAGCCAATCGACCATCGTCACGTAGCCGACATAGCCGAGCACGATCGACGGCACGCCGACCAGGATGTCGGCGAGGAAGCGCACGGTCGGCGCCCAATAGCCGTGCGGGTATTCCGAGACATAGGTTCCAGCCGCGAGACCAAACGGCACGGCGAGCAGCAACGCACCAAACGACAGCACGACCGTGCCTTCGATCGCGTTGAGCAGTCCGCCGCCATTGCCCTGCGTGACGGTCGTGAACAGGTCGATCGATATCGCCCCGACGCCGCGGACGAAGACCATCGCCAGAATCCAGATCATCGCGGACGACAGCAGCGCCAGCGCCGATCCGGTCAGCGCCCAGCCGGCGATGCTCGTGATCCGGCGTCGCAATAAACGGCTGCCGCTTGGCGCAGCCATGGTGATGACGGGAATGGCTTGATCGGCTGGCATGGTTTTCTACGCGAATGTCGCACGGCGAGCACCCTGCTTCTCGAACGAAAGCAGGATACGCGCGAGGAAGTTGATGATCAGCGAGATCAACGACAGGATCAGCGCGATCTCGGCGAGCGATTTGACCGCCATATCAGTCGGGTCCTGCAACGCGCTGTCGAGCTGCGAGACGATAAACGCCGCCATCGTCGAAATCGGCGTGTAGATGTTACCGGGCAGATAGTTGAGCGCGTTGCCGCTGACCATCAGCACCGCCATCGTCTCGCCAAGCGCGCGTCCGAGAGCGAGGATTGAGGCGCCGATCAGCACCCGCGACTGGCTCGGCAGCAGGACCTTCCACACGACTTCGAATTTGGTCGCGCCGAGCGCCGTCACCGCTTCGCGCGCCTCAGCTGGCTGGCTGACGAGCGCGTCGCGCAAAGTCGCGACGATCAGCGGCACGATCATCAGCGAGAGCACGACGCCCGAGGTCAGAAGGCCGTATCCGCTGCCGGGCGGTCCCCCGAAAAACGGAAGGAACCCGAGCACCGAGATCATAAACGGGAAGAGGTAGTGGCCAAGAAACGGGATGACGACGACATATCCCCACAACCCGAACACCACGCTCGGCACCGCGGCGAGCAACTCGACAAAGAACGAAAGAGCAAGACGCAGCCGGCCGGGCACCGCCTCGGCGAGAAACACCGCGGCGCCAACCCCCACCGGCACGGCGATCAGCAACGCGATGATCGTCGACAGCAAGGTGCCGACGATGAGAAACAGAATTCCGTAATGGGCGCCGGGGGAAATCTGCACCCCGTTCACCATCACGGGATCGGAATAAAGATTGCCCAGATTCCAGGTATTGCTGGTGACGAACTGGAAGCCGTTGAACAGGATTGCCGGCCAGGCATAGATCGTCAGAAATAAGATGATGAGGACCAGGCTGGCCGGCAAAGCCCCAGCAGCGACAGCCAACCCGGTTTTAAACCTCATGACGAACATACCTTTGGTGTCACGGTCGATCTAAGCACTCACTTTATCGAGGCAAGCTGCGTCGCGCTGAGCTTGGCAATCGCCGGCGGCAACGGCACAAAGCCGACCTGGTCGAGATACTGTGCCGAATTCCCGCCATCGGGCTTGATCGCCCATTCGAGGAATTCGCGGACCGCCGCGGCCATGTCCGGCGATGGCTGCTGCTGTTTCACGATCGCGTACTCGAAATTGATGATCGGATAAGAATTGTCGCCGTCCGCGAAGATCAGGCTGAGGCGCTCGTCGGTCGGCGTCTTGTCGGCGGTCGCGGCCACGGCAGCCGACACGGTCTCCTTCGAAGACAGCACGAACTTGCCGGCCTTGTTCTGCAGCATCGCCTCGCCGAGACCCGCCGCGGACGTGGCGTTCTTAAAGCTGATGCCGATATAGACGATCGAATATGGGTTGCCCTTGGCCGCATTGACCATGCCGGGGTTGCCCTCGGCGCCCAGCCCGCCCTGCACCGCCGGCCAGCTGATCGTCGTGCCGAAGCCGACGCTGCTCGACCATGACGGTGTGCTGGATGACAGATACTGCGAGAAGATAAAGGTGTCGCCGCTGCCATCGGTGCGGTGCACCGGGATGATCGTCTGGTGCGGCAAGTCGACGTCCGGGTTCATCGCCTTGAGCTGCGCGTCGTCCCACATCGTGATCTTGCCGCCGTAGATGTCGGCGAGCACCGGGCCGCTCAGCTTCAAGTTCTTATCGTTGAGGCCCGGCAGGTTGTAGTTGATCATCTGCGAGGAGATCGCGAGCGGCACGTTGAGCATGCCCTCGGTCTTTTTCATCTGCGCTTCGCTCATATAGGCGTCGGACGCGCCGATCTGCGCTATCCCCGAAATCGCCTCGGAGATGCCGGTGCCGCTGCCGGTGCCTTGCGTCGTAATCTCTAACCCGGCATGCGCCTTGGTGTAGTCGGGAACCCACAGGTTAAACAGCGGATAGAGCAGCGTCGACCCTGTCTCGAGCAGATGCGGCGGCGCATCGGCCGCGATCGCGAAGCCGCCATATGCCAAGGTCGCACCCAATGCCGCCCCCAGCACCAGCCGTCGCGTCGCCTTCCGGCTATAGCTCCCTTTATCGCTCAAGTTCTCCTCCTCTCGGTTTCTTCTCTGTTGCCATGGCGCGCGCCCCGGCCGCAGCGCGGTCGGCAACGTCAGCGGGGCGATGTGCAGCTTGGCCTTAAGCGGCCAAATCGAGGGATCACGTCGTCCAGGCCATGCTGCGGCAGCAGGCCGCGGCGCATCGTTTAGTCGCCGGCGGATACAGTTATATGAAAGTTTAATGACATTTTCTTTACATTGCGGCCGGCGACAAGCCGCGATCAACCCGCGTCGTTGATCCCATTCGACCCGTTGCGACGGACCGGCCGCAGGCAGACGGTAAAGGTCGAACCGACACCCAGCGTGCTCGCAATCTCGAGTCGGCCGCGATGGCGATTGAGGATGTGCTTGACAATCGCCAGCCCAAGGCCCGTGCCGCCGAGCTCGCGCGAGCGGGCGGTGTCGACCCGGTAGAAGCGCTCGGTGAGGCGGGGTAGATGCTCGCTCGGAATGCCCTCGCCACCGTCCGCCACCGCGATGCGGACGAGTGAATTTGCCGCAGGCCGACGATCGAGCCGCGCCGTGACGGTGATCTCCGTTTGCGGTTTGCCGTATTTGATCGCGTTGTCGATCAGATTCTGGAAAACCTGGGCGAGCTCGTCCTCGTCGCCGTAGACGTCGGGCAGCTCGTCGGGGACCGCGAGTACAAGGCGCATCCCGCGTTCGGCGGCACGCAATTCGAGAGCATCGGCGACCTGGTCGATCAGCGGCGGCAGCGTCACCTGACTGGTCGGCGCGACATGCTCGTTCAATTCGATGCGCGACAGCGATAGCAGATCGTCGACGAGCCGCGTCATGCGCCCGGCCTCGCCGCGCATGATCCCGAGAAAGCGCTCGCGCGCCGCCGTGTCGTCGCGCGCCGCACCAAGCAGCGTCTCGATAAAGCCGACAAGGCTGGCGAGCGGCGTTTTCAGCTCATGCCCCGCATTGGCGACAAAATCGGCGCGCATCTGCTCGGCGAGCTTGAGCGCGGTGATGTCGTGCAAGGTGACGATCGCCGCGATGCCTTCTGTCGAGACGCCCTCGACCGGCGCGATGCGGGCTTGCATGACGCGCTCGATCGGTAGCGACAGCGTGAAATCGACAATCCGCGCCGGTCCGCCCGCGAGCACCGCATCGGCAGCGGCCAGCACGGCGGGGTTGCGCAGCGACGCCGCGAGATCGCTGGTCTCGAGCACGGTCCCGACGAACTCGGTCGCCGCCGGGTTGGCGCGAATGATCCGCCGCTGGCCATCGAGCAGGATCTGCGGATCGGGGATCGCGGCAAACACTGCCTCCGCGGCAGCTAGACGCGCCTCTGCCCGGGCGCTGCGCGCGCGCCAGCCGCGCGCCAGGCGAAGCGCCGCTTGCCAAAGCTCGTTCGCGGTGCGGCCGACATTGCCGAGACGCCGCGACGCCGCGGCCTCAGCCCCTGGGTCGGCACTCGGCCCGATCGTCTCGATCGCGTCCTGCACCGCGGCGAGCGACAGCGCGAACGGGGCGAGAAACAGCGCCAGAAGCACGAAAATCACAACGACGCCGATCAGCGTCGCCAGCAGATCGACCCGGCCGGCAAAAAACAGCCCAACCAGCACGGCAAGGCTCGGCAAGGTCAGGCCGAGCGCGAACACCGCCACGCGGCGCGCGCCCTGCCAATTCATCGGTCGAAGCTGCCGTACGCGCGGCCGCGCGACGGCACTGTCAAGCGGCAGATCGGCGTCAGCGGATCGCATCGTGCGCCGCGAGCGCGGCGAGATTGACGAGATCGGACACGGTAGCGCCGATATTGACGATCTGCACCGGGTGCACGAGCCCCAGCAACAGCGGGCCGATCACCGTGCCGCCGCCGAGATGCGCGAGGAGCTTGGCGCTGATGTTGGCGCTGTGGAGCTCGGGCATGACGAGGATGTTGGCTGCACCCGACAACCGGCTGAACGGATAGAGCCGGCGCATCAACCCGACATCGAGCGCGACGTCGGCGCTCATCTCGCCGTCATATTCGAAATCGACGCCGCGCTCATCGAGCAGCGCCACGGCGGCGCGAACCCGTTCGCCGCCATCTCCCCTCGGATTGCCGAAATTCGAATAGGACAGAAGCGCAACGCGCGGCTCCATGCCGAACTCGCGCGCCTTGGCCGCGGCCTCAATGGCGATGTCGGCGAGCTGAGCGGGGCTGGGGTTCTCATGCACCAGAGTGTCGGCGAGCAGAACGGTGTGCTGGCGCGCGAGCAGCATGGTCAGACCAAACATCTCGCAACCTGATTTCATTTCGATGACACGCGTCACTTCGTCGAGCACGTCGAACGAGTTGCGCGTTACGCCAGTGACCATCGCGTCGGCGTCGCCGCACGCGACCATGCAGGCGGCGAAGACATTGCGATCCTGGTTCACCATGCGCTGACAGTCGCGAAACAGCATGCCCCGCCGTTGCTGGCGGTTGTAAAGAAACTCGGTGTAACGCTGGTTGCTTGTAGAGAGGCGCGCATTCTGGATTTCGAGCGGTGCCGCGGAGCTCAGCCCCATCGCCGCCATTGTCGAACGGATGCGCTCTTCGCGTCCGACCAGCACCGGCGTGCCGTAGCCGCTATCGGCGTAGATCAGCGCGGCGCGGATCGTCATCTCCTCTTCGCCCTCGGCGAAGACGACGCGCTTCGGCTCCCGCTGCACCTTCTCGAAGATCAATTCGAGGCTCGCCGCGGTGGGATCGAGCCGCGCCCGCAAGGCGCGCTTATAGGCCGCCATGTCGAGGATCGGCTTGCGTGCGACCCCCGAATCCATCGCCGCTTGCGCCACCGCCGACGGCACCGCCCAGATCAGCCGCGGATCGAACGGCGCCGGGATGATGTAGTCGGAGCCGTAGCGCGGCCGCTGCCCGGCATAGGCGGCGGCGACCTCGTCGGGCACGTCCTCACGCGCGAGGCGCGCCAAAGCCTCGGCCGCGGCGATCTTCATCTCGTCGTTGATGCGCGTCGCCCGCACGTCGAGCGCGCCGCGGAAGATGAACGGGAAGCCCAGCACATTGTTGACCTGGTTCGGATAGTCTGACCGGCCAGTGGCGATGATCGCGTCCGGGCGTACCGCGCGCGCATCCTCGGGGGTGATTTCCGGGTCGGGATTGGCCATCGCGAAGATGATCGGCTGATCGGCCATCGACTTGACCATGTCCTGCGTCACCGCGCCGGCAGCCGAGAGCCCGAAAAACACATCGGCGCCCTTGAGCGCATCTGCCAGTGTGCGCGCATCGGTCTCGACCGCATGCCCCGACTTCCACTGGTTCATCCCGTCGGTGCGGCCGCGATAGATGACGCCGCGCGTATCGCAGAGGATCGCGTTTTCGGGCGGCAGCCCCATCGTCTTCAGCAACTCGACGCAGGCGATCGACGCGGCGCCGGCACCGTTGACCACCATCTTGATGTCCTTGAGCTCGCGCTTGGTGAGGTGCAGCGCGTTGATCAGGCCGGCGGTGGCGATAATGGCGGTGCCGTGCTGGTCGTCATGGAAGACGGGAATGTCGAGCAGCTCGCGCAGCCGCTCTTCGATCACAAAGCATTCAGGCGCACGGATGTCTTCGAGATTGATGCCGCCGAAGGACGGATGCAGGAAGCGCACGCAATTGACGAATTCGTCGACGTCCTTGGTGTCGATCTCGAGATCAATCGAGTCGATATCGGCGAAACGCTTGAAGAGCGCGGCCTTGCCCTCCATGACCGGCTTGGCGGCAAGCGCACCGAGATCGCCGAGCCCCAGCACGGCTGTGCCGTTCGAGACGACCGCGACGAAATTGCCCTTTGACGTGTAGTCGAAGACCGAAGATGGGTCCTTTTCGATACGCAGGCACGGGTAGGCCACGCCCGGCGAATAGGCGAGCG
>DATMLO010000117.1:0-6661 GCA_035570495.1 Allostellaceae bacterium | reverse complement strand
CCAACCGCATCTTCAGCGGGATGACACCGCTCGCCTACATGACCAAAGGTGGCGTGCCGGCGATGCAGACGGTACGGCGGCTGCTCGACGCGCGCCGAGAAGGCATGTGACGGAGCCACCCCGTACGTCGCTCGTCCGCCGTTACGACACGCACCGCCTGATTCCGTCGAGATACAGCGAACCCGATGGCGGGGTGCTCGCCCGCATTGCGGACGATGACCGGCATCTCGCCGACATTCTCGAACTGGACAACGGGACCGACGACCGGCTCCTCGCCGGGAGCGAGCTGTTGCCCGGGATCGGCATGGGCGAGCTGGTGTTCGGCGTTCCCTATTACCGCATTGTCAACGCCGCGTTCACCCACGCGCATCCGCTCGGCAGCCGGTTCAACGGCCCCGAACGCGGCGCCTGGTACGCCGCCTTTGAGATCGAGACGGCGCAGACCGAAATCGCGTTCCACAAGACCGTGGAGCTCGCCGAGATCGGGCGCTTCGACGACGAGATTACCGTCGACGACTATATGGCGGATTTCAGCGGCGAGTTTCATGACCTTCGCGACGGCGGCTTCGCCGAAATCCTCGATCGCGAAAGCTATGTCCAATCCCAGGCATTAGCCGAACGGCTGGTCGAGGCCGGCGCGCTCGGCGTCGTCTATCCGAGCGTGCGCCGCGCCGGCGGAACGTGTCTTGCGTGCTTCCGGCCCGCACTGGTTATGAATGTGCGAAAGGGGGAGACGTTTCGGCTCCGCTGGAGCGGCGGCCCGATACCGGAAATCGACCCTCTCGGCCCGGAACTAGCGGGACGATAGCAGCGTCGCCGGCGTTGCGCCCTACCCATCAGCGCCCTCCGGCACAATGACGAGCAGCTTCTCTGTCATTCTGTGGCCGCCCAGGAGTGACGGCTGTCGCAAAATATTGTCACACAGGCAAGCGTGCCATATTAGAGTGCGATAGTCGACTGACAGCGCCCCCATGTTATCGATTTTCGAATATCTACACAATACTCGTGACAATAACAATGATCTCGGCTCACGATATTGTTACTCCCGACAATCTGTGTTATCGGACATAGGGCAGACCCCTAAACCGCGCTGACAGCAACGACGGCTTATTGTACGGATCAGGCTTTTATCCGTAAGTTCACGTCATGCAGCATTCGCCGTCGCCGGCGCCCGGTGCAAAGCCGCGATTTCACAGGCGCGGGACAGGCGCGTCCGCGCTTTGGCGCCGCCGTGCTGCTGGGGTGAGCCGCCACAGTTTCCGGCGCCGGCATCGCCAATGACGACGGTCGCGACCCGCGAATCCCCGCCGCAGCGGCGATCCGGCGCGGCGGCGACTCTCGAAGGGTTGGCTCCGCTTGCCGGCAACCTCGAACATGCCGCAGCCGCGATCGCGCGCCTCGACACCTTGTTGACCGGACATCCGCTCGCCGCGGCCTGGGGCTGGCGCAGCCGCCTCGACGCGGTCCGCCGCCAGTCCGCAGCCGACGGGCGGCTGATCGATCCCTGGCATCTCGCCGCGATCATCGAGGGGGCGCGGTTCCGCATGGATCGCGCCGCGGCGATCATCGATCGCGGTGCGATCTTCGAGGCGGCCCGCCACGCCTTCGCATTGTGGCGCTGGTTCACGCGGCCTGACACGGCGCAGGCACAAGGGATCGAGCAGGCCGCCCCCGCACTCGCGGCGAGCCGGTCGCCATCACCGCTGCTTGGGGCCGCCGAGACCATGCGCCTCTGGCTCGCCCGGGGCGGCGAACGGCCGCCGCTGCGCGCCGCACTCTCCCGCACTGGCAGCGCTGCGGGCTGATGCATTTGCCCACGCCGCTGCTGACCGGTGCCGCCGCGTTCCGGGCTGACGCACCGCGCCCGGTCGAGGCCTGGACCGGCGCATTTCTCGCCGCCCTCCGAAGAGGCCGAGGCAGGATTTACGCTGCTGCGCCGCCTCGAGTACCAATGGTTCACCGCGCGGTCGGCGATCAGCGACCGGCGGCGCGATTCTCATGCCGCGGCCGCGGTCGACATTATGGCGGCGGCCCCTATCGTCTCCGCGACGTCGCTCGCCGCAGGCCTCGGCATCGCGGTCAAGAACACCACAGCACTGCTCGACGCGTTTGTTGCCCGCGGCATAGCGATCGAAGTCACGCATCGCTCCAAGCGCCGCCTCTTTGGCCTCAAGCATCTGGCACCGTTACGTGCGGAAGCGAGGCCGCCGCGCCATGCCCGCAGCACCGGGGTGTTGGCACGCCGGGGAAGGGCAGGGGCCGCGGCGGCAGATATGCCGGCCGAGGCGGAATTTGCCGCCGGAAGCGACGTGGCGCCGGCGCCACGCCAGTCGCACGTGCTGACACCGCTCGACCGCAAAGAATTTGAATTCAGCGATCTCGACGACTGGATGCGCGAGGCGGATCAGGTGATTCGCCGCTCGCAGGCGATTCTCGATCGGCTCGCGAAAGAGCGACGGATCACGTGACTCGTGGATCGCGGAGAAGGTCCTGGCCGTGACCCGACGACATCGCGCGTGGGCGTGAAATTCCGCTGCCAGTAAGGCATGAAAGACCGAAAGCGGGAAAGCCAGAAAACGGGTAAACGCGGCGCGTCGACCCGAGCGCGGCATCCGCCGGTCGGCGAAGAAGTGAGGGCTTAAAAACAGCCGGCTGGCGGCCGTCAAAGGGGGGGCCTCGATCGTGCTCGCCTTGATCGAGTGGCTGCGCGCTATCCGAGGTCCCGCTGCAAGGCCGCGCCTTTGACCGCCGCGACGCACGGCTGACCAGCAGGATCTCGTCGGGACGAAGGGCGTCCCGACAAATCGACCAGCGCCTCCGGCGCGGGTCGAACAAAGGGCAGGCAGGTTAGTACATGTGGGCATGTCCACAGCACCTCATGGGCACGAAAAGAGCCGCGCTCTGCGAGCGGTGCCGAACATCAGGTACGGAATTTTGCGTTCGGAGAAGGGGAAGCCCCGCCGAGACGAACCGCGGCGGGGCGTCGCCGTCAGCGGTCGCGCGGCTCCCACAGTACGATGTGGGTGGCGCCGTCCTCGGCCGGCCGGATGTTCGAGCTTGACGAGGCGGCAGCGCAGCCAGTTCGGGCCGAATTCCGGCGCCGCGATCTTGAGGTTCACGTAGGTCTCGCCGCTCGATTTCGCGACCTGGCTCCAGCCGGCGCCGATCTCATAACGCCGCTGCCCGGCATAGACCCGGTAATCGGGGCCGTTGTCGGAGGTCTTGTCGACCGGGACGATCGCGAGGGCCGCAGCGGCATTGAGGGTCCTCAGGGTTCCGACAAAGCCGGCGTCCGACTTGGTGAACGTGCCGAGGGTGATGGCCATGGATGCTCTCCTCTGGTGGCTCGCAGGGCCCGTCCCTGCGATGTCTCGGCGCCGGAGACCGCGAAGGCGCCGCCGACACCGCGAGCCCGCCGAGCGGCCGGAGCGCAGCGGAGGACCTCGGAGGGGCAAGAATTTGGAGCGCAGCGGCCGCGAGGAGGCCGGCTTGTCCGGCCGGGGAAATTCTTGCCCCGCAGAGGTTGTGGGCGGTGACTGCGGGATCCAGCGATCACAGAGACATGCAGGGACGGGCTTGCCGAACCCGCGAGGAAGCGTGCACAGGGCATCCGCTCGAAGCACTTCACCTGTCGACAGCAGGCGCCGAACCGCGCCTAACCCTCAAAACTGCGCACGGCGTCGAGCTTCGGCGACACTCGACGGCGACAACCCTGGTCCCGGGTCGATGCCGATCAGGGCGCCGCTGTCGAAGCCGGAGCTACGCGCCGATGGCGCAAATCAGCGAGACCGCTGGAATTTCTTCGATCGCCCCGTCCGAGCACCAGGCTGAGCGCCCGCTGTCGGCCCGGTTAGGAGGCCTTGGCCAGGGTAACGGGAAGGGGCGAGACGCGCCGGAAGCAGTCATCTTCACTACAGCTCTCGCCGCCTTTACGGCCCTCTTGAACTGGAAATTTGCCGCCCCTAAATCGACCGCGCCGGCTGCTCGTTTGAGGTCCGGTGACGGTTGTTTTCCATGTTGCTCATCGGAGGGCGTGGCAATGATTGTCGAAATTAATCGCTCTTCTCCACCTGAGACCTATCGGGTGGCCATCGGTTCGCTGACAAGGGAGCGGCAGTCGAGCTGGGTCCCGTCGCGGGCGCCGGAAACGGCGAATCTTGTGGACGGCGGAGGTTTGGCCGTCGTGGTCAGTCCGCCGCCGTCACGATGGCCGCGTATCTTTCCAAGTCTCTAATTAACGTTGCGATCCGAGCATCGTCTGGCGGCGCTGAAAAGCCGCCGCTCGGGTTTCTGAGTCGTGGAGGCACTAACGGCCCTAACGGAGGAGCACGAAGTATGGCGAGCTTATTTCCGGACCCCTTCGACGCGTTGCTGCAATTCCAGCAAGCGCTCGACTCGTCCCGCACGAGTGGATGGCTGAGCACCGGCCCAAGTGCCGGCGGGGCTTACCCGCCGATCGACATCTTCCGAAAAGGCGATGATCTCGTGGCCATTGCCGAAGTCCCCGGAGTTCGTAAATCTGACCTCGATATCCAGGTGGTTGGGCGGACTATTCGTATCGCCGGTAGCAAGTCTGTCGAGTATGGCGATAAGGTGGCCTTGCATCGCCGCGAGCGTCTCGCGGGACGGTTTGATCGTGCCTTCACCGTGCCGGTCGAAATCGACGCCGATCAGGTCAAGGCGGAATGCCGAGACGGGATCTTGGCGCTCTATCTCCCGCGCGCTGAGCGAGACAAGCCCAAGACGATCACTGTGGGCTAATCAGGGCAACAAGCACGCGATGGAGGGTGAGATGGCACGATCGCAGGCACTCGAAGTGGTGGAAAAGAAGGAGCTGGTTTCGAAAGACGAGAAAACGGTACCGGCGCGGTACTACGTACCAGCCACGGATATCTTCGAGACAGACGATGCGCTAACCGTGGTCATGGAACTCCCGGGTGTTGAAAATCAGGCCATAGATGTGAATGTCGAGAATAATGTCTTGCGAATCGACGCGCGCATCGACTTCACAAAATACAAGGAGCTGGAGCCCCTCTATACCGAATACAACGTCGGTCACTTTGCGCGCTCCTTTACGCTGTCCAACAAGATCGATCAGCAGCAGATCAGTGCGCAGCTCGAGGACGGTATCCTCACTCTGAGGCTGAAGAAGGCGAAGGAAGCTCTACCTAGGCGAATTGCGATTGGCTGATCACCTTAGAGGCCCAAGGGCGTTGACTTTGCGTCAGCGCCCATAGGCTATGTCCGAAATGGGGCATTGGCCGTCGTCGCCCTCAACGGAGGTGAGAGGCGGCTATCTTCGAAAGCGGCCAACGCGATGCTTCCGTGCGAACACGGCAACGGGCGCGTCGACACGACGGGTTTGGCGTGGTCGCGTCGGCGATGCGTGAGCGAGGGGGAAACGGCGCCTAAGCGGCGCCGTCCTGGTCGAAACGCCACACCGGGATCCCGAGCTGCTTGGCCTTGTCGGCGAGGTTGGCGGCGATGCCGGAGCCGGGGAAGACGACGACGCCGATCGGCAGCGCTTCGAGCATGCGGTCGTTGCGCTTGAAGGGCGCGGCGTTGCGATGCCTCGTCCAGTCGGGCTTGAAGACGACTTGCGGCACCTTGCGATTGTCCGCCCAGCAGGCGGCGATGCGCTCGGCGCCGCGCGGGCTGCCGCCGTGGAGCAGCACGATGTCGGGATGCTTGGCGCGGACCTTGTCGAGGGCGTCCCAGATATGCGGGTGATCGTTGCAATCGGCGCCGCCGGTGAAGGCGATGCGCGGGCCCGACGGGGCGAGAACTTCGGCATCGGCGCGGCGGCGGGCGGCGAGAAATTCGCGGCTGTCGATCATCGCGGCGGTCAATGCCCGGCGATTGACCATCGAGCCCGCAAGCGGGCGCCAGGCGGAGCCGGTCGCGCTCTCGAACAATTCGGCGGCGTGGTCGCGGAAGAATTCGAAAGCGTTGCGGTGTTCGACGAGGCTCTTGCCTTTGTCGATCAGGCGCTCGAGTTCGACCGACTTGACCTCGGAGCCGTCCTGCTCGGCCTGGGAGCGGCGCTGCGCCTGCTCGTTGCGGTCGAGCTCGGCCTCGACGCGGCCGGTCTTGCGGTGAAAGAGGTTGACGAGCGACCAGAGGAGATCGGCGAGATCGTCCTCGAGGCGCGTCCCGGTCAGCATCGTCTTGAGCGCCTCGACCGCGGCTTGGATCTGATGACAGGCGGTTTCGGGCTCGGGCAGCGGCCTGGGGTCCGGCTCGTCCTGGCCCGGGCGATAGCCGTAGAGCGCGAGCTCATCGAGCAGGTGCGCGGTTGGCGATGCGGCATGCCGCTCGGCGTCCGGATCATCTTTGCAGCGCGAAACAAAATGCTCGGCGCTTGCCATCCTCCGCTGCGCTGCGGCCCTGCGGGTGCAATCCCGTTCCGCCCCCGGCCTCTGGATCGCCGTGAAGGCCGCGACGGGCGCGGCCGATCCTCCGGCAGAAGGGCACCCGCCATGACGCGCGACGACAGCACCCTCACCTTCCTCGACACCGATCGAAGGTGCGATCCCGAATTTCGCCCAGCCTGTGGAAGAACACCGCGCGCCGCAACGCATTGCTCGCCTCGCCCTTGTTCAGTCCGGCATGGCTGCGCTGGCGCAGCGTCGGATCGGACAGCCATTGCAGCGTGAACAGC
>DATMLO010000116.1:0-3350 GCA_035570495.1 Allostellaceae bacterium | reverse complement strand
GCGCGAGGCGCCGGCGCTGGAGGTGCTCGACCTGCAAATCGATGGCGCGGTTTTTGGGGTCAGCCTGCGGGTCGCAGCCGGCGAATGCGTCGGGCTTGCCGGGCTCGCAGGCTCCGGCAAGAGTGAGATCGGCGACGCCATCGCCGGCCTGGTCGCGCCAAAGGGGGGACAGATCTTGGTCAGCGGCGCGGACCTGCGCGGCGGCGATGTGACCGACGCACGCCGCAAAGGCGTAGGCTACGTGCCGCGCGACCGCCACGCGCGCGGCATCATTCCGCTGCTCTCGATCGCAGAGAACATGACGATGACCATCGTTGAACAAATGGGTCCAGCCGGCATCGTGCTGCCCGACCGGCAGGCCGACGCGGCCGCCAAAATGGTCAATTCGCTGCAGATAGTCGCCGCCTCGACCGACCAGCCGATCAACGAACTCAGCGGCGGCAACCAGCAGAAGGCGGTGATGGCCCGGGCGCTCGCCTCTGCGCCGCGGGTGCTGGTGCTGCTGTATCCGACGCAGGGCGTCGATATTGCCTCGAAGGAGGCGCTGTTCGCGATCGTCGAGCGCGCCCGCGCCGGCGGCGCCGCGGTGCTGATCGTATCCGATGAGCTGGACGAGCTGTCCGTTTGCGACCGTGTGCTCATCGTCTTCAAGGGCCGGCTGACGGAGGAATTTCCAGCCGGCTGGCGCAGCGAAAAACTGGTCGCGGCGATCGAGGGGATCGGACATGGCGAGCCAGCGGGTTGACGCGGTGCAGGACCAGCCGGCCGTGCTGCGGCGCGGCGGTCTTCTGCTGGGGTTGCGCGAGCTGACGCTGGTCCCGGTGATCGTGCTGGTGATCGTCATTGGCGCATTCGCCTCCGACGCCTTTCTTACTACCGACAATCTACTCAACATCCTGCAGCAATCCTCGGAACTCTCCGTCGTTGTGATCGCCGAGACCTTGATCCTGCTGACTGGAAAATTCGACCTTTCGCTGGAATCGGTGGTTGGACTCGCGCCGATGCTGGGGGCGTGGCTGATCATCAAGAACGTCGAGATCGGCGGCTCGGGCGTTGGGCTCGCGTGGTGGCTAGCGATTCCGGTCGTACTGTTGACCGGCGCGGTTGTCGGCGCGATCAACGGTTTCCTGATCGTCCGGCTGCGGCTCAACGCGTTCATCGTGACCCTGGCGATGCTAATCCTGCTGCGCGGCGTGCAACTCGGCACCACCAGCGGCAAGACGCTGTTTGACCTTCCAAGTGGGTATTTGTATCTCGGCTCCGGCAAGTGGATAGGCATCCCCGTGTCCATCTGGATCGCCGCGATCCTGTACATCGTGTTCGGCCTGTTTCTGCGCTACCACCGGCTCGGTCGCGCATTGTACGCCATCGGCGGCAACGCGCAGGCCGCGCGCGTCGCCGGCGTCCGCGTCGACCGCGTGCTGTGGGGCACATTCATCGTCGCCGGCGTGCTCGCCGCCCTCGCCGGGCTGATGCTGACGGGGCGCATCGCTTCCGTCGTGCCGAGTCAGGGCCAGAACATGATTTTTTACGTCTTCGCGGCGGCGGTGATCGGGGGCATCAGCCTAAACGGCGGCAAGGGCCGTCTACTCGGCGCGCTGACGGGCGTGCTGCTGCTCGGGACTTTGCAAAACGTACTAACCCTCGCGGAAATCCCGGCGTTCTGGATCGACGCCGTCTACGGCGCGATCATCCTGATCGCCCTGGTGGTGAGTTGGGCGACGGGGGGCACGGCCGAGGAAACCTAGGCAAGGGCTCTGCGCTCGACCAGGAGGTCGCGACGACCATGATCTATGTTGCCGCTGATCAGGTCGAGGCAATGACGCTCGCCGATAGCATGGTCGACATCAATTTGCGTCGCGCGGTCCTGTTCGATCCTGGTACCGGAAAGGCTCTCCAAGGGACACCCCGATGACTGGCGTATTCGAAAGCGCTGAGCCTTCCCGCGCGGTCAGGCTCTGCGGAACGGAAGAGATCGGCCCGCGGAGCCGAAAACTTACAGCCGGCCCGCTCACAGCGGAGCTCGAGAATGGCCAATTGCGTTATGTCGCGTTCAAAGGCGTCGAGGCGCTTCGCGGGATAGCCTTTCTGGTTCGCGATCAGAACTGGGGAACATACACGCCGCAGATCGACTCGATGTGGGTCAAGGAAGAAGCCGAAAGCTTCACCGTCGAGTACCGGGCGGTGTGCGCGGACGCCAATCAGCGGCTTCAGTACGCGGCCCGCATCATCGGGTCGAACGACGGCGGGCTCGTGTTCGATGCAGTCGCTACGCCGGAGACGGATTTCGTGACGAATCGCGCTGGCTTCGTGGTGCTGCATCCCGCCTGGCTTGCCGGACAGGCGCTTAAGGTCACGCATGTCGACGATCGCGAGGAGGAGACCCGCTTCCCCGAACGGATTAGTCCATCGCAGCCAGTTTTCGACATCCGCGCACTGTCCCATGAGGTGGCTCCTGGACTGTGGGCGACGTGCCGGATGGAGGGCGACACGTTTGAGATGGAGGACCAGCGCAACTGGACTGACGCGTCATACAAGACCTACGTGCGGCCTCTCGCGTTGCCGTGGATGTATACGCTCGCCAAGGGAAGCCGACACGAGCAGGCTGTGCGCTTGTCGCTCACGGGCGGCGGCGCGGCTGGCGGTGCAAGGTTGAGCGGCGCGATCGCATTGGAACTGGGTCAAGACCTTTCGCTTCGCGTGCCAGAACTTGGCGTTGCGCTGCCCCACGACCAGATCGAAGCCGCATCTGCGGCAATTGACGCGCTACGTGTACTTAAGCCCCGCTTTCTCGTCTGTCATGCCGATATGCGGGACGGCGCGGCCCTCTCTGAGTTCGAGAGGATCCGGCAGGCGAGCGAAGCCACCGGAGCGAAGATGGTCATTGAGGTCGTCGTTCCTGACGAAGCCGACGCGGTAGCGTCTCTTGAACCCGTCGTAACAGCCGCGAAGCACGCGCGCCTGGAGATCGATGCGGTCGTCGTCTCCAGCGCCGCCGACCTGAAATCGTGGCAGCCCGGCGCAACGCGTCCGGAGAAGCCGACGATCGAGGACATTGCAGCGGCCGCGCGCGAGGTGTTTCCGGGAGTGAAACTCGGAGGCGGCATGCTCTCTACCTTCACGGAGCTCAACCGCAAGCGGCCCAAAGCCGCGCTGTTCGATTTCATCACCCACACCACCTGTTCGATCGTCCACGCGGCGGACGATCGGTCGGTGATGGAGACGCTTGAAACCCTCCCGGCGATCATCGGGTCGGCCAAAGCCATGATCGACGAAAAACCCTATCGCATCGGCCCGAGCGCGATCGCGGCCCGCATGAATCCTTACGGCAAGGGCGTCGCCGACAATCC
>DATMLO010000115.1:0-3147 GCA_035570495.1 Allostellaceae bacterium | reverse complement strand
ACCTCCGCCGTCGCGATCTGCTGGTCGAGGGCCTCGCGTGTCTCGGTGATGAGCCGCGCGTTCTCGATGGCGATGACCGCTTGGGCCGCGAAGTTCTGCAACAGCGCGATCTGCTTGTCGGAAAACGGCTGCACCTCCCGGCGATAGACGTGAATTGAACCCAGGAGCGCGTCGTCCTTGCGCAATGCGACGGCAACCGCGCTGCGCAGACCGCCGGCATCGACCAACGCTTTGAACTGGGGAATGGCGCGGTACGCCGGATCCTCCAGGTAGTCAGCGACGACGACCCGCTCGCCCTGCGCGATGCGTCCCAGCGGGCCGGCGCCGGGACGTGGGCGAACGGCGCCGTGCTGTTCCCACCATTAGGCAAAGCCGCGCTCGCCGCGCAACGCCGCCGGGCTGAAACGTTCGCCATCGTAAGTGTAAAGGTGGCCGCACACCGCATCGCACAGGCGCATCGCCTTTTCGAGCATCACGTCGAATACCGGCCGAAGCGCACCGGGCGAGGAATTGATGACCTGCAACACCTCGGCCGTCGCGGTCTGCTGCTCCAAAGCCTCGCGCGTCTCGGTCAACAGCCGCGCATTCTCGATGGCGATCACCGCTTGCGCCGCGAAATTCTGCAACAGCGCGATCTCTTTGTCGGAAAACGGCCGCACCTCGCGGCGGGCCGAGGAGATCAGGCCCAGCAACGCGTCGTCTCTGCGGAGCGGCACAAACAGCACTGTGCGGATACCTGCGAATTCGGCCGCGCTCTGAAAGACCGGATGGTCGATTTCCGTACAATCGGCAATCTGGACAAAGCGCATGCCTTCAATCAGCCCCCGGCTTGCCGGCGAGTCAGCAGCGCGGTACCCGTGCCGTAAAATGTCGGCGAACGCGTCGGACACGCCGTGCGTGGCTACGGCTCGAAGGCTTACGCCGTCATAAAGCTGCAGGCTGCCGTGCGCGACGTCGCAAAGGGCGTGCGCCTTTTCCAATATCGCGTCGAACACCGGGGCGAGGTCGCCGGGCGAGGAATTGATGACCTGCAACACCTCGGCGGTCGCGGTCTGCTGGTCGCGCGCCTCTTTAAGTTCGGCGGCGCACGCTTCGAGTTGCCGCCGCAGCTCGGCATTTTCGTGTTCGAGGGCGGCTTGCCTGTCGTCCAGCATCGTCATCGCGTGCCGGCTCGCTCCCTGTTCTGGCGAGTGCAGTCTACGCGCTGTCCCGTCGATCGCGGAGCACTATTGACATAGGTGGCCACCAGAGGCTGCTTTGTCACGATGCATACCGTCGGCCTTAAAGCCCTAAAGAACAAGCTCAGCGAATACGTCCGGCTGGCGGCAGCCGGCGAGACCGTCGTGATCACCGACCGCGGCCGCCGCGTCGCCGAGATCGTGCCGTCTCGGACTGGAACAGGCCTCACGCCGTTCCAGGAGAAAGGTTTGCGGGAAGGCTGGCTTACCCCCGCAAGGCGACCGTTTCAACCGTTGCCGCCGCGCAAGCCGATACCCGGATACACGTTAGAGAAATTGCTGGCCGATCTCGCCCGCGATCGAGAAGATCGCTGGTGATCTACCTCGACAGCTCAGTTCTACTCGCCGACTTATTTGCCGAGGCTGGGGCGCCACCCGAGACGTTGTGGAACGAGGAACTGGGGTCAAGCCACTTGTTGGCCTATGAGGTCTGGAATCGGCTCAATGCCTGTGGCCGAGCGCTCTCGCACGGCGATCGGGCACGGGGTCTGCTGGCTCGCGTGAACTTGACTGAGATGAACGAACTCGCGTTGGCCAGGGCGCGGGAGCCGTTTCCGACTGCAGTTCGGACCCTGGACGCCCTGCATCTCGCGACCATCGAATTTTTGCGTGTGCGCGGCGAGGCGGTGGAATTGGCCAGCTACGACAATCGCCTATTAGCCGCGGCGCAGGCGCTCGAGATTCCGCTCGCGGCGTTGTGACCGCCGGCTTCCGGTCTGCCCCGCGTTGATCCGGCGGCACCGCGGCCCTATGTTCGCCCTCGCATGACCCCGCTCGCCCAAATCCGCAATTTCGCGATCATCGCCCATATCGACCACGGCAAGTCGACCCTGGCCGACCGGCTGATCCAGGCGACGGGCGGGCTCGAGGCACGCGAGATGCGCGAGCAGGTGCTCGACCAGATGGAATTGGAGCGCGAGCGCGGCATCACGATCAAGGCCCAGACGGTTCGGCTCAACTACCGTGCCGAGGACGGCAAGGATTACGTCCTGAACCTGATGGACACGCCGGGCCACGTCGACTTTTCGTACGAGGTCAGCCGCTCGCTCGCCGCCTGCGAGGGCTCGCTCTTGGTCGTCGACGCGAGCCAGGGGGTCGAGGCGCAGACCCTCGCCAACGTCTACCAGGCGATCGACGCCGGCCACGAGATCGTCCCGGTCCTGAACAAGATCGACCTGCCGGCGGCCGAGCCCGACCGAGTCAGGGAGCAGATCGAGGACGTGATCGGCCTCCCCGCCGCCGACGCGGTGCTGATCTCGGCAAAGACCGGGGTCAACATCGATGAGGTGCTCGAAGCCCTCGTCACCCGCCTGCCGCCGCCCACGGGCGATGCAGCGGCGCCGTTGACGGCGCTGTTGGTCGACAGCTGGTACGATTCCTATCTCGGCGTCGTCACTCTGGTTCGGGTCAAGGACGGCGAATTGCACGCCGGGCAAAAGATCCGGTTGATGGCGACCGACGCCGTGCACAACGTCGAACGGGTCGGCGTCTTCACGCCAAAAGGCGTCGCGGTCGATGCGCTCGGACCGGGCGAGATCGGCTTTATCACCGCCGGCATCAAGACCGTCGCCGATTGCCGGGTCGGCGACACGATCACCGAGGACCGCCGCCCGACCTCGGCGCCGTTGCCCGGCTTCAAGCCGGTGCAGCCGGTCGTGTTCTGCGGTCTGTTCCCGACCGACGCCGCCGACTACGAGCGGCTGCGCGACAGCCTCGCCAAGCTGCGCCTCAACGACGCCAGCTTCGAATACGAGCCCGAGACCTCGGCGGCGCTCGGCTTCGGCTTTCGCTGCGGGTTTCTCGGCCTGCTGCATCTCGAAATCATCCAGGAGCGGCTGGCGCGGGAGTTCGACCTTGATTTGATCGCGACCGCACCCTCGGTCGTCTACCGCGTGCATCTGACCAATGG
>DATMLO010000114.1:0-3746 GCA_035570495.1 Allostellaceae bacterium | reverse complement strand
GTATTTCCAGCCGTGATAGACGCAGCGAATGCCGTCCTCCTCGTTGCGGCCGAGAAACAAGGAGGCGCAGCGATGCGGGCAACGGTGATCCATGACCCCGACCCGGCCCGAGCTGTCGCGAAACGCGATCAGCCGCTCGCCCAACAGCAAGAGCCGCATCGGGGCGCCGTCGCGCGCCAGTTCCGAGGACATCGCCGCCGGCAGCCAGTATTGCCGCATCATGTCGCCCATGACCGTGCCGGGGCCGATGCGGACCAGATCCTCGCTGTCCTTCTGCTTGCTCATCGCTGACCTCATTGATCTGTCCTCCCAAGCTCGCCCTCCCCGCGTGTGGCGGAGGGAATGGGAGGGGCAGCCGGGCTATAAGTAGGTTCGGATCCAGATTGACATTGCGTCGCTATGAAAAGACAGCGAAGCCGAGGCCGGTGCCGGACCCCGCCGGGGTGCGGTAGCCGGGGACGTAATGCGACCACGCCATGTCGAGATGCTCGACGGCACCGCCGACCGCGATCCACATGCGGATCTCGGAGCTGCCGGAATTGAGCTTTTTGCGCGGCAACGACTGCAGCGCCGTGCCGTCCTTGCGCGCGAGCGCGTCGATGATGCCGCGGTCGAGCTCCTCGTCGACGACAAAATGGCTGAGCCCGCCCGAGCCGACAATGCCGATACGGGCATCGCCGGGCCAGCTCTCGACCGCCTCGCGGATCGCCTGCCCGAGTTTGTAGCAGCGCCGTGGTGTGGGCTGGTTCGGCGGGTAATAGGTGTTGAGAAACACCGGCACGACCGGCAGATCGGGGTCTTCCATCAGCCGCTTGCGGACGAAGGCGTGAGCGTGGCCTTCGCCGTGCCCGGGTGCTAGCCCGTTCGACGAGGCGATGTCGAACTCGCGGTCGATCAACTCGCTGATCAGATGCAATGCCAAGGGGGCCGCGACCGGGTAGTCGCGCGGCTCCTTCTCTTCGTAATAGCGCGCGGTCGCAAGCCGCGACCATTCCGGACCCCTGAAATTGGGCGAGAGCGGCACATTGCGGATCGTGTCGCCGTAATAGACGAGGATCGAGGGGAGGTGATCCTCGTAAAACAACTCCTTCTGGTCGTCGCCGACAATGATCAGGGCATCGAGTTCGGCGCGGCGCACGCTCTCTTTCAGCCGCTCGATCGCCGCTTGGGCCTCGTCATGACGCGCGGCAAAGCGCTCCGGCGACAATTCCGGCGCCGCTCTCGGGTCGGCGCGGGTCAGCAATTCCTCGTAGCTCGCGGGGTTGCCGTCCTTGTCGAGAAAATCGCGGACCCCGTCGCGGTCGATAAAGCTCGGCCAGTCCTTGGCCGGGGTATTCAGCATTGGGGTGTGCGATGTCGCGATCCCTAGGACGATTTTTGCCATCCCGTTCCTCCTTCCGCGCGCGGCGGACCTGATTTCCTGCCGGGAGCGTATCGCCTCGAACGCGAGCGCGTCAACCGGCGCACAGGCTCTCCAAAAGGCGCGCTCAACGCCTTTGTCTCGACGCGATTGGAACCCTATAGATTCCAGCGAGACAAGGGGCGGGCGCCGGCCCGAGGCGGGGAACGATGCCGAAGCCAGCAACATGGGTGCAGACGGTGACCGGCGCGGTCGCCGGTGCGGGGAGCCGCGTCCTCGGGCTTGCCTTTGGCAAGGCGATCGCGTTCACCTATGCCGTTATCGTCAGCGTCGTCGCCAATATCGTGTTCGATTTTGTCCGCGATCCGCCGCACCCAGCATCCACCGACGCGATGATGGCAGCCGCGGTCAAATCCGATGACGGCGCTGTAGCGCGAGCGCCGTTGCCTGCGCCCCCGCCGCGGACCGAGCCTCCGGAAAATCCACGGCCGGGGCCGGGCAGCGGCGGACTCTATTGATGGAGAACGCGAAATGATCGACGTCGCCAAGGCGCGAAACTACGTCGAGCAGTGCTGGGGCGACGAGATCGTCCCGACCCTGGCCGAATACATCAAAATCCCGAACAAATCGCCGGCCTTCGACCCCGATTGGGCGGCGCACGGCTATATGGACGAAGCGGTCGCGATGTTCGAGCGCTGGGCGCGCGCCAAATTGCCGGCATTGCCCGGCGCCGTGCTCGACACCATCCGGCTGCCCGGCCGCACGCCCGTCATCGTGATCGAGGTGCCAGGCGCCGGCCCCGATACCGTGCTGCTTTACGGCCATCTCGACAAGCAGCCGGAGATGACCGGCTGGGCCGACGGGTTTGGCCCGTGGCAGCCGCGGATCGACGGCGACAAGCTTTACGGCCGCGGCGGGGCGGATGACGGCTATGCGATGTTCGCGGCGCTGTCCGCGCTATTGGCGCTGCGCGAGCAGGATGTGCCACATGCGCGCTCGTTGATCCTTATCGAGGCTTGCGAGGAATCGGGCAGCTACGACCTGCCCTATTATGTCGATCACCTGGCGGCGCGGATCGGCAGTCCGTCGCTCGTCGTCTGTCTTGATTCCGGCTGCGGCAATTACGATCAGCTGTGGTTGACGACGTCGTTGCGTGGGATGGTCTCGGGCACGCTCAAAATCCGCGTGCTCGAAGAAGGCGTGCATTCGGGTCACGCCTCGGGGGTCGTGCCGTCGAGCTTTCGCATTATACGGCAATTATTGTCGCGGCTCGAAGACGAGACCACCGGGGCGATCCGCCCGCCCGAGCTCTACGCCCAGGTCCCGGCCGAGCGGGTGGCGCAGGCGCGCCGGGCCGCGACGGCATTGGGCGACACGGTCTACACCGAATACCCGTTCGCGCCGGGTGTCATACCGATGGGCGACGATCTCGCCGAAATGGTGCTGAACCGCAGCTGGCGGCCGCAACTGGCGGTGACCGGGATCGCCGGCCTGCCGATGCCCGGCGACGCCGGTAATGTACTGCTGCCGTTTACCGAAGCGAAATTGAGCCTGCGGCTGCCGCCCACATTGGACGCCGAACGCGCCGGCGCGCTACTTCGCGGATTGCTGGAAAAAGACCCGCCGTACGGCGCGCGGGTCGAATTGGATTTGGGGCCGGGTGCGACCGGGTGGAACGCGCCGGCCTTGGCGCCGTGGCTCGAACAATCCTTGGGGCGCGCGTCTGAGGCCGCGTTCGGGGCGCCCCCCGCCTATATGGGCGAGGGCGGTAGCATCCCGTTTATGGCGATGCTGGGCGAGAAATTCCCGCGGGCGCAGTTTGTCGTGACCGGGGTGCTGGGGCCGCATTCCAACGCGCACGGGCCGAATGAATTCCTGCACATCCCGACCGGCCGGCGCGTCTCGACGGTCATCGCTCAGGTGCTCGCCGATCATCACGCCCGAGAAGCAGGGGGATTAAGCGCTCTTTAATGTGAGTAGCAGGGCGGCCTCGAACTTGGCCGCCCTGGGCCTCCGCTGGCGCGGGGGCGACGAAAAATGATCCGGTGGTGCACGCTTTTTCGAGTACCGTCCAACTCAGTGGGTGACGAGGCGGCGCTCGACGGCCGCGGCCTTGATCGCTTTTTGCAATTTTTCAAAGGCGCGGACCTCGATCTGGCGCACGCGCTCGCGTGAGATGCCGTATTGCTGCGATAAATCCTCGAGCGTCGTCGGGTTGTCGCGCAGCCGCCGCTCGGCGAGGATATGGCGCTCGCGGTCGTTGAGATGAGTCATCGCCTTTTCCAGGAGATCGCGGCGCAGGCCCAACTCCTGCCGGTCGGCGAGGCGGGTTTCCTGGCTTTCGCTTTCGTCGACGAGCCAATCCTGCCACTCGCCTTCACTGTCG
>DATMLO010000113.1:0-21226 GCA_035570495.1 Allostellaceae bacterium | reverse complement strand
GGCCTATATGGCGGCCGCCGGCATCCCGGTGCGGTAATGCCCGATCCGCTCGGCGACGCCCTCGCCCGGCTCTGGGCGACCATCGACGCGAGACGCGGCGCCAGCGCCGAGACTTCGTATACCGCGAAGCTGCTGGCCGCTGGCCCAGCGGAGGTCGCGCGTAAGCTCGGCGAAGAATCGCTCGAGGCGGTGATCGAGGCGGTGAAGGGCGACGGCGCCGCGCTTACCCGCGAGAGCGCCGATCTGCTCTATCACCTCTTGGTGCTATGGGCCGCCGCCGGGCTGTCACCCGAGGATGTCGCCGCCGAGCTAACGCGGCGCGAGGGCACGTCTGGGATCGAGGAGAAGAAAGGCCGACGATAAGCCTTCATTGCGAGGAGCCCCAAGGGCGACGCGGCAATCTTCTGCCGCCTTGGCTCCAATCGGCACGAGATTGCTTCGCTACGCTCGCAATGACGGCACCAGAACCGACAGTGCGTGTTTTACGACCTTCTTGGTTAGGGTCGGGAAGGCGTAGTCCTTGAACTGCTCGGGCCGCGCCCAAATCCCGTCCAGCGGTGTCTCGGTGGTCGCCGCAAGTATCGTCAGGTCGAGCGGGAAATGGGTGAAGCCGTGATGCACGGTGCCCGGCAGCTTTGTCCAAGTCGCTTTCGCCGGCGCGTGGGTCAGCGCCTCGGCATCGTCCCACGGCAATTCGCGCCACGGTGTTGACGGCACCTCGATCATCCCGCCGAGCAGGCCCTTCTCTTCGCGCCGGCGCAGCAGCACCGCGCCGTCCGGGCGGGTCAGCCAGAACACGATTCCCTGCCGCAAGGGACGCTCAGGTTTCTCGCCGCGCGCCGGCAAATCCTCGGCAAAGCCGCCGGCGCGCGCCGCGCAAGCGTCACGCCACGGGCACAGCACGCAGCGCGGCTTGCGCGGGGTGCAGATCGTCGCGCCCAAATCCATCATCGCCTGCGCGAAATCGCCGGCGCGCAGCGCCGGCACCAGCTCGCGCGCCAGCGCTCGCAGCCGCGGCTTCGCCGCCGGCATCGCCTCGCACACCGCGAAAAGCCGCGCCACGACCCGCTCGACATTGCCGTCGACCGCGGCTTCGCATCGGTCGAACGCTATCGCCGCGATCGCCGCCGCGGTGTAATCGCCGATTCCCGGCAGCGCCCTCAGCCCCGTGGCATCGTCGGGAAAGCGGCCGCCATGCCGCTCGGTGACGGCCTTGGCGCAGGCATGCAGGTTTCGCGCGCGGGCGTAATAGCCGAGCCCCTGCCACTGATGCAGCACCTCGTCGAGCGAAGCCGCGGCCAATGACGAAACTGTGGGCCAACGCGCCACGAATCGGTCAAAATAGGGGGCGACGGTGACCACCGTCGTTTGCTGCAGCATGATCTCGCTGAGCCAGACGCGGTACGGGTCGGGGCGCGTTCCGGATGCGGTGCGCCACGGCAGGTCGCGGTGATGGCGATCATACCAGGCGAGCAGCGCGGCGGCGTCGGGTCGAGGTAACGACATGGATGAAGCGAGTCTACCCGTTGCCGACAACGCAGGCGAGCGCCGGCCCGGCTTTCGCGCCGCCGGGGCGAGCCTCGCGCGCGTCGTCGCGCCGATTATCGCGCGTCATGGCGGCGGCATCCTCGCGCGACTAAAAGCCGAGTGGACGGCGATTGTCGGGCCCGACCTCGCGGCCGCGACCTGGCCCGAGGCGCTGGCGCGCGGCGGCACCTTGAAGCTGCGGGTCTCGCCGGGAAAAGCACTCGAACTGCAACACCGCACGACGCTTGTCGTCGAGCGGATCAATCTGTTCTTTGGCCGCGACGCGGTGACAAGGCTCGCGCTGGTGCAGGGGCCGCTGCCGTTGCCCCCGCCGGCTCGCTCACCCGAAGCACGGCCGCTGCAGGCACGCGAAGCCGCCGCGCTCGACCATCAACTCGCGACCGTCGCGAGCCCGGAACTGCGCGATGCGCTGGCCCGTTTAGGCCGCCGGGTGATCACCGCGCCCGATTGAGCACGGCGGTGGTTGCAGGAGCCGATCTAACCCTCTAACATCAACATCTAGTGGTAAGGACGCCTTCAATGCGGGAAATGTGGTTTGGCGCGATCGCGCTGCTAGCCCTGGCGGGGCCGCTGCCGGCTGTGGCTCAGGCCCCCCTGACGACACCCACGACGGCGGCGATAGCAAGCGCGCTGAAGCTTACGCCGGACGACCGGATTCTCGGCAATCCGGACGCACCGGTGACGATCATCGAGTATGCGTCGATGACCTGCCCGCATTGCGCCCATTTCGATATCGACGTGCTGCCAAAGCTCAAGCCGAAATGGATCGACACCGGCAAGGCGAAGCTGATCCTGCGCGACTACCCGCTCGACGAACCGGCAACGCGCGCCGCGCAAATCGCGCGCTGCGCCCCGCCGGCGAAATTCTATGCGTTTATCGACATGTTCTTCCATGACCAGCAGCAATGGGTGATGGCCAAGGATCATGACGCGGCGCTGCAGCGCCTGGCGCTGCTCGGCGGCATGAACAAGAGCACGTTCGACGCCTGCCTCGCCGACAAGACGGGCGAGGACAAGATACTGCAAAGCCGCCTGACCGCGACTCAGCAACTCGCTGTCGAGGCCACGCCGACCTTTTATATCAACGGCATCAAGTTCGACAGCGCGCCCGAAGAGGATGCGATGAACGCCGCGATCGCCCACGCCGCGGGCCAGTGATCGACGCATGCAGGTAGAGCGGCTCCGTCTCGCCGGGTTCAAGTCGTTTGTCGACGCGACCGAGCTGCCGATCGAACCCGGGCTGACCGGAATCGTCGGTCCCAACGGCTGCGGTAAGTCGAACCTGGTCGAGGCGCTCCGCTGGGTAATGGGTGAGGCGTCGGCGCGGCGGCTGCGCGGCGGCGAGATGGACGACGTGATTTTCGCCGGCTCGGCGAACCGCCCGGCCCGCAACATCGCCGAGGTGTCGCTGACGATCGACAATGCGACGCGCGACGCGCCGATCGCCTTTAACGACCGCGATGCGATCGAGATCGTGCGGCGGATCGATCGCGGCTCGGGCTCGGCCTATCGGGTCAATGGCCGCGAGGCGCGGGCGCGCGACGTGCAGCTCCTGTTCGCCGACGCCGCCACCGGCGCGCATTCGGGCGGCATCGTTAGCCAGGGACGGATTGGTGCGCTGATCGCCGCGAAGCCGAGCGACCGCCGCCAGCTGCTCGATGAGGCCGCTGGCACCGCCGGCCTCTACCAGCGCCGCCATGAGGCCGAGCTGAAGCTCAACGCCGCCGAGGACAACCTGCTGCGCGTCGACGATGTCATCGTGACGATGGCCGCGCAGCTCGATGGACTCAAGAAGCAAGCCCGGCAGGCGCAGCGCTATCGCCGGCTGTCCGAGCAGATCCGCCGTACCGAGGCGCGACTCATGGAGGCACGCTGGAAGGAGGCGGTCGCCGAGATCGAGCGTATCGCCGGCGAACTGCGCGAAGCCGAGCGTGCCGTCGCGGCGGCGACCGAGCGCGCCGCCTTTGCCGAACGCGGCCGCGCCGGCGCCGAGGAAGCGCTGCCGCCATTGCGCCTGGCCGAGGCCTCGGCATCGGCGGCGCTGCATCGCCTCAACCATGCGCGCGAGGCGCTCGACCAAGAGGCCCAGCGCATCGCCGTCGCCCGCGAGGACGCGGGACGGCGGCGCGAGCAGCTGGCTGGCGACATCGGACGCGAGGACGAACACGTCGCCGACGCCGACACCGCGCTGGCCCGGCTCGCCGAAGAGCAGCGCATGCTCGAGCGCAGCGAAAGCGGCGACGCCACGGCGCGCGACGCGGCCGCCACGGCGCTGGAGCGCGCCGCCGCCGAGCTGGCCCGCGCCGAGATCGGGCTGCAGCAGATGACCGAGGCCTGCGCCACCGGCGAGGCGCGCCGCGTCGCGCTCGAGCGGCGGCGCGGCGAGCTTGCCGAGCAGCGCCGGCGGCTGAGCTTACGCCTGGAGGAAAGCGAGACGCAGCGCCGCAGCCTCGGCGAAGTCGGCGTGCCGCAGACGGCGATCGATGCGGCGGCCGCGGATGTCGCCGCTGCCGCGGCTCAGGCCGAGGCAGATCGGGCCGCCGCCAATGATGTCGCCGAACGGTTGACAGCGGCGCGAGCCGCTGAAGCCGCGGCGATCGATGCCGCGCGCGACGCCGAACGCCGCCTCGCGCGGCTCAAGGCGGAAGCCGACGCGCTCACCAGCATTCTCGCGCCGGGCCCGTCGCAAACGAGCGGTGACCGGCCGGCGGTGCTGTCGCTGCTCGACGTGCCGGCGGGGCTCGAGGCCGCTGTCGCGGCGCTGTTCGATGACGAGCTGGCGGCGCCGCTCCTCGACTCACCCGGCGGAACGGCCAGCGGCTGGATGGTGTTGCCGCCGCTCACCAAAATGGCCGCGCTGCCCACCGGGGCGGAGCCGCTCGCCAAAGCCATCGGCGCGCCGCCCGCCCTCGCCCGCCGGCTGTCGCAGACCGGGCTTGTCGCCGGTGAGGCCGAGGGCTGGGCCTTGCAGGCGAGCCTCGCGCCGGGACAACGCATCGTCGATCGCGACGGGCGGCTGTGGCGCTGGGACGGGTTTGTCCGCCTCGCCGCGGGCGATCGCGGCGCCGCCGAGCAGTTGCGTCAGCGCAACCGGCTCGCGGTCGTCGCCGCCGAGATCGTCAAAGCGGAGACCGAAGCGCAGGCCAGCGAAGCCACGGCGACAGCGGCCCGCGCACGCGCCAGCGAAGCAGCGGCCGCCGAGCGCGAGATCACCGCCGCGGCGCGCCGGGCCGAAGATGCGCTGGGACAAAAGCGCGCCGCGGAGGCCGAGCTGTCGCGCCGCGCGCTGGCGACCGAGGCGCGGCTCGCCGCGCTCGCCGATACCACCGAGAAGCTCGCCGCCGAACTCAAGGACGTCGATGGCCAGGCGGCCGAGACCGAGCGCGGCTTGGCGCTGCTGCCCGATCCAGGGCTGGCGCGCGCCGGGCTCGACGGCGCGCGAACCCAGGCCGCGGCCGCGCGCCGCCACGAGAGCGAAGCGCAAGCGGCGATAGCCCGGCTCACCCAGGAGAGCGAGTCGCGGCGGCGGCGCATCGCGGCGATCGGCGCCGAAAGCCAGTCATGGCAGCAGCGGCGTGAGCGCGCGCTGGCGCAACGCGGCGCGCTCGGCGAGCGTCAGACGGCGCTGGCGGCGGAGATCGCCGCGTTGGCCGCGCGGCCAGCGCAAATCGCCGCCGAGATCAAGGCGCTGCGCGAGCAATCGGCCAATGCCGCGGCGACGCACCGCGCCGCCGCCGATGCGCTGGCACTCGGCGAAACCAGGCTGCGCGAGGCCAACGATACAGCGCGCCAGACCGAACAGGCGCTGTCGGCGGCGCGCGAGGCACGGGTGCGCTGCGAGGTGCGACGCGACGCCGCTGGCACGGCGCTCGACAGGCTGCGCGACGACATCCGCGACCGGCTCGCGACCCTGCCCGAAGCGCTGGCCGAGCTGACCGAGGGCGAGGACGCGGCCGATCCGGCGCAGCTCGACTCCAGGCTCGACCGCCTGTCGCGCGAACGCGAGGCGATCGGCCCGGTCAATCTCGTCGCCGAGCGCGAGGCCGAAGAGGTCGAGGCGCGCGTCGAAAGCCTGCAGCAGGAGCGCAACGAGCTGACCGAGGCGATCGCCCGGCTGCGGCGCGGCATCGCCACGCTCGACCAGGAAAGCCGCAAGCGGCTGCAAGGCGCGTTCGAGACGCTCAATGGCCATTTCGCGACGCTGTTTCAGCGGCTGTTTGGCGGTGGCCGCGCGCATCTCACGCTGACCGACGCCGACGACCCACTCGACGCCGGGCTCGAGATCATGGCGAGCCCGCCCGGCAAGCGTTTGCAGTCGCTGTCGCTGCTGTCGGGCGGCGAACAGGCGCTGACCGCGATCGCGCTGATCTTCGCCGTCTTCCTCACCAACCCAGCGCCGATCTGCGTGCTCGACGAGGTCGACGCGCCGCTCGACGACGCCAATGTCGACCGCTTTTGCGAGCTCGTCGCCGAGATCGCCGACGCCACCGGCACCAAGTTCCTGCTGATCACCCATCACCGCATCACCATGGCGCATATGGACCGGCTGTTCGGTGTAACGATGCCTGAGCGAGGGGTGTCGCAGCTGGTTTCGGTCGATCTGGCGCGCGCCGCCGAGCTACGCGCCCCCGCCTTCGCCGCCGCGCAATAGGCATAGCAGCCCAACGGTTCCATAACATACTGATACACAATGATATTCATGCCGTCGCCCGCAACCCTACGCGGTTGACAGGGCGCGGGCGCACAACTATCTTGCGCGCCGTTTCGACCGGCAGCGGTCGGGCCGGTGTACCGTTGGCTGGGCGCGAAAATGAGCGATGACCGGCCCTCCGATGCGCTGGCGCGGCTTTCCGAGCGGCTGGATAAGGCGCGGGCGCAAAACAGCGAGCGGCCGGCGAGCGGCAACGGCAATGACGCCGGGTCGCAGCAGGCGCTCGGGATCGGCTTCCGCATCGGGATCGAGTTTGTGGTCGCGATCGTCGTCGCGACCGGGTTGGGTTGGGCGTTTGATCATGTGCTCGGCACCAAGCCGTTTGCGATGATCGTGATGTTCTTTCTAGGGGTTGCCACCGGCATGCTGAACGTCTATCGCGCGATCATCGGACAGAGCGCGGCGGTCGGCTTCCGCCGGACGAAGGGGAAAGAAGACTGACGTGGCGCTGGAGCTGCACCCGCTCGAACAGTTCAAGATCGAACCGCTGATCCCGATCCATATTGGCGGGCTCGACGTATCGTTCACCAACGCGTCGCTGTTCATGGTGATCGCGGTCGTGCTGATCACCGCGCTCTTGGTGCTCGGCACGAAACGAGGCGCGCTGGTGCCGGGGCGTTGGCAGTCGGTCGCGGAGACGAGCTACGAGTTTGTCGCCGATATGGTCGACACCAATGCCGGTCACGGCGCCGAGCCGTATTTCCCGTTCGTTTTCACGCTGTTCATGTTCGTGCTTTTCGCGAACTTTCTGGGCCTAATCCCCTACAGCTTCACGGTAACTGGTCAGATCATCGTCACCTTCGGGCTGGCCGCGATGGTGTTTATCGGCGTGACAATTATCGGCTTCATCAAGCATGGCGCGCACTTCCTCAGGCTCTTCGTGCCGGAGGGTGTACCGTTTGTGCTGTTGCTGCTGCTGGTGCCGATCGAGCTCCTGTCCTATTTCATCCGGCCGTTCACCCTGTCGATCCGGCTCTTCGCCAATATGCTCGCCGGCCACACGATGCTGGCAATTTTTGGCGGGTTTGCGGCGAGCGTCGGGTTGGCAGCGATCTTCCCCGTGCTTCTCGATGTCGCGATCTACGCGCTGGAAGTGCTGGTCGCGGCGCTGCAGGCCTACGTGTTCGCGATCCTGACCTGCCTCTACCTGCGCGACGCGCTGCATTTGCACTGAACTTTCAACACCTTGTAAAACCTAGGGGATACCCATGGATCTTGCTTCCGCGAAAATGATCGGTGCCGGCCTTGCCTGCATCGCGCTCGTCGGCGCCGGCATCGGCATCGGCAATGTATTCTCGTCGCTGATCAGCGCGGTCGCGCGCAATCCGGCGGCACAGGCCCAAGTGCAGCCCTTCGCGTTTCTGGGCTTTGCGCTGGCCGAGGCGACCGGCCTGTTCGGGCTGGCGATCGCCTTCCTGATCCTGTTCGTATTCTGAGCCGAGCGGGCGCGCCCGCATGCCGCAGCTCGATTACCATACCTTTGTCCCGCAGCTCGTCTGGCTGGCGATCACGTTCGTCCTGCTCTACGTGCTGATGTCGCGGCTTGGCCTGCCCAAGGTCAGGGCGGCGATCGAGGGACGCCGGCATCATCTCGATAGCGATCTCGGACGGGCCGCGGCGCTCAAGGAAGAAGCCGAGGCGGCGCTTGCCGCCTATCAGAAGACGCTCGCGGACGCCCGCGCGGCGGCGCAGGACACGCTGCGCCAAACCGGCGAGCGGCTCGCGGCCGAAGCCGCCAGACGGCAGCAGGAGCTGTCGGCGAAACTGGCCGAGCAGATCGCCGCCGCCGAGGCACGCATCGCCGCCGGCAAGGACCAGGCGCTCGGCGAAATCCGTGGGATCGCGGCCGAAGTGGGCAGCGCGATCGTTGAAAAGCTGACCGGCGCCGCGCCCAAGGCCGACGCGATGGCGACCGCCGTCGGCCAGGCTCTCAATGGGCGGGCTACGTGATGGAATTCCTCCACGAGTCCGAATTCTGGGTTCTGGTCGCGGCGATCGTCTTTGTCGCGCTGGCCGGACGCAAGGTCTTTGGCGCCCTCGCCGGCGGGCTCGACGCGCGCGCCGCGCGGATCCGCGGCGAGCTCGACGAGGCGCGCCGCCTGCGCGAAGAGGCCGAGCAGCTGCTCGCCGAGTACCGCGCCAAGCAGCAACAAGCCGTCGCCGATGCCGAGGCAATCGTCGCGCAGGCCAAGGCAGAGGCTGAGCGGATCGCGGCGCAATCGGCGCGCGACCTCGAGCACGCGCTCGAGCGACGGCAGCACATGGCGGAGGATCGTATTGCCCAGGCCGAGGCCAAGGCGCTCGCCGAAGTGCGCTCGACGGCAGTCGATGTCGCGATCGCCGCGGCGCGCGAGGTCATCACACAAGAAATCGACGAGCGGCGCGGCAGCGCGCTGCTCGACGAAGCGATCGTCGCGCTGCCGCAACGCCTGCGTTAGTTGGGCGCTAAGACTGAGACCGCGTCGCCAGCGTCTTCTCGACGCTGTAAAGCAGCTCCTCCGGACTGATCGGCTTTAGCAGCACGTCGTACTGCCCCAGATCGACGCCGGCCGCCTGCAGGACAAAGGCGTAGCCAGTCAAGATCAGCGCGGCGACGCCGCGCTGGCGCGCTTCGTCCGCCAGCATCATACCGGTTCCGTCCTGCAACCTTCCATCGGCGATAACGAGATTGTAGTCGCGAAGTCCGAGGAGCTCGGAGCCGCACCCGAACGTCTCGACCGCATCGACCTCGTAATCCGCATCGAGCAAAACATGCTCGACGAGGATCCGAACCTCTGCATCATCCTCAACCAGCAGGATGCGTGGCATGTCAAAAGACCATGCAATATCCGGTAGTGAACGCCTGCCCGAGCGGCCCGGTTCCTCGCGAAATGCGCAAATTTCAGGGGCTGTCCGCTACTAGCGGACTTTTATCTCAACTAACCTCGGACTATGAATGGCGAGTCGCGTTGGCTTAGCACTTGTATCCCCACCCCTTAATTGCCGGTCGCCCTCCGTGTGGTTGTATTGCTTCCCCCTCCGATTCGCTGCCGCGGCCGTCTTTGCGGCGATGGTCGGCGTATGCGCCGCGGCGCATGCCGCGACCGCCGTCGTGCTCAATTCCGACGACGACACACTGAGCGTCATCGATGCCGACAGCGACAAGGAAATTTCGCGCACGCATATCGGCCGTGGGCCGCATCACCTGATCCAGACGCCGGATGGGCGTACCCTGGTCGTCGCCATGTCGGGCAGCAACGAGCTGGTGCTGATCGACCGCACGACGGGCGTCGAGAAGAAACGGGTCACCGCCAGCGATCCCTACCAGATCGGCTTTAGCCCGGATGCCAAATGGTTTGTCGCGGCGTCGCTGCGCCTCGACCATATCGACATCTACGACGCCGCGACATTTGAGCTGGTCCATCGCCTGCCGGCCTCGACGATGCCGAGCCATATCGCCTTCTCGGCCGACAGCAAGACCGTGTTCGTGACGTTACAAGGCACGGGCGGCCTGACGTCGATCGACATCGCCTCGGGCAAGGTCAACTGGACCGCACCGGTCGGGCCGACCCCGGCTGGGATCATCACCCGGCCTGATGGCACGCTGCTCGTCGGCGTGATGGGCGCCAACTATATCGCCCAGGTCGATCCGGCGAACGGCAACGTCATCAACAAGGTGGTCACCGGCAACGGCGCGCACAATTTCCTCGTCTCGCCCGACCGCAAGACGCTCTATGTCACCAACCGCGTCGCCAGTACGATCTCGGTGCTGAACGCCGATACGCTCGAGGTCGAGAACACGCTGCAGGCGCCTGGCGGCCCCGACGACATGGCGATGTCGCCCGACGGCCAGCAGCTCTGGGTCACCGGCCGCTGGCACGCCTGGGTCGACGTGATCGAGCTCGCCTCGGGGACGCTGAAGACGAGCGTTCCGGTCGGGCGCTCGCCACACGGCATCTTTGTCTACTAGGCGCGGGCAGGATCTGAGCCATGTTCGACGGCTTGCAGCGGATCATCGAGCAGATCCAGGGTTCGATCTTCGAGACCGTGATCCAGCCGGCGCTGTTTCAGCTCGGGCTGATGGATTGGGCGGAAGACGTATTCGACGGGGTCGAGTTCGCGCTTTACGGCGCGCTGGCGGTGATCCTCGCTTATGTGCTGTTCCGGCCGCTTGAACTGTGGCGACCGGTCGAACGCTGGAGCGAGCGGCGCGTGGTGCGCACCGACATCGTCTATACGCTGATCCACCGGCTCGGCGTGGTGCCGGCGCTCCTCTTTATCGTACTCACACCGATTGGCGTGCTCATCGATTCATCGCTGCGGTTCCGCGGCTACATCCCACCCGAGATCGAGCAGCTGGTGACGCCGCTGTTCAACCACCCATTCGTGACGTTTCTCGTCTACATGGTGGTGCTCGATTTTGGCGAATATTGGCGCCACCGGCTGCAGCACCGGCTGCCGTGGTGGTGGGCGCTGCACAGCCTGCACCACGACCAGCGCCAGGTGACGCTGTGGAGCGACGACCGCAACCACATCCTCGACGACATCCTGGCCCTGGTATGGACCGGCACGCTGGCGATGCTTATCGATGTGCCGCCGGGTGCGTACCCGCTGGTGCTGATCGGCTTCCGGCTGATCGAGAGCCTATCGCACACCAATGTGCGGCTGAGCTTTGGCCGCATTGGCTCGACCCTGATGGTCGGCCCGCAATTCCATCGCGTGCACCATTCGATCGAGCACGCCGAGGCCCCGTTCGTCAGTTCGCGCGGGTGCAACTTCGCGGTGATCCTGCCGGTCTGGGATGTGATTTTTGGCACAAGGCGACGTGATGCGGGGTTTCCGCAAACCGGCGTCGCCTCACTCACCGGGTCGGCGATAGATTGCGGCTATCTGCGGCACCAATGGGAAGGCTTCCGCCGGTTTTTCGCGGCGCTCGGCCGGCTGGCCGATCGCCGGCGTGCCGGGTTTATCGCGGCGTTTCCGGCGGAATAATTCGTAGTAACCATAGTTGCCGCAAAGCGTCTGTGCGCGCTATTTTACGTTTAGTTCCCCAGGGTGATTGCGGTGACCATGAAGTGTTTCATCGCGATGGCGTTCTCACGCAGCGATACCGACGCCTTGTATGATGGGATAATCACGAAGGTACTTATCGAGCAGGGAATCACGCCAGTTCGAATCGACAGAATTGAACATAACGGTAATATCGACGATCGCATGATCGAGGAGATAACTACCGCAAATTTTGTACTTGCCGATCTGACTTATGCTCGCCCTTCGGTCTACTACGAAGCCGGTTTCGCAGAACGTGTCGTCCCGGTGATTTATACCATCAGGCGGGATCACCTCAGCCCGCGAGTCGACGATGAGTTCGGGATGTATCGTCTCCACTTCGATCTAGCGATGCGTAATGTCATCGACTGGGTAGAGCCAGGTGATCAAGTTTTTGCATCCCGCTTGGCCGCCCGGATTAATCAGGTCACCGCGCCGTTACGGGGGCAAAACGAAGAGCAGCAGAGGCGAGCGGCGAATAAAGCCGCGTTTCTGAGATTATCGATTAATGAAAAATGCCAAGCTGCAAAAAAAATTTGCCACAACCTATTCACCGAAGGTGATTTCCAAAGCGGTATGGATCTTAAAAGAAATACTAATAAACTTTTATCAACTTCTATTTGGCAAAGCACAGATAATTTCTTTAAAATTAGAAATGGAATATTTTTTTTTGATATTCATATATTGGCAGACGATAACGAACCAAGTTTTTACGGTCTCGAAGAACAACCACATTTCAATTTAAATATCTTTAATAATATTAACTATATACAGGAAATAGAAGAATATAAATTACTCATAACCTTTCAAAAATTTGATTTTCTTTCCATAGTTCACAAACTACCTGATTATAATATCAATATCGATGATAATTATGTTGCCGGGCTCACGGCTGCAAATATACCTGTTATGCCACAAGATTATCGCGGCGAGGTCTGTTGCGGTGACCACTATCACGCAGACAATATTATACAAAGCTTACTCGATAATCATAAAAAATATGAAGGATTTAGAACAAAATCTCCACCATTAAACATGCCTCATTGGAAATACGGTGATGATCAATATTTCGTGCATTCTGGCTTCCGTACCCGTCCAGTTAATCGACACATCCAGGTCCATCTAATCGACGATATTCAGCTGATCGACGAACTTAGCCACCGCGTTCAACGTATACTCGACAATATCTCTACCCGCGGAGATTAATGGTGGTGCACTGCGCGTTAGGGGCACCGGTTTATCGCGGCGTTTCCCGCGGAATGATCGATCAGCGCGTCGCGGCGGCGGCCTGATAGCGGCCTTTCCAGGCGCCACCGCGGCCGCGCCAGAACTGCACAGCCGAACCCAAGGTCGCCGCCATGTAAAACATGGCGATCACCGGCAGCAGCAGCGCGACCCATGCCGGACAGCGATAAAGCCGCAGCATCGGTACAAATGACGCGGCCATCGCCAGCCATGCGGCGCCGCCCAGCGCCATTGCCCAGGGTGAGCCCGAAAGCAGCACCAACAGCGGCGGCGCCAGGTAGGTGATCGCCATGCCGACCATCAGCATCATCAGGATGCCGGCGGAATAATTGATCTGGGCGAAGGCGCAGCGGCTGATCATGTCCCATAGCGGACGCCACGAGCCGTAAGGCCGCACGCTGCGCGTCTCGTCGGCGATGCCGAGCCAGACGCGGCCGAAGCTCTTGACCCGGCGCGCCAGCGCGCAATCGTCGATGATCTCGTGGCGGATGCTGTCGACGCCGCCGATCCGTTGCAGCATTTCGCGGCGCAGCAGCATGCAGCCGCCCGCCGCGGCGGCCACGCCGCGCCCTTTATCGGCGACCCAGCGCGGTGGGTAGAGCTTGAAGAAGAAA
The DNA here is from genome assembly GCA_035570495.1 of Allostellaceae bacterium. Classification (GTDB taxonomy): domain Bacteria; phylum Pseudomonadota; class Alphaproteobacteria; order ATCC43930; family CGMCC-115725; genus DATARH01. The sequence continues at coordinate 8,080 of DATMLO010000113.1, read as the reverse complement.
AACACAAAGGCCGGCACCAGCAGCCGTTCCCACAACCCGCGGCAATGCAGCCGCACCATCAGCGACACCAGGTCGAAACCGCCGCTTTCGGCGCGCGCGACGAGGCCGCGCAGATTGTCGACCGAATGGACGATGTCGGCGTCGGTCAGCAGCAGGTAGTCGGGGTTCATCGCGGTAGCGCGGATGGTGCCCTGGCGCACCGCCCAGAGCTTGCCGGTCCAGCCGGCGGGCACCGGCTCGGCCTCAATCACGGTCACCCGGTCGGCGGCGCCGATGGCGGAAGCGGCGTCACGCGCGATCTGCGCGGTGCCGTCGCTGCTGTGGTCGTCGACGATGACAATGTTGAAGCGGCCGGCGTAATCCTGCGCGAGCAGCGAGGCAACGGCATCGCCGATCACATCGGCCTCATCGCGCGCCGGAATGACCGCAACGACCGACCGCGACGGCGCGGTCGCGTTCACGCCATCGCCGCGTTCAATGCGCCAGAACGACCCGCGAAACGCCAGCAGATAAATCCAGACGGCGGCAGCCATCGCTCCCGCCGCGATGATGATGTGCTCCACCCGCATCCCCCTAAATGTCCTTTGCGCGCCCGGCGAGGCCCCCCGCAGGCGGCTTTATGATTTAGTGTAAACAGCGTGTAACAGGAATAGCCAATTTTTGTTCACCGCGACTTTTGCTGGCTACCGACAAAGCCGCGGAATGTTGCGAGAAATGCGTCCTTCTGTTCGTCAAAGGGCGCGTGGCCGGCATCCCGCATCACGACAAATTTCGATTGCGGAATGGCGGCGTGATACGCCTCGCCAAAACGCGGCGGGACGAGCCCGTCCTTGTCGCCGTAGATCAACAGGGTCGGCACGGTGATCCGATGCAGCCATTTCGCGAGGTCGGGATTGTAGAAACGCGGGTTGTAGGCGAGCCGGGTCACGGTCGAGCGGTTTTTGGCGTAGAGCATCGCATCGAGCTTGGCCATGTCGCCAAGCCGGCGGGTCGCGCGCTCCTGATCGGCGTAGAAGCGGCGCAAATTCTCCTCGACCGACATGCGGAAAATATCGTCGATCGGCTCGCCGCCGGCGGGAATGCCAACCGCGCCGACCAGGGTCAGCGTCTTGAGCCTTGTGTCGTTGCGCACGGCGAGTTCGGCGGCGATCCAACCGCCCAGCGAGGTGCCGACGAGATGCACGCCACCAAGCCCCAGCGCGGCGAGGACATCGAGATAAAAATAGGCGAGATCGCCGACCCCATCGAGCCAGGCCGGATCGTCCGACTGGCCAAAGCCGGGATGCTCCGGCGCGAACACCTGGAAATCCTCGGCGAGTGCCGCAAGGAAACTCATCCAGCCCGTATGCCCGCCGGCGCCGTGCAGAAAGACGAGCGGCGGCGCGCCCTCCCGGCCGCCACGCAGGAGGCGGATGCGGCAGCCGCTGATAACGACAAATTCTTCGATCGGCTTATCCATTTGATTTCATTTCAAAATACGGTCTGGTAGCAGTAATTTAACAGCGAAATAACAGCGAGGAAACAGCAAGATAACAGCGCGGTATCAGCGGGAAAACGGCGGGAAACAGCAAAACGGACGGCTCCGCACGTATCGACCTCGAATCAGAACAAAATAGGAACATAATCCGGGTTGTAAAGAGGCCAAGGCGACAGTGTAGGCTCGGACGCGACGACGAGGGAGGAGATCATGGCGACGCTGAAGATCTACGGCATCCCGCGGTCGCGCGCGTTCCGCACGCTGTGGCTGGCGCTGGAGCTGGGCCTCGATTACGAGAATGTGCCGATCGGCGTCAGCGGCGACAGCCGCGAGCCGGCGTTTCTCGCGATCAACCCCAATGGCCATGTCCCGACGATCGACGACAACGGGTTCATCCTGTGGGAGTCGATGGCGATCAACCTCTATCTGGCCAAGAAACACGGGCTCGGCACGCTCTACCCGGCGGCACTCGAAGACGAGGCGCGCGCCTGGCAGTGGAGCCTGTGGGGCATCACCGAAATCGAGCGCAATGTGCTGACGGCGATGTTCAACCGGGCGATCCTGCCGGAGGACAAGCGCGACGCCGCTCTCGCCGACCAATGCGAGAAGGATATGCAAGGCCCGCTGCGCGTACTCGACGGCGCGGTGACCGCGACGCCCTATCTCTTGGGCGCCGACTTCACCGTCGCCGACCTCAATGTCGCGGCGATCCTCGCCTGGGCGCGGCCGGCGCGGATCGACATGGCGCCATTCCCCAAGCTGGCGGATTGGCTCGGCCGCTGCGCGCTGCGCCCGGCAGCAAAGACCGCGCGCGACCTGCAGCGGTAGGGCAATTCAATCTCGTCATTCCCGTAAACGCGGGAATCCAGGGCAAGCGACGAAAAAGCTGCCCTGGACCTCCGCCTGCGCGGGGGTGACGAAAGAAATTGTGCGCCCCATGCGACGACCCTACGCTTCGTTACAAAACCGGGGAGAGAAACGATGGAAGCAAAGCGTCTGGCGCGCCGGCGCGTGCTGCGGCTGGGTCTTGGTGGCGCGGCGGGTCTGGCGCTGGCGCCGAAAATCGGCATAGGAGGAAAAGCGATGGCGGCTGGCAACCCGCAGACGATGGTCTATGTCTCCAACGCCGGCAGCAAGGAAGTCTTCTGTCTGGCGATGGACCGCGCCACTGGCGCGCTCGACCTCCTCGACAAAGTGCCGGTGCCTGGCACCGACAAGCCGTCGCCGGCGAGCCTGCCGATGACCACGAGCCACGACAAGCGCTTCCTTTATGCCCAGCTGCGCAGCGAGCCGTACCCGGTCTCGACTTTCGCGATCGAGCGGCCGAGCGGCAAATTACGGCATGTCGGCGCGACGCCGTTGGTCGACCAGATGGCCTACATCAACACAGACCGCAGCGGGCGATATCTGCTCGCCGCGTCTTACGTCGGCGCGAAATTGGCGATCTATCCGATCGACAAGGCGACGGGCGTCCCGACGCCAAAGCGACGCAAATCCTCGACACCAAGCCCAAGGCGCACTGCGTCTATGTCGGCGCGGGCAACAACATCTACGTGCCGGAGCTCGGCGGTGACGAGGTGCTCGAACTGACGTTCGATCCCAAAACCGGCACCGTATCGCCAAACGGGCCAGGCGCGGTAAAGACCAAGGACGGCGCCGGGCCGCGCCATTTCACGATCCATCCCAACGGGAAATGGGCCTATCTGATCACCGAAACGACCGCGACGATCGGCCTCTACAACGTCGGCGCGAACGGGCAGCTGAGCGAGGTGGCGTTTGTTGATCTCGGCGACTGGAACGGCAAGGATTCCGCCGCGGCGTCCGACATCCATGTGACGCCGGACGGCCACTATCTCTACGGTGCGGTGCGGACAACGAGCACGCTGCACGGCTACAAGATCGACCCCCATAACGGCACACTGACGGCGATCGGCAAGTTCGACACCGAGAAGACGCCACGCGGCTTCAATATCGACCCGCGCGGCAAGTTTCTCTTGTCGGTCGGCATGGATTCGAACGCGATGACGGTCTACACGATCGACAAGGCGTCAGGCGCGCTTAACCCGGTCAACCACTACCCGATGGGCACACAGCCGAATTGGGTCGAGATTGTGGATCTGGCCTAAGCGCCGCAGTTTTATGCTCGTCATGCCCGGACTTGTTCCGGGCATCCACGGGAAAGGCCATAGTCGCGGCAAGACGTGGATGGCCGGGACGAGCCCGGCCATGACGAACCCAAGAGAGATCGGGCGGGAAACGCCTAGATAAACACCCCGGTCATGCCACCGGCGGGATAGCGGGTGCCGGCGGCGGCGCCGGCCGGGCACACCTCGGCGATCGCGTCGAGTTCGGCTTGGCTCAGCACGATGTCGGCGGCGCCGAGATTTTCACGGAGCCGCTCGATGTTCTTGGTGCCGGGGATCGGGATCACGTCGTCGCCCTGCGCCAGAAGCCACGCGAGGCACAACTGCGCGACGGTGCAGCGCTTATCGGCGGCGATCGCCTCGACGCCTTCGACCAGCATACGGTTCTTCTGGAAATTCTCGCCCGCGAAGCGCGGGTGGCGGGCGCGCGTGTCGCCCTGCGCCAGGTTGGCAAAGTCCGGCACGACACCGGCGAGGAGGCTGCGGCCGAGCGGCGAATAGGCGATAAAGGAGATGCCGAGGTCGCGCGTGACCTTGCGCGTCTCGTTGCCGATCTCGGGGTAGAGCAGCGAATATTCGCTCTGCACCGCGGCGATCGGGTGCACCTTATGCGCCGCGGCGACGCGCTGCGGGGTCGCCTCGCACAGGCCGAGATGCTTGACCTTGCCCTGCTCGACGAGCTTCGCCATCGCGCCGACCGTGTCCTCGACCGGCACGTTGGGGTCGACCCGGTGCTGGAAATAGACGTCGATATGGTCGACGCCGAGCCGCTTGAGGCTCGCCTCGCAGGCCTGCGCCACGTATTCGGGGCGGCCGTTGACGCCGTTCTGGCCGCCGGGGTTCTGCGTCTGGCCGAATTTCGAGGCAAGCACGACCTTGTCGCGCCGGCCGCCCTTGAGCGCACGGCCCAAGAGGGACTCGTTCTGGCCCCAGCCATACATGTCCGAGCTGTCGAGAAAATCGACGCCGAGATCGACCGCCTGCTGGATGAACCGTTCGCCCGCCGCCTCGTCGCTCGGCCCGTACACGCCCGAAAGCGACATGCAGCCGAGCGCGATGGGGTTCACCGCCGGGCCGTTCTTTCCTACCGTACGCTTCTTCGCAGCCATCAAAGCCTCCGTTGTGCCGGTGCAAGCATAGCGAGTGCCCGAAACCCCCGCGAGTTTTTGTGACAAATGAGGAGGGCGCGCTATGATCCGCGCACAAGTTTCGAATCGAAGGAGGAAGCGATGGCGGGTAACACGCATGTCTATGTCGGCATCGCCGGCACGGTCGGGATGGATCATTCCGGGCATCCGCTCGCGGGCATCTTCCGCCAGGCGGCGGGCGAAAAGGGCTGGGACCATCTGCGGCTGCCGGATGCCGCGGAAGTGCACGCGATCACCGTGCATCCGACCGACCACGACACGATCTTTGTCGGCAGCACCAAGGGTATCTTCCGCAGCCATAATCGTGGCAACTCGTTTGAGAAGATGAGCGTCACCGGCGGCGATCCCGACACCTGGTCGATCCTCGTCCATCCGAAGGATCCGAAGCGGCTTTACGCCGGCGCGACCCCGGTCGATGTCTATCGCTCGGATGACGGCGGCGAGCACTGGAAGAAGCTCGCGCATCCGCCGCTGCCCGACCGGGTCATCATGAATTTCGCGTGCCGGGTGATGCGGCTCGATATCGACCCCAATTCCCCGGACGATGTCTACGCGACGCTCGAGGCCAATGGCGCGATGCGCAGCCGCGACGCCGGCGAAAGCTGGGAAGACTGCACCGCCGATCTCATTCGCTTCTGCGAGCAGCCGAAATACCGCAGCCGCATCGGCAGCCAAACCGAGATCGAAGGCATGCTCGATGGCCATGCGCTGGCCTGCAGCGCGGCGGCGCCGGGCACCGTGTTCCTCGCCAACCGCATGGGGCTGTTCAAGAGCGGCGACAAGGGCGAAAGCTGGGAGGACATGGAGATCGGCCGCTTCTCGCCGCTGACCTATGGCCGCGACATCCGCACCTCGCCGCATGACGCGAAGACCCTCTACGCGGCGCTGTCGCCAGCGGCACGCTCGACCGACGGGTCGGTCTACAAGAGCACGGATGTCGGCAAGACGTGGGCGCGCTTCGACCACGGCATCAAGGCCGACGCGACGATGATGGGCGTGACGCTCCATCCGCGCGACCCGAACCAGGTCTACGCGGTGTCGCGCGTCGGCCAGATGTTCGGCACCCAGGACGGCGGCAAGAGCTGGCAGGAAAGCCGGCTGCCCGAAGGCGTGCGCGACGCCTATTGCGTCGCGGTGGGGTAATTCACTTCATACCCTCTCCCCGTTCACGGTTCACGGGGAGAGGGTGCCGAGCAGAGCGAGGCGGGTGAGGGGCAGGGTTCGCGCAATAGCTGCCCCTCACCCCTGCCCTCTCCCCGCAAGCGGGGCGAGGGAGTTTAAGAAAGCGCCGCAATCGCCTCCGCGAGCGCGAGGGTGTGGTGCGCGGCCTCGACATGCAGGTTTTCGACGAGGCGGCCGTCGACCACGACGATGCCCTTGCCGGCGGCGAGCGTCGCTTCGTGCGCGGCGATGATCGTCTGCGCCTCGGCGATTTCGTCGGCGCTCGGCGCGAACGCGACATTGGCCGGGGCGATCTGTTTGGGGTGGATCAGCGTCTTGCCGTCAAAGCCGAGCGCGCGGCCCTGGGCGCAGACGACGCGAAACCCCTCATCGTCGGCAAGATCGAGATGTACACCGTCGAGCGCGGCAAGCCCGTGCGCCCGCGCGGCGAGCAGCACCAGCTGCAATGAGGTCAAGAGCGGCAGCCGGTCCGGTACGTGGCGCGCGCCCAGATCCTTGGTGAGGTCGGAGGTGCCCATGACCAGCGCCGCGACGCGCGGATGCGCGGCGGCGATCTCGGCCGCGGCGAGCACGCCCTTCGGCGTCTCGATCATGCACCAGACCGCGATTTCCGGTGGCGCGCCGGCGCGGTCGAGCACCGCGACGCTGTCGCGCACCCGTGCGGCGCTGCCGACCTTGGGCAGCAGCACCGCGTCGAGCCGCATCGCCGAGGCCATCTGGAGGTCGTCCGCACCCCATTCGGTGTCGAGGGCGTTGACCCGCAGCACGCATTCGCGGCGGCCATAGCCTCCCTGCCCCAGCTCAGCGGCCACCATCGCGCGGGCTTGTTTTTTCATGTCGGGCGCGACCGCGTCTTCCAGGTCGAAGATCAGCCCGTCGGCGGGAAGCTCCATCGCCTTTTGCATCGCGCGGGCATTGGCGCCCGGCATGAACAGCACGCTGCGGCGGGGGCGAAGGGGTGCGGCCATCATGTCCTCAGAGAATTGCCTGCCGGGATAGCGGTTCCGATATAATCCGAACAGGCGAATTTGTGAGGCCGCGCATGCAAACCACCCCGACGTCACCGCAACCGTCCGACCCGGGATTGAGGCCGTGGTTCGGCTTTTGGATCCCCATGGTCGCGCTCGCGGCGCTGACGATCCTCGGGCTTTATATCGCGAGCGACGGCCAGTCGGGCGATTACGCGACCGGGCTGCTTCTGGCGGTCGGCGCGGTGCTGCTCGCGTTTCTGCGATTGAAGGCGCATTTCGACGGTATCGACGACGACTGGACGAGTTTCCTTTTCGTCGACAGGCCGGCGCAGCTCGTCGTGGTGATCCCGCTCTTTACGGTGATCGCGCTGGCGGGGCTGTTCATGGGCGCCGGCACGCCGGGCAGCCTGCAGAGCGCGGGGGTGGCGCTGTTCGTGGTCAGCGGCCTCGTCATTTTTCTCAGCCTGAAGCGGGTGTTCGACCGTCTCGATTCCGGGCGCTGATGCCGACGCTCCTGTCGGTTCAGTCGCGCGTCGCCTATGGCCATGTCGGCAATGCGGCGGCGGTGTTTCCGCTGCAATGTCTCGGGATCGAGGCCTGGGCGCTCGATACGGTGGCGTTCTCGAACCACACGGGCCACGGGCGTTGGCGCGGCGACGTGGTCGCGGCCGAGACCGTCGCGACGCTGTTTGAGGGCATCGCCGATCTCGGCGTGCTGCCGGGCATCGACGCAATTCTGTCGGGCTATATCGGCACGGCGGAAACCGGCGCGGTGCTGCTCGACATTGTCGGACGGGTCAAGGCCGCGAACCCGAAGGCGATCTTCTGCTGCGATCCCGTCATCGGCGATACCGACACCGGCTCCTACGTGCGCGACGGGGTCGCCGAATTCTTTCGCGACCGCGCGCTGGCGATGGCGGACATCGTCACCCCCAACCGCTTCGAGCTCGAATATCTGACAGGGCACGCCGCGGGCGATCTGCGCGAGGCGGCCGCCGCCGCCGCGGCGCTGCGCGCGCAAGGGCCGGGGATTGTACTACTCACGAGCCTGAGCCTCTTGCCCGACCATCTAACGATGCTGGCGAGCGGCGACAGCGGCGCGTGGGCGGTCGAGACACCGCATTTGCCGGTCGAGCTCAACGGCTGCGGCGATGTGAC
>DATMLO010000112.1:0-2278 GCA_035570495.1 Allostellaceae bacterium | reverse complement strand
CGCGCGCGAATTGCTCGGTGAGAAGGAGGTGTTCCGCGACCTCGAAACCCGCGCCACCGAGGCCCATTTCGCCCGCATCCGCGCCGGACGGGTCGAGAGCGTCGAGACCAGTGCCTTGCACCTCGACCTGCTGCGCGACCTGAAGCGGATCAACGCGCACCTCGCCGCCGCCGCCTATCCGGTGCTCGAACAGCGCGGCGAACTGCTGTCGAGCCGCCTCAAGCAAGAAACATAGGTAGGTTTGCAGAAATGGCCCACTCAAAGGCGAAGAGATCGACCAAAAATTCTGTCCCTGATCAAATCAAAGAATTGGAAACCGCCATTGCCGATGTCCGCAACACTCGAAAGACCAGCCCGCGGACGACCCGGCTGCTCGCCTCGGGGCTGGCACGGACGGCCCAAAAAGTCGCCGACGGCTGCAGTTCACCGATGCGAGCCTCACCATTCTCGGTTTCAGCCCGGCGAGTGTCGCCGCCTAGCCCCAAGTGAACCGCGCTCGCGCGTGCTGCGCCAATGCCACCAGCAATTTGCGTACTGCTGGATGAAGGCCGTCACTGGACGCTACGATCTGGTCGTCGGCCAGCCCTGCTGGGTGAAGGCCGCCGGCGGCGCCGGCCGAACGCCTGGCCTTGTCGTGCAACCGGCTGCCGTCGCCGGCACCCGAGATCTTGCGCACCCTCGCCGCCGAGGGCGAGCGTTGTATGAACGCCGATCAGCTTGCGGTCAACTTGGCAAGAAGCCGACTGGCGGCCATTGGAATTCCGGCATCGCGGTGTTGCGCAATAATGGGCTGATCGAGACCGACGAGGGTTCGGCGCAGCGGAGCCGGCGCTATCGCGCGGCCCCGCTGTTGCGCGGATAATGGTTCTTCTGCTCGCCGGAAATCTTCTCCCGTGGTCATGCTGCCGCTGTTGACGGCGGTGTCGTCTCATATGTGCCGGTCATCAGGTCCACGCGCACCGCGCTGGCGATCGGCTCCGGCCTGACTTCCCGCCCCTCTCGTACCAATCGGATCAAACGGTGTTTGGCGAGCAGTTGCAGAGATCGCGATACATTCGGCTGCGCTCGCCCCGTCAGCGCCACCAATGCCGTGATGCTCGCCGGCCGCTCCCGCAGCAAGACCCCCAAGAGGTCGAGCGCGTCACGTGACAGGGCAGCGAGCAGCGGTGCCGCCGGGAGTGGCGACGCCTGGTGCTCACCACACGCGACCCCCCGCATTTCCTCGCGCAACTCAGTCAGGGAGGTCCGTGTCATCGTCCTCCATCTCCAACTCGACGTCTTCCGCTTCAAATCCGAACGGCGTGCTTTCCTGCCGGCAGGCTCGCTCGACGGCAGCGAAGAAGTCGCAGATCAATTCATCTGCTCCCCGGAAATCATAGGGCACCAGCTCCCCGGCGCGCCGGAAACGGTGTCGATGGTCGTAAGTCCGTTCGCGTGGGACGCCATGCGCGTTGTCGAAGCCCAGTAGCCGTGACCCGTCCACATCGTGCAGCGTGATGGCTTACTTGACGCCCTGCGGCCTCGCCGCGGTAATCGCGACCTCGGCGACCCGGAACCGGATGGACCATCCGTTTACCAGCCAATATCGTCGACGGTCGTAGTCGAGAAGGCGGCGGATCGCCTCGTCAGGCACGCCACCTCTACAGCAAGCGGTGATATAAGTGGCAAGCCCCTAGCGACGAGGCCTCCCTCGCCCAATATTGCACTTCCCAACCCGAAGTGAGCGTATCGTCGCGCTTGCTGTCGATCGGCGCCCAAACGGGGTCCTTATTCGACGCCGATTTCACACCCAGATCGGCATGCAAAAGGCCTTTCAGTGCGCGGCGGCGGGAAGGTGCATCGGGTTGGGGTCGGCGCGGCCGGCGAAGGCGGGGTTGGTGAGGTAGTCGAGGCGGTCGAGCAGGTAAGGCGGCTCGCCGGCGATCATGACGATCGGCTGGCCGGGGCCAAGCCGCGTGATCTCATCGGAGGGTCAGCAAGGAGCGGCCATGGCGGTGCTCGCGGCCGGCGGTCGAGGTGCCGGGCTTGAACGGCCGGCTGGTATGGCGCGGGCGCGCGGGTGCGTGGGCTGCACGCGCAGAACCGGCCGATCGAGACCGCGGTCGCCGGCGAGCGCTGTGCGGTCAACCTCGCCGGCTCGTTCGCCGACGGCGCCGAGCCGCGCCGCGGCGACTGGCTGCTTGCCCCAGAGCGGCATAGGCCGGCGACCCGGATCGATCTTTTGCTGCGCGCCTCGCGCCATGCCGAGGCGCCGCTGCGCGACGGGCTGCCGGTGCAT
>DATMLO010000111.1:0-34380 GCA_035570495.1 Allostellaceae bacterium | reverse complement strand
GGGATCGACCCGGTGTACGTCGCCGAATGCGTGAACGGGAAGAAGTATTGGGTTGCCCCCGAGCACCCGGCCGGAACAACCCCTCTTAACGTGATGCCATACATATGGTGGTGGCGCGTCTCATAGCTGGTGTCAGCCGTTCGCGCGGGCGCGTCTCCCGCGCCGGGCTCTTCCGTTTCTATGACTGCTGCTTCGACATCCCGAGGTCGGTCGTAGATCGAATGAGCGGTATTCCGTGGGCAATCAGCCGACAGCATGCCGAGCAGCCCGTTGAGAGCGAAGTCGGGTCCACAGCGCAACGCCAGGAACAACGATTTCCCGCCCGTCTTACCCTTTGTCAACGCTTGACGGCGATCCTGCTGGCAGGAGGGCAAAAATGAGCGAAACGGAGCAGCTTCAAGCGGTGGCCGGCAAGATTGCCGAGTGCCTGTCCCAGACCGGTGTGCCCATGCCCGACCCTGTGATAGTCGTCGGGGCCGACGTGCGCGCTGAGCTGCGCCCTACCGTTAATGGCGTCGAATACAAGATCCTTGTGAGTGTAGTGACCGATTAGGAGAGGAGACGAGTGTCGCTCCGAGAAGGCTGGTTCTGTCCAGTAGCCCTCACAATCGCGCTCGTTGGCACAACGGCGGCGCTGGCTGGCGAGCATAGTTTCCACGGCTATTATTGGAGCCGGCCAGAGCACGTCCGTGTCGCGCGTCCCTATGGCGAGGACTGGCACAAGACAGGCCCCTTACGTGGCGCGACGGCTCTCTGCGCTGATGGGACCAGCAGTTTCAGCGAACATCCCTATGCCGGGGGTACGTGCTCGTATCATGGCGGCAGAGTAAGCGGTGTTCAGCGAGACGGTGTTCCGCCGGGCGATGCGCGCAACGCCAGCGCTGCCTCTCCAGCCATTCGGAGGCCCGGCGAGGTCCCGATCATCTCGCCCTATCGGGAAGTCCCGATGCCAGATCCGGTCCCTTGCCCGAACTGCGCCGCGCCTTCGAAATAGCAAATCCCCTCCCTTGCGACTGTCGGGCGACGCGTAGCACGACCGTCCGAGCCTCTGCGACAATTCGCCATCCTTCGCGATCAATCGGCATTTTTTGATGTGTCAAAGGATGGGTATTAGGGAACCACATCTTTCTAAGCTCATGTTTTCACTACAATAAATAGGCGATAGTGGCGGAAGAGGCAGGAGTCGAACCTACCGAGGACGCCGGGGCGCCCTCCAACGGGTTTGAAGCCCGCGCGCCCCACCGGGAGCGGTACTCTTCCGTCGTTCAGCATGCCGCCAGATCGTGCGATTGCCTAGCGCCCCGACACCGGAACCCAATGCGAGACGCGCCGCGCCAAAGGCAAGAGAGTTAACAGCGCGAGGAATGATGCGGGGGCGCCCTGTCGCGCCCGCCCCCCGCGATGTCGAGGAAAACCGCGAGCGTCGACTGGATCGCGGGTGCGCCGTTAATCAAAAATTCAGGTTAGCACTCGTCTAAGCCCCTAAAATCCAACAAAAAATCGCGGCAAAACTTTGGGTCATACGCGCGATTTGCGTGTTATCCCAAATGCAATGTTAGAAACACGGCCATACGCGCTGATCGTCGACCGCGATGAGGACAGCCGGGCACGCGCCGCTACGCTGCTGCGGGAGAGCGGCTTTGTCGTCGCCGCATTCCGCGAAAGCCGTGGCGCGCTGGCGGCGTTGGCGGCGCGTCCGGTCGACATCGCCATCGTCGCCGGCCAGATCGCCGACGGCGACGACGCACTCGCCACGGCGCGGCAGATGCGGCATTGCCGGCCCGGCAGCAAGGTGCTGTTCACCGGACCCGCCGTTGCGATGCCGGCCGCACCCGGCGCCGATAGCGGGCATGCCGTCACCCGGCCGTTCGACAAGCGCCGCTTTCTTGGCGCCGTGTTCGAGCTCCTGGCGCGCGACGGCGATCCGGCCAAGCGCCGCGACGAGGCCGAGATGGGGCTGCTGGCGGCCCAGCTCGCCTGCCTGCGCAACCGGCAAGCCGGGTTCGACGACTGGTCCGTCGCCGCGGCACAGGACAGCGACCGGCAGATCGACGCGCTCGACCCGCCGCCGGACGCCGCCTAGCCGGGCTTTTGCTCCGACGCCGGTTGCGACTGCGCCCGGCGCCGCAGCTTCAATTCGATCATCGACAGCACGTTGGCCGCGCCGTGCCGCCGGCACAGCGTCGCGAGATCCTTGGGATCGAGCGGCTCCGGCGCATAGTTGATCGCCTCGCGCAGCGCCGCCGGCAAGTCGTCGAACACCGCCATCAGCTCGCGCAGCAAATCGCTGCGCTTATCGGTTCCGGCGTCCCCCGGCAATTTTCCGTGCCCCCCATAACATCGTGCCCGTAACATTGTGACTGCCGCGCGCGGCGGCAAGGCACGGCTGGGCATGCTCGGGGCTGACTGCGGCAACATGGCAGGACTGCTTTGGCACGAGCGAGCGGGCTTTCCCTTGTGAAGTGGTTCGGTTGTGCCTAAAGATTTTCGCAAACACACTCGGATCGCGACGCTTGCCGCCGCGACCCGCGCCGGAGGAGCCGCCCATGGCGACGATTGACGCTGTCGCTCCACAGGAAAAATACGTGCGCAGCCCGCGCCGCGGGCCGATCACGCGGCTGCTCGAGGACGAGCGCTGGCTGGCGGCCTGTCTGATGGCGCCGACGCTTATCCTGCTCGCGCTGTTTATCGCCTACCCGTTCGTCAAGGGCATCGAGCTGTCGGTCACCGACACCACCGTCGGCGTGCCCGGCAAGTTTGTCGGTTTCGCGAATTTCGAGAAAATCTGGTCCGACGACATCTTCCGCGTCGCGGTGTGGAACACCTGCCTCTACACGGTGGTGACCACGGCCTTCAAATTGATCCTGGGCCTGTGGCTGGCGTTGCTGCTCAACCGCGATTTCAGGGGCAAGGCGTTCATGCGCGCCTTTATCCTGTTGCCCTTCATCATCCCGACCGTGCTGTCGACCTTTGCCTGGAAGTGGATGTTCGACCCCACCTTCAGCGTGCTCAATTACGTGCTGTTTCATCTCGGGCTGATCCACGGCCGGATCAACTGGCTGGGCGACCCGGTCCTGGCGATGACCTCGGTCATCATTGTCAATGTCTGGCGCGGCGTGCCGTTTTACGCGATCAGCCTCCTGGCCGGCCTGCAGACGATCAGCCCCGAGCTGCATGAGGCGGCGGCGATCGACGGCGCGCGCGCCTGGGCCCGCTTCCGCCACGTGACCTGGCCGCTGCTCCTGCCGGTGACCTTGGTCATCGTGTTGTTTTCGGTGATCCAGACCTTCGCCGATTTCCAGCTTGTCTACGTGCTGACCGGCGGTGGTCCGGCCAACGCGACGCAGCTTTTCGCGACCTACGCCTACCAGCTCGGCATCGGCACCGGGCTCCTCAGCCAGGGCGCCGCGATCAGCCTTGCGATCTTCCCGATCCTGCTGATCGTGGTGATCGTGCAGCTCGTCTACATCCGCCGCGCGGAGACGTTATAAAGGATGATCGTCTGCGATGATTGAAGGAGCACCTTGGCGCCGCTGGACGTTTTTCTACGTTCCGGTCACGGCGTTCGTCGTCGCGTTGCTGTTTCCATTCTACTGGATGATCGTCACCAGCCTGCGGCCGGACAAGGAGTTGTACCGGCCGTGGAGCGCGGCCAATTACGCGCCGTTCTGGACGCTGCATCCGACGCTTGAGCACGTCCGCGATCTGTTGACCCAGACGCTGTTCGGCACCTGGATGCTGAACACGATGATCATCTCGCTGTCGGCGACGTTGATCTCGCTGTTTTGCGGATTGCTGGCGGGCTACGCGCTGTCGCGCCTCAAGTTCCGCTTCGCCGGGCTTTTAGGTACCGGAATCTTCATCACCTACCTGGTGCCGCAGACCCTGCTCTTCATTCCGCTCAGCGACATCATCCGCAATTTCCATCTTGGGGATTCGCCGTGGTCGCTGATCCTCACCTACCCGACCTTTCTGATCCCGTTCTGCACTTGGCTTCTGATGGGCTATTTCAAGTCGATCCCCAAGGAGCTGGAGGAATGCGCGCGGATCGACGGCGCGACGCGCTGGAAGGCGATGCTCTACATCATCTTCCCCGTCGCGCTGCCGGGCATCCTGTCGGCGGGGATTTTCGCGTTCACGCTGTCGTGGAATGAGTTCATCTACGCGCTCGTGTTCCTCTCCTCGCCCGAGCAGAAGACGATTCCCGTGGGTGTCACCTCCGAGCTGGTGCGCGGCGACGTGTTCTACTGGGGCGAGCTGATGGCGGGGGCGCTCCTGGGCTCGATCCCGGTCGCTTTCGTCTATTCGTTCTTTGTCGAGTACTACGTATCCGGCATCACCGGGTCCGTGAAAGGATAAGCACATGGCCCGGGTCGCGATGCGCAGCCTCAACAAGAAATATGACGAGGTTCACGCCGTCATCGACGTCAATCTCGACATCAAGGACCAGGAATTCGTTGTGCTGGTCGGGCCGTCTGGCTGTGGCAAGACCACGACCCTGCGCATGGTCGCCGGGCTCGAAAGCATCACCTCGGGGCACATCTCGATCGACGAAACCGTCGTCAACGACCTGCCGCCGATGGATCGCGACATCGCGATGGTGTTCCAGAACTACGCGCTCTACCCGCATATGAGCGTCTACGACAACATGGCCTTTGGCCTCAAAATGCGGAAATTCGACAAGTCGGAGATCGCCAAGCGCGTTCAGGACGCGGCCGACATCCTCGGCATCGGACAATTGCTGAAGCGCAAGCCGCGCCAGCTCTCGGGCGGCCAGCGCCAACGCGTCGCGCTCGGCCGCGCCATCGTTCGGCACCCGCAGGTGTTCCTGTTCGACGAGCCGCTCTCCAACCTCGACGCCAAGCTGCGCGTGCAGATGCGGGTCGAATTGAAAAAACTGCATGAGCGGCTCGGCACCACGGCGATCTATGTGACGCACGACCAGGTCGAGGCGATGACCCTGGGCGATCGCGTCGTGGTGATGAAGGACGGGCTGGTGCAGCAGGTCGGCGACCCGATGGAGCTCTACAACGAGCCGGCCAACCGCTTTGTCGCCGGGTTTATCGGCTCGCCGGCGATGAATTTTGCCGACGTCCGCATCACTGGCGAGAGCGGCGCGGTCTGGGCCGAGGCCGAAGGCATGCGCGTCAAAGTGCCGGCGCCGCTGCAGGCGCGCCTCGCGCCGTATACCGGCAAGCCGGCGACGTTCGGCATCCGGCCAGAGGATTTGCACATCGCCGGCGCGGGCGACCCGGCCGAGCTGACCTTTGACGCCGCGGTCGAGGTCGTCGAGCGGCTCGGCTCGGAAATCCTGCTCGATGTCGCGGTCGGCGAGACGACGATGGTCGCCTCGGTCGAGCCTACCGCGACCGCCAAGGTTCATGAAAAGCTGCGCCTCGCGATCAACCCGGCGCGCGTGCACTTTTTCGATACCGAGAGCGAAGCGGCGATCTAGCGTCGCGCCTCGGGAAAGTATTGCGGGTGGCTCGTAGCCGCCTGGTATCAGGGGAGGAAATTACCATGCAGAAGATGACCCGCCGTCACGTCTTGAAGCTGTCGGGTGCCGGCGCCGCCGCCGCCTCGACCGGGGGGCTCGCCGGCATATTGGCGAGCGGCCGCGCGCCGGCTTACGGCCAGGAACAGACGCTCCATTGGGTGCGCTGGTCGGATTTCGTGCCGGCGTCGGACGTGCTGCTCAAAGGCCCGATCACCGAGCAATGCAAGAAGGAAACGGGCATCACGCTGCGTCTCGAAACGATCAACGCCAACGACATCCAGGCGCGCGTCACCTCGTCGATCCAGTCCGGCGCCGGACCCGACGTCGTCATGGCGCTCAACAACTGGCCGCAGCTCTACGCCACCAGTTTGGCCGACGTGAGTGACGTGGCGGAGGAACTGAGCAAGGCGGGGGGCGGCTATTACGATTTATGCCAGGTCGTCGGCACCTATGGCGGCAAATGGATCGGCGTGCCGTGGTGTATCGGCGGCGGGCTCGTCGCCTATCGCAAATCCTGGCTTGCCGAGGTCGGCTACGATGGCAAGTTTCCGGCAAATTGGGACGATTACCGCGCCGCTGGCAAAAAGCTCAAGGCGAACGGTCATCCATACGGCCAAACCGCGGGTCACACCTTCGGCGACGCGCCGGGCTGGTGGTACCCGTATCTGTGGTCGTGGGGTGGTAAGGAGGTCGAGGCTGACGGCAAGACCGTCGTGCTCAACAGCAAGGAGACCATCGAATCGGTCAAGTTCGCGGTGCCGCTGTGGAAAGAGACGATGGACGAGGGCGGCCTGTCCTGGGACGACACCAGCAACAACCGCGCCTTCCTCTCGGGCAGCATCAGCGCCACTAATAACGGCGCCTCGATCTATCTCGAAGCCAAGAAAAAGCCTGACACCTACCTCACGGACAAGGGCACGCCCATGAAGGACGACATCCTTCACGCGCGTATCCCGGGCGGGGCGGGCGGCCAGTTCAATCTGCCCGGACCGTTTATCGACATGGTGATGGGCTATTCGAAGAACCAGAAAATGGCCAAGGATTTCCTGCGTTGGGTTCACACCAAGCCGGTATTCCAGCAATGGTTCGATTCGCAGCAGGGCTATACCTGCGGTGCCACCAAGGATTGGGAAAGCGATCCGGTGTGGAACGTCGATCCGGTGATGCGGCCCTTCAAGGACATTCCGAGCGGCGGTCGGATGCTTGGCTATGCCGGTAAGCCGACCCAGAAGGCGGCCGAGGTACAGACCAAGTACATCATCGTCGATATGTACGCGAAGGCGATCCAGGGCATGCCGGCTGAGGACTCGGTCAAATGGGCGCATGACGAGCTGGTCAAGGTTTACGGCGCCTAGTCTCGCGCATCGCTGCCAAGGGAGCCGGCGGCAAGCCGGCTCCCGTCAATAACGACACACAGGGAGACTCACATGCAAAAGATCGACAGGCGTCGTGTGCTCAGGATTTCGGGCGCCGGCGCGCTTGCCGCGGCGAGCGGCGGGCTCGCCGGCATCCTGGCGAGCGGCCGGGCGCCGGCTTTCGCCCAGGGTACGACGCTGCACTGGCTCAAATTTGTCGATTTCGTGCCGGTTTCCGACGCGCTGCTCAAGGGCAAGATCAAGGACGAGTGCCAGAAGGCGCTTGGCATCAACCTCGAGGTCGAGACGATCAACGGCGATGGCGTACAGGCGCGCATCACCTCGGCGATCCAGTCCAAGACCGGCCCCGACATCATGATGGCGGCCAGCAACTGGGCGCAGCTCTATGCCGACAGCCTTGCCGATGTCAGCGATCTCGCCGAGGCGATCGGCAAGGCGCAGGGCGGCTATTTCCTGACCTCGAAGGATGTCGCGAATGACGGCAAGCGCTGGATCGCGATGCCGTTCACGATCCTCGGCGCGATGCTGGTCAACCGCACCTCGTGGTTCGCCGACGAGGGCGTCACCCCGGACAAGTTCCCCAAGACCTGGGAGGACTACCACGCCGTCACCAAAAAGATGAAGCCGAAGAGCCGGCCGTCCGGTCAGACCCTCGCGCACGCATTCGGGGATGGGCCGGCCTTCTGGTACCCCTATCTCTGGTCATGGGGCGGCAAGGAGGTCGAGGCCGACGGCAAGACCGTCGCGCTCAACAGCAAGGAGACGATCGAGTCGGTCAAGTTTGCGGTCGGCTTCTGGAAAGATTCCTACGACGAGGGCGCGATGTCGTGGGACGACGCAGGCAACAACCGCGCCTTCCTGGCGAACACGATCTGCTCGACCAATAACGGCGCGTCGATCTATCTGCTCGCCCGCACCAAGCCCGACACCTACCAGACCGAAACCGGCAAGCCGCTCAAGGACGATTGCTTCCACGCGCCGCTGCCGGCCGGCCCGGCGGGACAGTTCAGCTACCACGTGCCGTTCTCCAACCTGGTGCCGAGCTACACGGCGAACCAGAAGGCGGCGATCGACTTCCTCAAATGGTTCCACAGCAAGGACATCTACGGGGAGTGGTTCACCTCGCAGCAGGGCTTCTCGGTCGGTACCACCAAGATGTGGGAAGACGACCCGGTGTGGAAGATCGATCCAGTCATGGCCCCGTTCCGCACCGCCGCCGACAGCGGGCAGTTCGCCGGTTATGCGGGCCCCGCCGGGCGCGCGGCCGCCGAGACGATCAGCAAGTTCATTATCGTCGACATGTATGCCAAGGCGGTCCAGGGCACCGCGCCAGAGGACGCCGTCAAATGGGCGCATGGCGAGCTGGTGAAAATCTACACCTGACGCGTTACTGGCTTGCCGCGCGGCCGCGCGGCAAGCCCCTTCGCGATCGTCGTAACTTCGCCGGGTGGCATTCGCCGGGCGCGGGCGCGGGCGCGCCGGTGACACCGCTTCTATCTCCGCCGCTGGGCAACAGCAGGAGCTCGGAGTCACCTTAGAACCAGGATATCAATCTATATCTATTTTATATCTTTCTTATTTTTATGATCCTTATTCCTATTACTTTTTTGATTACTTTTAATTCATTCTGCCTATAACCAACGCATAGAGCGTATTATTTCATGGCGAAAACGCTTATTTAGCTTAGTTTTCCGCCGTTCTTGCTCATGGCACATCGCTTGCTCTCCTAGAACGCGCCGCGCGCCCGCGTGAAAGCAGCTTGTGGTTGGGGCAGCCTGCCCACATCCCGCGAGCGCCCGGCTGGTCGAATCGTTCTGGTGGAGAGAAAAAGGATGGGCAGAAAACAAAAAATGACGCTGGCGGCGATCCTCCTCGCAGGTCTGCCCGCGACAGCCGGCGCGCAGCAATTGGTCAGTAACCCCGTGCCCACGGTAGCCGTGCAGCCAACCGCGGTCAGCGTCACCGCCGTTCCCAACACGCTGTCTGCCGTCGACACTCAGTCGGCCGCGGCCAGTGTCAGCGCGGTTCCGGAAACGCCGACCGTGTTGGTCGCGCAGGTCCCGGCCCCCGGAGCGGCCCCGGCCCCGCCACCAAACTGCGACGGCGTCAGCCCGTATCAGAACTACGCCTGTCTCGACGCCTATCTCGGCACCGGTGTCTGGGACCGTCTGATCAACTACTACAAGTTGGAATGGGGTCAGGCCGGCCCGCCGACCGATCCCAACGCGCCGCCGACCCGCCGCGCCGAGTGGCCGACGACGCCGATGACGTCACCGCCGATGCCGTTCACCGAATGGCCTTACGGTGGTGCGAACCCGATCGGCGTCACCGTGCCCAATGCGATCGACTCACCGCTGATGGTCGCAATGGCGAACACCTCGGTTGGCCAGTGGATGAGTGACAATCACCTCCAGCTGTATGGCTGGATCGACCCCGGCTTCAACGTCAGCAGCAACACCGTGCGGCCTGGCGGCAACGCGCCGATCGCCTATTCCTACACGCCGAACACGGTGCAGCTCGACCAGTTCGTGCTCTATTTCGAGCGTCAGGCCGACGAGGTCCAGATGGACCATGTCGACTGGGGCTTCCGGACGTCGCTGATCGTCGGCGAGAACTACCGCTATACGACGGCCTATGGCATCGCGAGCTATCAGCTGCTCAAGAACAACAGCGTCAACGGCTATGACTTCCCGATGATGTATGTCGACCTGTTCGTCCCGCAATTAGCGCCGCAAGGGGTGACGATCCGTGTCGGGCGGTTCATTTCGGTGCCGGATATCGAGGCGCAGCTCGCGCCAAACAATTACATGTATTCGCATTCGATGACCTACGCCTACGACAACTACACCAACCAAGGCATCCTGACCGTCTGGGGCGTCACCAAGAATTTGCTCCTGACGGCCGGCGTTACTGTCGGCACCGAAGCGCCGCCGTGGCACATGTACGAGACGGAGACCAACCCGGTGCCGGGCAACGCGCTCTACCCCGGAAAGACCTTCTATAAAGACCCCGGCTCGATGCCGTCGGCCACCGCCTGCGCTCGGTACACGACGGATAGCGGTTACGACGATATCAATCTGTGCATGGACGGCATCAACAGTGGCAATTGGGGCTACAACAACCTACAGTGGTATGGCGGCACCTACTACCACAAGTTCAACGAGCAGTGGCACCTGTCGTGGGAAGTCTACACGGAGAGCGAAGCCCACGTGCCGAATGCGCTAAATCCCACGGCGTCAGCGATTGTCGCTGGCGGGGGAACCCCGTTCTCACCGCAATTCATGCCGTTCAACGCGCCGAACCTGGCACAGTGCCGCAGCACCACGCAGCTCACTTGCGAAGCCCGCAACATCTCGACTGTCGCCTACCTCAATTACTCGCCGGACCCGTTGGACAATTTCTCGTTCCGTCCCGAGTTTTTCGACGACATGCAGGGGCAGCGCACGGGGGTGAAGGCCAAGTATTATGGGATCGGGCTTGGCTGGCAGCATTGGATGTCGCCGCAGCTCGAGTTCCGCCCGGAACTTCTGTACTACTATTCCGCTGACAAGAAGGCGTTCAACGGCGACTCCAACGCCGGCATCGCGCCCGACAAGAACTATACGGTGCTGGGTCAGATGGACATGATCTTCCACTTCTAGCCGAGCATCTTGCCGACACCGCCGCCGCGTGGCCTTTGGGCCGCCGGCGGCGGATTTTTTTGCCCTGGCGAAGTCTTCGCCGCGAAGCGATCCTGACCCGGAAACATCGCAGGCGGATCGCATGGACCTGATCGTCAAAAACGCGCGGCCAGTCACGGCGCCGGAAACATCGGTCGATATCGCCGTCGAGGGCGGCAGGATCGCCGCGATCGGCCCTGGGATCGCGACAAACCTCGCCGGCGACGCCGAGACTTACGACGCCGGCGGCCGGCTCGCCTGCGCCGGGCTCATCGAGACGCACATCCATCTCGACAAGTCGCGCATCATCGACCGCTGCCCGCTGCCGGAGGGCCGCCGGGTCAACCCTGTCACCACAGTCGCGCCGCTGAAAGCCGCGATGACGGTCGAGGACATCTATACCCGCGCCGAGACGACACTGAGGGAATGCCTGGTCAATGGCGCGACACGCATGCGCACCCAGGTCGAGATCGATCCCGCCATGGGGCTGCGCGGCTTCGAGGCGATCAACGCGCTCGCCGCCGCCTATAAATGGGCGATCGATATCGAGCCCTGCGTCTTCCCGCAGGACGGGCTCACCAATTACCCCGGCACCGAAGAGCTGCTGGTCGAGGCGCTGAAGGCCGGCGCGCCGGTCTTGGGCGCCGCGCCGCGCTACGACAGCGACCCGACCGCCCAGGTCGACCGCATCTTCGCGCTCGCCCGCGAATACGATGTGCCGCTCGACCTGCATCTCGATGTCGGCGACAGCACCGAGCACATGGATGTGCGCCGCGTGCTCGAGCTTACCGAGCAATACAAGCTCGGCGGCCGGGTCGTTGTCGGCCATATGGCGAAACTGTCGCTGATGCCGCCGGCGGAAAGCGCCGCGATGGCGCGCCGCTTCGCCGACGCGGGTATCGCCGTGACGGTGCTGCCGGCGACCGACCTCTATTTGATGGGTCGCGACCGCGACCACGACGTGCGGCGCGGCGTCGCCGACGTCAACCACCTGCATGCGAACGGCGTCACCTGCTCGCTCAGCAGCAACAACATCCTCAATCCCGCCACCCCGTATGGCGACTGCTCGCTGATCCGCATCGCCAATCTGCACGCCAACATCCTGCAGGTGGTCGGCGGCGCAAAGCTGCGCGAACTCTTTTTGATGCTCAGCGAGCAGTCGGCCAAGCTATTGAACCTGGCGGATTACGGTCTCGCGGTCGGCAATCCCGCCGACATCGTCATCATCGACGCCAAGACGCCGGAACAGGCGGTCGCCGAAATCCGCCCGCCGCTCGCGGTCTGGAAGCGCGGTCGCCGCACCGTCACCCGCCACCCGCCCGAGCTGCACGCGCCGGTTTGACCGCACGCCTGGCCCCTTCCATATACCGGGGGATATTATCTTTCACGTACCCATCATGACCGAGGCGCGCTATGCTAGCGCGCCAAACTCACCTCTTTGCGTTAGTGACCGGCATACCGGAGCCGCGTCGCAGCGCGAAAGTGCTGGTCATGCTCCAAGCGCTAATTGACGAGTCCGATTCACAAAATGTGCTACCGCGCACATTCATCATGGGCGGCTATATCGCCTCTCTCCGGCAGTGGGAAAGACTGACCGATGAATGGCACAGCGAATTAGGCCGCGCCCCCAAGCTTGGCTACTTCAGCTTTCGCGAAGCATTCCCCACGAGCGGTGCCCCACGCGGCGAATTCTTCGGCTTCACGGAAGAAGAGAGAGACCTGCGCGTTTCAAATTTCCGCGAGATTGTGGCTCGTAACGTTACGGCGCAGATCGGGATTGGTTTTGATGTTCGGCAGTATCAAAGCGCCTATCGGTCGCACACAAAAATGAAAAACAATCCCTATATTTATGCATTTATCAAACTTCTCGCGTCGGTAGAGCCTTGCCTAAAAGTATTAAAATTGGGGCGGCAGCGCCTTGACTTCATTTTTGACAATAGAAAGATCGAGGAAAAGCCTCTAATAGAAGGTTGGTTTGACGCCAAGGAACATATAATTCCAGAATATCCAAAACTCTTTAAAAAGATACTGGTAAACACCCCCCAATTTCGCGGCAGCCGCGAGCTTATAGCGCTGCAATCGGCGGATTTTCTCGCTGGGTCACAGCGCGCCGCCAATATTGCGCTACGCAACGGTCGTCAACCCAATCCCTTGTGGAAACTGCACCCTGACGTTCTTCGGGTGTTTGCTCTCCCCACAAATGACGAAATGCTCGCGGACGCGGCGCGCGAGGGCCAGTCATGACGCGCGGGGCTTCGTGCCGACAGTTAGGCGATCCATGGCGCGATCGAGCGCCTCGGGGTCTTCGTCAACCCCGGCTTCCCGCGCCGCCTCGACAAAGCGCTCAAACTGCGCCTTGTCGGCAATCTTGCGGCTCGGCGACCTGGCGGTCGCTTTACCGCGCGTCTTCGTCTTTGTCGTCGCCATCGAACGGCAACTCCAATTGTACAGGTTCCCGCCTATATGGCGGCTCAGCGGTCAATGGTCTAGGTCGCTCCGGCCGCTCCGGCTTAGCTGTTAATCGTTCGATAGGTCAGCCGTTTGCCAGTGACAGCCATGATGGCCCGATCGGCGCGCTCTTCGTCTTCGATACCGAGGGCCGCGCGATTGCTGTAGCGGAAGTCGAACTCGGCGAGATAGCGGTGCAAATGCCGCTCATCGCAGTGCTGGTAGATGCCCCGCATCCCACGCTTGAAGATCGAATAAAACCCCTCAACGGTGTTGGTGTGCGCCTTGCCGCGTACCCATTCCTCGCGCCCGTGATCGACGCTTTCGTGGCTGGCGAATTGCCGCCCGATGGCGCGATAGGCGTGCGCTTGGTCGGTCATCAAATGGCTGCGGGTGTCAGCATGGGCGAACACGATCCGGCGCAGCTCGGCGGCGGTGACGTTCTCCGCTTTGATCGAACGGGCGATACCGCCGCGCTCGACAAGGGTCACGACCGGGATTTTGGTGCGAGCGCGGCCGGGGCCTCCTTGTCCGCCCCTCCACCAACGGCCACGCTCGCTATCGAATTGCCAGGGATCGACGTGTTCTGCCTCGACCTTGCGGCCGATATAGGTCTCGTCAATTTCGATGGTTTTGCCCTCACCGCCGACTGGGCCGAACACGTCGCCATGCGGGGCCATTGCGAGCCGGATGCGATGGCTCATATGCCAAGCGGTGCGGAGCGTGACGCCGAGCACGCGGTGAAGCTGATTGCTGCTGATGCCTTTCTTGCTGGCGCACATCATGACGACAGCTTGCAGCCACAGATGCATCGGAACGTGGCTATCCTCAAAGATGGTGCCGATCTTGACGGTGAAGGGTTTGCGACAGGCGTAGCACTTGTAGACGCCGATACGGGTGCTCTTGCCCTTCAGCGCCCCGCTCTTATCGACGACGCCGCATTTCGGACAAACCCGACCGCTCCGCCAGATGCGCGCCTCAACGTAGGCATAGGCGGCCTCTTCGTTCATGAGATGAGGCTGGTCAAAAATCGAGTTCGGCATCGGTTATCTCCTTGGGAGATAACATACAACAGCCAAATGGGTACGTCAAAGACAATATTCCCATATACCGGCCAAGCCAAGTGGAATGCCGGAATGACAACGAGGCGCAGCGCAGCAACCCGACATAACAGCGAGATCAGCCGCTCTTCGCTCGCTGTTATCGCGCTGTTTCGGCCGCTGTTATCCCGCTGTTCCGCCGCTGCTCGTAGAGCCGTTTTGCGCGGGATTAGCGCTCTGATTCAAATACTTGGCCATCGACGCAAGCACGGTTGTGTACTACCGCAGCGGCTCGAACGCGGTCTCGCGGCAGCGGAGGACGGCGATCCCGGTGACCACCGCCGCGGCCATCAGGTAGAAGCCCGGCGAGTAGGAAAGCCCCGTCCCGCGCACCAGCCAGGTCGCGATAAACGGCGCGAACCCGCCGAAAATCGCCACCGAAACGTTATAGCCGAACGACATCGAGGTGTAGCGCACCCGGGTCGGGATAATCTCGGTGAGGAACGAGGCACATGTCGCCGCATAGGGCGCGTAGCAGATCATCATCAACAACTCGCCGATGACCGCCAGCGTCACGTCGCCGGACGACATCAACAAGAAGAACGGGTAGCCGAGCACAATGTAGGCGGCGCAGGAAAAGATCATCAGCGGCCGCCGCCCGACGCGGTCGGACAGCGCGCCCCAAAACGGCAATTGCACGATCATGAAGGCGAGACCCGCGGTGCTGATCCACAGCGCCGTCGGTTGCGGCAGCTTGCCGATGTTGATCATGTAATTATTCATGTAGATCAGCGCGATATAGAACGCGACCGTGTTGTGCAGCGTGCTGGTGAAGGCGAGCAGTGTCTCCTTCGGGTGCTGCGTGATCGCCTCGACGAACGGCGCCTTGGCCGTCTGGCCGTGCTCCTCGATGTCGGTGAAGATCGGCGTATCGCTGATCTTCCACCGCATATAGGCGCCGATCACCCCGACCGCGAGACCAAACAGGAACGGCAGGCGCCATCCCCAGGTCGTCAACTCCTCCTTCGTCAGCAGCGAGTTGAGCAACGCCGAGGTCAGCGAGCCGCAAAGAAACCCGGTGGCGACGCCGACGAGCTGGAACGCGCCAAAAAATCCGCGCCGATGCTGCGGCGCGTATTCGACGATATAGGCGCTCGACCCGCCAAACTCGCCGCCGGTCGACAGGCCCTGGAACAGCCGCACGATGACCATCAGCGCCGGCCCGGCGATACCGGCCTGGGCATAGGTCGGCAACAGGCCCATCGCGAAGGTCGAAGCCGCCATCACGAAGATCACCGCGGAAAGCGCCTTGCGGCGGCCATGCCGGTCGCCGTAGACACCAAAGACGATCGACCCGACCGGCCGCATCACAAAGCCGACGCCGAACACCGCAAAAGTCGACAACAGCGATACGGTCGCATCGCCGCTCGGGAAGAACAGCTGCGAGATGATCGGCACGAGGTAGCCGTAAACCCCGTAATCGTACCACTCGAGCACGTTGCCGATGACGCCGGCGGTGATCGCCCGCTGATAGCTCGACCCCGCTGCCGGTATGGCCGCTGCCGTCATGTTGTCGTCCCCCAATTTTCGCGTTGGTTACATTTTTATGTGATTTGCGATGTGAAGGAAGATGCACATCGCACGCCAGCGCATTTCGCGCCGGTACGCCATGCGCCATGTGACCGGCGGAGGGCGATCAATGCGCCGGCGGCGTTGCGTCGCCCGCCCCTGGCGGCAGCGGCCCGCCTTTTGTCCAGCGGAACGCGGTCATGACATTGTCTTCAAATGTGCATTCGGCAGCGAGGTCGCGGTCTTCGGCGGCATCCTTCGGAAGGTCGGTGCGGGTTCCGCTGACCTCGGTGATGATCGTGCGCACATCGAGGCCGTGCGCGGTCCGGTCGCCGAGTTCGATCTGCGCGAACGGCATCGCCGTCTGCATGATCGCGCCGCAGCGATCGGCGAGGCTGACCGTGTCGGGCACCAGCTTCTTCATCGAGCAGCCGGCGAGAGCGACAGCCGCCAGGATGAGGGAGATGACTCTCGCGCCGCGCATTCCAGCCCCTTTTTCCCCTTGGCCGAGTCCAGCCCGGTGGAAGAGATTTGCGGTAGTATGCCCGAGATGACAACCCGCACCACCTCCGCCGCGCCGGCGACCTTGTGGACGACGCGGCTCGACCGCGCCTCGCCGCTGCCGCTGTCGCGCCAGCTTGCCGCGGCGCTGCGCGAGGCGCTGAGCGAAGGTCGCATCGACGCCGGCACGCGGCTGCCCTCGACGCGCGCCCTGGCCGTCGAGCTCGGCCTGGCGCGCAGCACCGTGGTCGGCGTCTTCGAGCAGCTCGCGGCCGAAGGCTATATCGCCGGTCGGCCCGGCTCTGGCTATTTCGCGGCGTCGCTCGCCGCGCCGGGTGCCGCGTCCCGCACCGCCCCGGTCGCGCCGCGTCCGCTGTCGCGCTATGCCGAGCGGCTGCGCGATCATGTCCGCTATCCGCTGCCGCAGGGGCGGCCCTTCGAGCTCGGCCGCGCCGATATCGACAACAGCCTGATCGCCACCTGGAAGCGACTCGCGGCGCGCGTCCTGTCCGGCCGCACCAGCATCGCCTGGAATTATGGCGACCCGCAGGGTGAGCCCGCGCTGAGGCGGGCGATTGCCGACTACCTTGCCGCGGCCCGTGGCGTGCGCTGCGTCCCCGAGCAGATCGTGTTGACCTCCGGCACGCAGCAAGGTCTGTCTCTCATTGCACAAGTGCTGATCGATCCGGGCGACGCCGTGTGGGTCGAGGATCCGTGTTATCGCGCGATCATCGATATCCTGCACGCCGCCGAAGCCGAGATCGTCCCGGTGCCGGTCGACAAGCACGGTCTCGACATCGCCGCCGGGGCGCGCCGTCCCGGCCGGCCGCCGCGCCTCGTGTATACGACGCCGTCGCGGCAATACCCGCTCGGCATGGCGATGCCGCTCACCCGTCGTGCGATGCTGCTCGATTGGGCGGCACAGCACGCGGTCTGGGTTATCGAGGACGATTACGAGAGCGAATTTCAGGCCCCGGGCCACATGCTGCCGTCGCTGCAAGGGCTCGATCGCGCCGGCCGCGTCATCTATCTCGGAACGTTCAGCAAGCTCGTTTTCCCGTCGGTGCGGCTCGGCTATGCGGTGCTGCCGGAAGATCTGGTGACGCCGTTCGCCGCCGCTCGTCATCTCGCCGACCGGCAGAGCTCGGGCCTCATCCAGGCGATCATGACCGAGTTCATGCTCGACGGTCATTTTGCCCGGCACCTCAAGCGGATGCGCGCCAGCTATGGCGAGCGACAGCATTTCCTGATCGACCAGCTGACCCGCCGCCTCGCCGGCTTGGTCGAGATCGATCCGGTCGAGAGCGGCATGTACCTGACCGCCTGGCTGCCCTGGGACTGGTCCGACCGGGCGACCGCCGCCGCGCTCGCCGCGGCCGGCGTATCGAGCGTGCCGCTGTCCTCCGCGACGCTCGAGACGCCGCGCCGGCCGGGCCTTGTGCTCGGCTATACCGGGCATAGCGAAGCGGCGATCACACGCGCGGTCGAGACCATGGCGACGGTGCTCGCGAAGCCGACTGGTCTTGTCGATCTCTCGAAAGCGGACCTTCGATCAGACCGCCTCACCGCGTAGGGTCGCGGCTCTGTTTCTGGAGCCGAGACCATGCCCGACAGCCTGCCGCCTCACGCGCGCTCCCCGCGCAGCCGCGTCCGCCGCCATCCCGAGCGCGCGCATTACGACCGCGACACCGTATTCGCGATCCTCGACGCGGCGCTGATGTGCCATGTCGGCTATGTCATCGACGGACTGCCTTACGTGACGCCGACCCTGTTCTGGCGTGAGGGCGAGCGGCTCTACTGGCACGGCTCGTCGGCAAGCCGGATGCTGCGCACCCAGGCAAAGGGCATCCCGGTCTGCGTCACGGTGAGCCATGTCGACGGGCTGATTCTCGCGCGCAGCGCGTTCCGCCATTCGCTCAACTACCGCGCGGTGATGGCGTTCGGCACCGCCGCGATCGTCGACGATCCGGCCGAGAAGGAGGCCGGCTTCAACGCCTTTGTCGAGCGCGTCTACCCCGGCCGCGCCGCGCTTATGCGGGGTATCACGGCGCAGGAATTGAAGGCGACAAGCCTCATGGGCATGACCATCGACGAGGTCTCGGCGAAGATCAGGAACGATGGGCCGCTCGACCTCGAGGCGGACTACGCCGCCCATTGCTGGGCCGGCACGATCCCAATAACGCAGGTCACCGGCGCGCCGATCCCCGACCCCCGCGCACCACCGCATGTCGCGCCCGAGCCGGAGACCGGGCATCTTGCCGAAGGCACACGCTTCGACGAGGCTCTGCTCGCCACCGCCCGCCGGGGAAACCGTTATGGATAAAACGCCGCCGCCGCTATCGCTCGCCGCCGCGCTGGCCCTGCCACTGCCCGAGGGAAGGCTGTCGAGCCGCATCTTTGCCGATCGGGATATCGAGATCCGGCTCTACGCGCCGCCGGGTCACGACCCGCAGACCCCGCACGACCGCGACGAGCTTTACATCGTCGCGCGCGGCCGCGGGACATTCCGCGCCGGCGACCGGAGCCATGATTTCGCGCCCGGCGCGCTGCTCTACGTCGCGGCGCACGAGGCGCACCGTTTCGAGGATTTCTCCGACGATTTCGCCACCTGGGTGGTGTTCTACGGCGACGTGAAGAGCGCGCGACCGGCGGGCAACACCAGTTGGGCCTTGTCGCTCACCGAGGCGCGGGCGCTGAAGCCGCCGCCCGATCGTGCCTCGGCCGAGGCATTTGTCGACGGCGATCTCGAACTGCGCTTCGCAGCACCGGCCACCAAGGGCATGCAAGTGCCGCACGATCGCGACGAGTTCTACATTGTCGCGACCGGCTCGGGCCGCTATCGGATCGACGACGCCCAGGTTGCGATCGCACCCGGCGACCTGCTCTTCGCCGCGGCGCATGCCGAGCACGGCTTTGTCGAGCGCAGCGCAGACTTCTCGGAATGGGTCGTGTTCTACGGGCCGGTGAAGTAGCCGCTATTCGGCCGCCACCAGCGCTCGCCGGCGGATCGCCCGGCGGTCGCCGATCAGCGCCACCACCGCGACGGTCACCATGACGATGACGCTGGCGCCGAACACCCAGCGCGGCGCGTGGTGATCCATGATGAAGCCGAACAGCAGCGGTCCGACCATGCCGCCCATGCTGAACCCGCTGGTGACGACGCCAAAGGTGCGGCCCACCGCGCCGGGCGGCGCGGCGGCGCGCACCAGCATATCGCGCGACGGCATGATGAGACCACCCAGCAGCCCGGCGCTGCCCATCGCCAGGATCAGCGGCGCGGCGCCCAGCCCCAGCGTACCGATCGCCAGCACGATACACGCGTTGACCGCATAACCAACGGAGGCCACCTCGGCGTGCCGTTTGGTCTTGTCGGCGATATAGCCGCCGGCGAGGACGCCCAGCGCCTGCATCGCGAGATAGACGGTGAGCGCGACGCTCGCGGTCGCCAGCGGCGTGTCGAACGCGCTGCGCAACGCGACGACCGAGAAATTGCTGATGCCGCTGCCGGAAAGGCTGAGCAGCGCGAAGAATGCGGTGAGGAAGATGATCGTCGGCGTCAGCACCGCGGTCAGCCCGAGCCTTGGCGCGGCGGGCTGGCCGGGATGGGCGATCGGCTGGCGGTTGTCGACGCCGCGAACGAGCAGGAGTGGCAGCGCCGCGACGATCGCCACCCCGCCCACCGCGAAAAACGCGACCTTGAGACCAAACGCAGCGGCGAGCGGCAGGATCGTCACCGGCGCGACCGCATTGCCGAGAAAACCCGAGAAGGTATGGATCGAGAACGCGCGACCGACCCTCGGCCCCTGGATCAGCGCGGAAAGGATCGCGTAATCGGCGGGATGGAACACGCTCCCCGACAGCCCGACAAAGGCATAGGCCAGCACCAGATGCGGATAGGTCGGCGACAGGCCGAGGCTGATAAACGCGATGGCGCTGACCAGCAGCCCCAGGAGCAGCATCCGCCGCGACCCGATGCGATCGACAAGAAACCCGACCGGCAGCTGCGACGCGACAGCGACGATGTTGCCGACGGTCAGCGCCAAGCCAAGCTCGACAAAGCCGACGCCGAGATGCTGCGTCAGAAACGGAAACAGCGGCGGCAGCACCAGGGTCTGGTAGTGCTGGACAAAATGCGCGGCTGAGACGACGCCGATTGCTCTCGCCTCGCGTCCCCGTTCCCCGCCACGCGGGCCGCGTGTCCTCTCACCGGCGCCACCAAAGGCAGCCGCGTCCGTCGTCATGGGCGTTCCGCCTCCCGGGAACCTATTCCGCCCAAGATAGAGATGGCCGGTGCGAAGCGACAAGCGCCGGTTTGGCAACGCTGATTTGCCCGAGCCCAGTGAACAAGCCCAGGGAACCACCGCTGGTTGACATCGCGCGCCGCGCCGCTTAAGCGCAATCGATGGGGAAGCTTCTCGCCCAGGTTCTCATCGCCAGCCGCTGGCTGATGGCGCCGCTTTATCTCGGGCTCATCGCCGCGCTGATCGTCGTGGTGGTCGAGTTCTTCAGGGAGCTGTTCCACGCGATTGCCGGGTTCATCACCCTCACCGCCGACGGCACGATCCTCGCCGTGCTGAAGCTCGTCGACCTGGTGCTGATCGGCAATCTGGTGCTGATCATGATCGTCGCCGGGATCGGCACGCTCGGCACCATCGCACGCAGCGACGACGACGCCCCGCTCACGCAGTTCATGGGCAAGGTCGATTTCAGCGGGTTGAAGCTCAAGGTCATCGTCTCGCTGGTGGCGATCGCCGCGGTCGATCTCCTGGAAAGCTTTGTCGAGGTCAGTTCGACGAACAAGACCGACCTGTTCTGGCAGATCGCGATTCTCGCGACCTTTGTGGTGAGCGGCGTCCTTCTCGCCTGGATGGATAGGCTGCACGAGACGCATGAATGAGAAAAGGTGACGCTATGGCCACACTCATGGAAACGACATCCCGGCACCGCGACGGCTGGCTCGGCGCGGAATTCGATCGTGGCGCGCTTTATTGGGACTTCTCGCCGGCGCATCTCGCGGCAATCGACGAGCTCATGGCCAACCTCGCCGGCGACAAGCGGCCGTTCCACCAGGTCACCAAGGCCGATTTTTCGCACCCGGCGCTCGACGCTGACCTCGCCGAGCTGCTCGCCTATATCAAGACCGGGCCGGGCCTCGTGGTGATGCGCGGCTTTCCGGTCGAGAAATACACGCCCGAGAAGATGCAAACCCTCTATTGGGGCATTGGCGCGCATTTCGGACACGGCTGTTCGCAGAGCGCCGACGGCGACTATCTCGGCCACGTCACCAATGTCGCGAAGGCATCGCGTGGCTACACCACCGCGCGCGAGCTGTCGCTGCACACCGATTCGGCCGAGATCGTCGGCCTCCTCTGCGTACGCGACGCCAGGGAAGGCGGCATGAGCATCTATGCCAGCTCACTGAAGGTGCACGAGATCGTCGCCCGCGAGCGCCCCGAATACCTCGCCGTGCTCGAACACGGCTTCCACTGTGACCGGCGTGGCGAGGAAGCGGCCGAGGATGACCCCATCACCCCGTATCGCGTGCCGATCTTCTCCAAGCAGGACGGCGTGCTCTCGACGCGCTTTGTGCGCGGCGTCATCGATCGCGGCGCCGATACGCTCGGCGCGCCGTTATCGGCCCTGGAGACCGAGGCGCTCGCGTTTTTCGAGACTGTCGCGCAGCGCGACGAGGTGCGCTTCGAGTTGACCCTCAAGCCGGGCGAGGCGTCGTTCATCAACAATTACGAGCTGCTCCACGCCCGTACCGCGTTTGTCGACCATGACGATCCGGCCAAGAAGCGGCTTCTCTATCGCCTATGGCTTGAAGGCGCGCCGCCGCGGCCGATGAAGAAGGAAGTGCACCTCTACCAGAACCGCTCGGGTCGCATGGGCGTCGACCCGCAACCCGGCCGCGGTCCGCGGTAACTAAACCGGCTCCAGCTTCCTCCGTGGCTCGGGCGGCAATTCGACCTCGATCCGGTCGCCAGGCCTGATCTCGCCGGCGGCGAGCACGATCGCCATGATCCCCGCCTTGCGGATGAGGTTGCCGTCGGCGTCGCGGTCGAGCGTCGCGTTCATCAGACCGGGCTGGAAATCGTCGACCGCCGCGTCGGCGCCGAAGCGCAGGATCGTGCCGGTCGGCAGACCAAGCAGATCGACCCCGCGTGTCGTGACATTCTCGCCCATATCGCCGGGACGCACGCGAAATCCGGCCACTTCGAGTTCGTCGATCAGCTCGGCGTGGATCAGGTGCACCTGCCGCAAATTGGGAACGGTTGGGTCTTGCGCGACACGCGAACGGTGCTTGACGGTCACGCCGAGATGCGCGTCGCCCTCGACTCCGAGCCCTTCGACGAGGCGGATGCTGCCCTCGTTCGGCTTGGAAAAGCTATGGCCGGAACTGCGGCTTACGGCGATTACGGTACCGGTCATCTCGAGTCCCGCTACTGCTGCGCGGTGTTGGTGGTGAGGATGAGGATCGCCAGGTCGCTCGCGGGTTCGTAATTCGTGTAGTGCACCTGGAATTGGGTCGGTGACAGCTTTTTGACCCCGTTGCCACAAAAGCTCAACAGCGCGTCGGGCTCGGCCTTGTCGATGGTCAACGTGAAATCCTTGATCGGCCCATCCCAATTGGCGCCGGTCTTGAGGATGTAGTCGATGCGCTTCTCGCCGAGCAGGGTGTCCTTGCCGCTCTGCTTGGCTTTCTGAGCGCCTGCCGCTGCGGCGCTGACAAAGCTCGCATCCATGCAGTATTTCGCGGTGTAAGTGTCGAGCTGCTTTTTGAGATCGGCGGCGAATTGCGGGTCTTCCTTGACCGGCCGATAGCCCACCTGGGTCCCAACGCTGGCGCCGACGCTCGGCTTGTACTGATGCTCGATGACGAGCTCCTGCTTGGGCGGAAAGGTCTGCTGCCAGTAAAAGGCGGTGCGCAGCGTCCAGCGCGGCTCGAGATGCTGCTGCATCTTGCCGTCCGAGGTCGTGCCGTATTCGGAGATTTCAGCCATGCCGAGATCAATGAGTTGCTGCCACTTGTCGTGGGGCAGCGCGTCGAGCGCGTCATAGGTCGCCTTGAGCTGCGGCGCGAGCGGCACGCCGAGGCTCTTCAAAAGCTCGGTGCGATCGACCCCCATCGCGGAGGCCTTCTGCTCGAACTGGGTCGTCACCGGCTGGCCATCAGCCTGGGTCGAGAAGGCGAGAAAGTTGACCGGATCCTCGGTCGGCACGACCACATTCCAATCCGGGTTGTCGACGGTGATGTCTGGCATCGGAAAGGCGACGAGGTTGGTCACGGCCTGATCGGTCGTGTTGAAGAAGTGGTAGGTGACGCGGACTTGCTGCGGCGAGACAAAGAGCTGCTCCGAACGCATCTCGACATCCGGGTTACGCACGAATTCGAGGCCGCCCGCCGCGAGTTCGGCTGTGGTGTCGTTGGCCAAAGCCGGCGCGGCAAGCGCCAGCCCGGCGGCAAGCGCGACACCCACCCGCGCGGCGCGCAGGTGGGTGCTACGCGATGAGCCGGCAATCAATGCGCGGCGGCCCGGCGCACACGGTTGGCGGCGCTCGCCACCGCTTTCAGTGAGGCGGTGATGATGTTGCCGTCAATGCCGACGCCGTGCAGCGTCTCGTCACCCTCGGCCCGCACCTTGACATAGGCCGCGGCCTGCGCATCGGCGCCGCCACCGACCGCGTGCTCGCTGTAGTCGAGGAAGGTGAGCGCGATGCCGCAATCCTTTTGCAGCGCGTCGACAAACGCGGCGATCGGACCGTTGCCGACGCCCTCGATCTTTCGCTCGGCGCCGTCGGCCGTGATCGTCGCGGCAAGCCGCCGCTCACCGGCACGGCGCTCGGGCAGCATCGTGTAGTCAACAAGGGCGATGCCGTCCCGCCCGAGATACGTCTCTTGGAAAAGCGCCCAGATCGCGGCGCTGGTCATCTCCTTGCCGGTGCGATCGGTCACTTCCTGAACGACGCGGCTGAACTCGATCTGCAGCGGCCGCGGCAGGTCGAGCCCGTGATCCTCTTTGAGCAGATACGCGACCCCACCTTTACCGGACTGCGAATTGACCCGGATCACCGCCTCGTAGGTGCGCCCTAGATCCTTCGGGTCGATCGGCAGATAGGGGACCTCGAAGTAATCGTCGTTGCGCTTTTTGAGCGCCTCGAACCCCTTCTTGATCGCGTCCTGATGCGAGCCCGAGAACGCGGTGTAGACCAGCTCACCGGCATAGGGGTGGCGCGGGTGGACGGGCAGCTGCGTGCAGTATTCCGCGGTGCGGACGACTTCATCGATATCGGTGATCGTCAGACCCGGATCGACACCCTGGCTGAACAGATTGAGCGCCAGGGTGATGACATCGACATTGCCGGTGCGCTCGCCATTGCCGAACAGCGTGCCCTCGACCCGGTCGGCCCCGGCCATCAGCCCCAACTCGGTCGCCGCCACGGCCGCGCCACGGTCGTTATGCGGGTGCAGGCTGAGGATCAGGCTGTCGCGGTCGCGAATGTTCCGGCCAAACCATTCGATCTGGTCGGCATGGACATTCGCCGTCGCCATCTCGACCGTGGCCGGCAAATTGACGATCATCTTTTTGTCCGGCGTCGGCCGCCAGACATCCATCACCGCTTCGCAAATCTCGACGGCGTAATCGAGCTCCGTGCCGGTGAAGCTTTCTGGCGAATACTGATAGGTGATCTCGGTGCCGCGTATTGCCTCGGCTAGGTCGCGGATTTGCCGGGCGCCGGTCACCGCGATGTCGGTGATGCCGGCCTTTTCCTGACCGAAGACAACCCGCCGCTGCAGCTCCGAGGTCGAATTGTAGAGATGGACGATCGCCCGACGCGAACCCTCGATCGCCTCAAATGTCTTGTCGATCAGCTCGCTGCGCGACTGGGTCAGCACCTGGATCGTCACATCGTCCGGGATCAGGTCCTGTTCGATGATCTCGCGAACAAAAGCGAAGTCGGTGTCCGACGCCGCCGGAAAACCGACCTCGATCTCCTTAAAGCCGAGCTTCAGCAGCATGTCGAACAGGCGGCGCTTTTTTTCCGCGCCCATTGGCTCGATGAGCGCCTGGTTGCCGTCGCGGAGATCGACGCTGCACCAAGTGGGCGCCTTGTCGATGACCCGCGACGGCCATTGCCGGTTGGGCAAGTTGATCGGAGCAAATGGCCGGTATTTATGGATCGGCATTGATGACATCGGAAACTCCTGGCGTGGGCCGCGGCCTCTTTGGCTTCAGCGGCCGATAAGATGGGGACTCGCAAGACGACGGCCGGCGAGCAGAGCGCGCCGACCGACGGTAAGTCGCAGCATGCGACCCCCGACGCGGAAGCCCCGAAACTTCTGAGAACCCGAAATCATGAAAAACACCACTTGCGCAACAGGCCCCATGCGTGGGGCGAAGACGAGCGAATTCGGCGTCGGTTCAGGACGCCGAGGAGGTAAGTCGCAGCTCGTCACGCGCAAAGGTCATGGAGAAAGAGATAACAGCTTGCGCCGAAAAGTCAATTCGACGCCTGCCGCAGGCACCCGCTTCCTCAAGCCTCCCGGTTGCCGCAATCGATGATCTGCGCGGGGCCGTCGACGCCTTCTTCCAGCATGCGGACGCTCCAGCTTCGCGCGCGGCCAGGGCTGTAGCCGCGCTTCGCAGCCTCCGCCATCGCCATTTCGCGCGCCTGCTCGTCGCTCTCGGCGGTCAGCGTCGCATAGACGATATCGCTGATCGACATCAGCGTGCAGGTGTATTTGTTCATCTCCCAATCTCCTAGAAATTCTCGACCCACGGCCGCAGCTCGATCTCCCAGGCCCAGGCATCGCGCGGTTGGCGATGAAACTGAAGATAGGTCTCGGCGATCGCGTTGGGGTCGAGCAGCGCGTCGGGCCCCTTCTCGTTGGCGCGAGGATCGTTCTCCTTGGCAATGCCGCCGTCGATGACGAAGTGGCCGATATGGATGTTCTGCGGGTGCAGTTCGCGCGCCAGGCTCTGCGCCAGGCCGCGCAGCGCGAACTTGCCCATCGCGAACGATGACGAGCGCGGATAGCCCTTCACCCCCGCGCTGGCGCCGGTGAAGAGGATTGTGCCGTGGCCCTGCTTTGTCATTCGCCTGGCTGCTTGCTGCGCGACAAGAAAGGCGCCGAACGCGGTGACCTTGACCGCTTGCTCGACCGCGGCTGGGTCGAGATCAACGAGCGGCCGCGCGCGCGGCCGCTCGCATTGTAGACGACGAGGTCGAGCCCACCGGCGGCGTCGATCGCCGTGAACAGCTTCTCGACATCGGCCGCGCTCGTCGCGTCGCAAGCGATCGCGGTCGCGCCGGTCTCCTTGACCAGCTCGGTGAGCTTCGCGGTGTCGCGCGCGGCGAGAAACACCTCCATCCCCTCCGCCGTGCACTTGCGGGCGAGGGCCGCGCTCAAACCCGCGCCCGCACCGACGATCACCGCCCGTTCCGCTGCCGCCATGAGATCCTCGCTTTACCAACTGTGCCGGACCGCATCTTATCGCGCCGGACGACCGCTTCCCACCACCGCGTCAACTCAACCCACGAGCTTAATGACTCTCGCTCGTGCTCCGTTTTTTTGTATCCAGCACGCCGATGTCAACCGGATTCATGCCTGGAATATTTGAAAAATATCAGCAAATTGACAATTAATACATCGTCTAATTTTGATTTTCAGTAGAAAACTCATGTATATCCGAGTTCATTGGCATAAATCTTATTCTACTTTCCAAATCCTAAATAGAAGTGATGGCATTTTTCTTCGGATTGATAATTGCAACAAAAATTCAATGTATAAATCCAATTCCTAGAGTGACTTATGCGGCTCCGACGTTCATTCGCTTTATGGTTGACAGCCAGCAATGACGCCGACTAGGCTGGACAAGTTAAATCGCTGTCCAACCTGGGCTGCCCCCCGCTAACAAGTCCGGGACGACGTTTACCCCGATTGCCAAAGGTTTGGACCCGAAATACGGCGCACGTCGAGTGCCGGCGTTGCTGTGCCCGTGATAACAACGAGGGGTCAGAAGCGGATGAGGTTGCGGTGTGCCATGGCATTTTCGCTTGCGGCGCTGGCACTTCCCAGTGGCGCAAGGGCCGATCAACTTCTGGTGCAACCTGCCGGCAATGCCATTGATCGAACGGCGACCCTCGCCCGCCAGTTTGCCCAGATGGCTGCGCTCGCGACCGTGACACCGGCGGTCTCCCCAGCAGAAGTCGCGGCGCCGGAGAAGCTTGCGAGTGAACCGGCCGCGAAGATGCCGGGCGATGCGACATCCATAAGACATCATGACGACAGGCTCGCCGATAAATTAAAGCGCCATGGCGACAGGGCCACCACGCCCGAGGCGCTTTGTGTTCGCGCGATCGGCAAGGCGGAGACCGGCACTGCGGCGTGGTACGGCGGTCGCTATATCGGCCGACGCACCAGCAGCGGATCGCGCCTCGACACGATGCACGCGACCGCTGCGCATCGCACCCTGCCGCTCAATTCGCTGGCGCGGGTGACCAATCTCAAAAATGGCCGTTCGGTCGTTGTACGGGTCACGGACCGTGGTCCGATCGCCACTTCGCTGCTGATCGACATGTCGCCGCGCGCCGCGGCCGAGCTTGACATGCAGCAGGCCGGGCTTGTCCCGGTCTCGGTCGAGCAGGTCGTCGAGGTTCCTCCCGACTCTAAGTAAAGCGGCAAACGTCGGATTTTGCTTACGGCCGCCTGACCGACGCGACCGTATTGCCGCAGCCCATCGCGAAACCTCAACAAAACCACTGGTTTCGTACGATGTCTCGTTTTTGCAACTGTGACCGAAAAGCAACGGCGGCGAGGAAAAGCCATGATGACGTCGTGGCTCAATTGACTTAGAAATTGGCCCTTGATTGTATTCTCTCCGGGTATCGCGCATAGCTACTGTATCGGTCGAAGACGCGAAGTAGTCAGCTAAAATTCGCGTCTGCGAATTACCGGGTTGTCGCTACCGCAAGCTCACGGAGCCGTTGGCTTCCGAGGATGGCGAGGGGATGGGGTCTGCGGCGACGCAGGTCTCGGTCAGTGGGGGCGAAGTAAACGACGTGTCCGACATGACGAATGTGGTGCGCTTCCCACTGAGGAGGGCATCGGCGCCGCCGAAAGCGGTCGCTTTATCGCGCGACTCAGGCGGGTATGAGTTCACTGAAGGCGAACTGGCCGCCTTGTGCCGCTGGTTCTCAGCGATGAAATACGCCTTCCCGGGCACCGAGGGGGTCATGGTGGTCAGCCACCGCCAGGGCTATTCGGCGGTCGGGCTTTATCATCCAGCGCGCGGCGTGCCGAACTGCCTCGTCGCCAAGCACGAGGTCGGCGGTAACGCCCGATTTTTCTGGTCGACCGAGGTCGATCCGCCGCGGCCAATCGACGATTTGAGCGAGATCACCGACGCTCATATCCGGGCGATCCAGCCGCCACGCAATGAAAAAGGCTGGCTCGATCCGACGGGGTGGATGGGTGTTTACGCGGCCCGGACGATCGCGACAGAATTACAGGTTGTATAGTTAACCATACCTATGTAACCGTTACGGGATGCGCTACCGTTCGCGCATCCCCCCGCGAACGCTCGACTGCCTCGCCATGGTTGTCGGGTTTTTTCTTGCCGGTTGCGGGTCCCTGCCGACCGCCGGCCCCACCGCCAGCCAGATCATCAGCCAGCAGACCGACGACAGACAGCAACCGTTTACCGTCGTCGACATCGACAGCCAGGTCGTCGACAGCCTGCTAGCCCGCCCGCGCGATAGTCTCCAAAGCCGCTTTCCCGATCACGGTGCGCCGGCGGCGACGATCGGCGTCGGGGACAGCCTAGTTGTCACCCTCTGGGAGGCGGCGGGCGGCGGCCTGTTCGCCTCGGCCGCCAACGACGAGATCGCGCCCGGCTCGCACAGCGTGACCCTCCCCGAGCAGATCGTCGCGCGTGACGGCGCGATCAGCGTGCCGTTCGCCGGCCGCATCCCGGTTGCCGGACGCCTTCCCACCGATGTGCAGCACGCGATCGAGCAGCGGCTTTCCGGCAAGGCGATCGACCCGCAGGCGATCGTGACCGTCGGCAAAAACGTCAACAACACGGTCACCGTCACCGGCGAAGCGACCGCCGGCGCCCGCGTCCCGCTGTCGCTCAAAGGCGACCGGCTGCTCGACCTTATCGCCGCGGCCGGCGGCATCAAGGCGCCGATCTACGAAATCTATATTCGCCTGTCGCGCGGCGGGGTCACGGTGACGGTCCCGATGGAGGCGCTGGTTTCGGACCCGCGGGAAAACATCTACGCGCTGCCCGGCGACGTGTTGACCGTCGTCAGGGCGCCGCGGACCTTCAGCGTCTTTGGCGCGGCGGGGCAAAACAACGTGATCGAATTTCCCTCGGCGAGGCTCACGCTGGTCGAGGCGCTAGCCAAGGCGGGCGGGCTGCTCGATGCACGTTCCGACCCTGCCGGTGTCTTTCTGTTCCGATACGAGCCGGCGCCAGTCTTACAGTCGCTTGGCGAACAACCCGTCGCAACGACACCGGACGGACGGACGCCCGTCGTCTATCGGCTCAATATGCGCAACGCCAAAGCCTATTTCGCGGCCGAGCGCTTCCCGGTCGAGGACAAGGACGTCCTCTATATCGCGAACGCGGATCTCGACGAGATGCAGAAGTTTTTTGGGATGATCGGCACGCTGACCGCGCCGGCGATCACCGGCGTCGTGGTCAGGAACGCGACGCAATAGGCGGCGGCCCACCCGGTGATCGCGCTTGACCTGTCGCGGCTGCTGTCGCGTGCGTGTTCGGCGACGCCGAGCGGGATCGACCGCGTCGAGTTCGCGTACGCGCGGCACCTTATCGCCGGCGCGGCCGCCTACTGCTTCACGGCGCGAACCGCACTTGGACAGATCGGCTTGCTGCCCTCGGAGGCGGCCGGCGAGTTTGTCGCCAGGCGCGCGGCGATGTGGCAGGACGGCGCCATGGAACAAGATCGGCGTAACATCATCGCTCTCGCCCGAAAGCTGCGCTTGGCTGCGGTAACGGGCGTGCCAGCCTTGCGCCGGAAGTTACGAAGAGCCGGCGGCAGCGCGGCCTATCTGGTGGTCTCACACCAAAATCTCGACCGTCCGTATCCGATCGCCCGCCTCAAGACCGCGACCGGCGCGCGGTTTGTCGTCCTGATCCACGATCTGATCCCGATCGACTTTCCGCGTCTGACCCGCCCGGGCCAAACGCACCGGCACCGGCAGCGGATCACCGCGGCCTCCAGGCTCGCCGATGCGGTCATCGTCAACTCCGCGGCGACGGCCGACGCGCTTTCCAAGCATCTCGGACCTTGCCGAATTCCCGTTGCCGTTGCGCCGCTCGGGATTGGTCTGCCCGGTGACGACCCAATCCCGCCTCGCGCCGACCCGCCGTACTTCGTCTGCATCGGCACGATCGAAGCGCGCAAAAATCAGTCTCTGCTCCTCGACATATGGACACAGCTGCACACCGAGCTGGGCTCGCGCAGCCCGCGTCTGGCGCTGATCGGCCAGCGCGGCTTCGGCGCCGAGCCGATCGTCAAGCGTATCGCGGCATTGCGCAATGTGGTGACGGAGTACACGGATTTGCCGGACCAAGCGACGGCAAGGCTGCTGCGCGGCGCCCGCGCGTTACTGCTGCCGTCATTCGCCGAGGGTTTCGGCTTCCCGGTCGCCGAGGCGCTCGCCCTCGGGGTTCCGGTACTATGCAGCGATCTCCCGGCGCTGCGCGAAACCGGCGCCGACTGCCCCGATTATCTCGCTCCGGGCGATCACGACGCTTGGCGGCGCGCGATCGTCGACTACGCGACCGACACGTCGCGGCGGCAAACTCAGATAGCGCGCCTTGTCGACTGGCGCGCACCGCGCTGGAGCGATCATTTCGCGATCGCCGAGCGACTGATCGCGGCGCTCTAGGGGGTCGGGCGGCTTTCCTCGATAATGATCGAAGCAGTCTCGCGCAGTTGCCTCTCGCTGTGCGCGGCGGTCACGAAGAAGCGGAGGCGCGCCGCGCGCTCCGGCACGGCGGGGAAGAAGATCGGTGGCGCGTTGACGCCTCGCGCGAAAATCGCGGCGGAGCCGCCCCGCCCCGATCGAACTGCCGATCAACACCGGGACGATCGCCGCGCCGATCGACATACCGGTATCGATTCCGCCTTCCCGCAGCATGTCGCGAAACAGCGCCGCGTTGCGGTTGAGCCGCGCGACACGGTCGGGCTCGCCCTCGAGGATTTGCAGCGCCGCGAGTGCCGCCGCCGCTGCAGCCGGCGCCATTCCGACCGAATAGACAAAGCCCGGAACTCGCCGTTTCAGATAACGGATCAACGCCGCGGAACCCGCGATATAGCCGCCGCAGGAGACAAGGCTTTTGCTCAGCGTCCCCATCCAGATGTCGATGTCGCCGGGATCGATCCCGGCGTGCTCGGCCGAGCCAAACCCTCGCGGCCCGAGCACGCCCAGCGCGTGAGCGTCATCGACCATCAGCCAGGCGCGATGCCGCCGCCCCACCGCGACAAAGCGGACGAGGTCTGGCACGTCGCCATCCATGCTGTAGTGGCCCTCGACGACAATCAGCGCGTGTCGCGATCGCCCCTCGCTCAAGATTTTGTCGGCCACTTCCGGGTCGCTATGTGGGAACGCCAGCCGCCGCGCGCCGGACAGCCGGGCGCCCTCGACGATGCTGTTATGCGCCAGTGCATCATGGACGATCACGTCGCCGGGGCCGAGCAGCGCGCCGATCACCGATACATTCGTCGCGTGGCCGCCGACTAGCACCATCGCGTCTTCGGCGCGATAAATCTCCGCCAGCGCCATTTCCAGCTCGCGATGGATCGTGCGCTCGCCGGACACCATGCGGCTCGCTGAAACCGTTGTCCCGTAGCGATCGATGGCGGCCTTAGCGGCTTCGACGATGCGCCGATCGCCGTTGAGCCCCGGGTAGTCGTACGAGCCAAAATTATTGTAGCGCCGCCCATCGATAACGGTCTCCGCGCCCGCGATCCCGTCGTGCTCGCGGAAAAACGGATCGGCGATGCCGAGATGCTCCGCGGCCGCCGCGACCATGTCGATCTCGCGCGCACCGTCGAGCGCTGCGGGGTCGAGCCGATCCACGACAGGCTGCGGCGGCATCGGGCGCGCCGACAATCGCGCAATAAGCTTCGCCTTGGCCTCAGCCGACAACCCGAAGAGATTGCCCTGCCCTGCCATCGTCACTCATCCGCCCCGAGATCGGCGAGATCAAACCTGTCGAGCACCGTCTCGTGGCGCGCGGCGAGGTCGATGACCGCCGCGCGTTGCCCAGGCTGTGAGATCGTATCGCTAAGGCGCGCCGCCAATGCGGCTACGCTCGCGCCTTCTGCGAGGCTCATCAGCGGTATATCGATCCGCAATCGCGCTTCGAGCGCCAGGCGCAGCTCTAGTGCCATGAGTGAATCCATGCCGAGCTCGGCTAGCGGCCGATGCAAGTCGATACCGCCTTCGCGATAGCGCAAAATGTGCGCGGCTTCGTTGGCGATCACCAAAGCCAGTAGATCTCGCTTTCCCTCAGCATCGAGCCCGGCAAGCCGGTCGGGCAACGCTTCGTCCGCCGCGACGTCAGCCGTGGCCGCGCGCAACTCGTCGAAGAGCGGATCGGCAAAGATCGGCAATGCCGCGCCGTGCCCGGCGAAGTCGGCGAACGCCACCACCGGCAAACCGCCTGCCGCCATCGCTGGCAGCGCGGCAAGTGCCTGGGCAGACCTCATCGGTCGCGCGCCGAGACGACGCGACAACGCGTCTCGGTCAGCCGGCCGCTCGGCAAGGACTCCGATGTCGGTAATCGGCCCCCAGGCAATCGCGAGCGCTGGCAGGCCCTCGGCATGCCGGCGGCGCGCCAGTGCCTCCAGCATCGCGTTGGCGGCAACGTAAGCGCCCTGGCCCGGTGCGCCAATAAAGCTTGTCGCCGACGAAAACAGCCAGAACAGGTCGAGAGGATCGTTGCGGGTGAGGCGGTCGAGATTCAGCGCGCCGGCGGCCTTGGCGCAGAGCGCCGTAGCAATCTCGTGAGGCGACAACGTGGCGGCGGTCCCGTCGACGATTTCCGCCGCGGCATGCACGACACCGCGGATCGGCAGTCCCTGGCGTCGCAGCGCGTCGAGCGCGTCGGCGAGCATATCGGAGTGGGCGACATCCGCGGCATGAATGCTGACCACCGCACCCGAGGCTTCAAGCTCGGCTATGCGCGCCGCCGCGCCGGGCGTGTCTGCGCCGCGCCGGCCGACAAGCGCAAGATGACCGGCGCCGCGCTCGGCGAGCCATCGGGCTGCGGCAAAACCAAACCCGCCGAGCCCGCCGGTCACGACATAAGCGGCGTCGCGGCGAAGCACAAAATCGGGCGGGCACGAGATGGCGATACCCGCGTGGCGGTCCGGCAGCAGCACGAGCTTGCCGATATGCTGTGCCGCCTGCATCAGGCGAAAAGCATCGCCGGTCTCGGCGAAGGTCAGACAGCGATGCGCGAGCGGCCTAATCTCGCCTGCGGCGAGCGCGGCAGCGACCTCGTCGAGCAGCACCTTGGCGAGCGCCGGACGGCGCGCAGGTAGCTGATCCACATCGACCGCGAAATACGCAATGTTCTGCCGCAAAAGCCGGGATCGAAACGTTCGATTTTCGGCGAAATCGCGCTTGCCGAGCTCGACAAAGCGGCCGAACGGTTTGAGCAGCTCCAGGCTCGCTTCCATCGCAGCCCCGGAGAGCGAGTTGAGCACGACATCGACCCCCGCACCGCCGGTCGCCTGGCGTACCGCCGAGACAAAGCGCAGCTCACGCGAGTCGCAGACATGATCGGCCCCAACCGCGCGCAGAAAGGCGCGTTTGGTCGCCGACCCGGCCGTGGCGATGACAGTCGCGCCACATACCGTGGCGGTCTGGATCGCCGCGAGGCCGACCCCGCCCGACGCGGCATGA
The DNA here is from genome assembly GCA_035570495.1 of Allostellaceae bacterium. Classification (GTDB taxonomy): domain Bacteria; phylum Pseudomonadota; class Alphaproteobacteria; order ATCC43930; family CGMCC-115725; genus DATARH01. Next base: position 337 of record DATMLO010000111.1, on the reverse strand, counting down.
ATGAGCACAGTCTCGCCCGGCTGCAGGCGCGCGAGGATCAGGAGCGCGTAGCGCGCGGTGACGAAGGCCACCGGCAATGTCGCCGCGGCGGCGAAAATCATATGCGGCGGCATCGCCGTCACGGCGTCGGCGCGAGTTACGGCCCGGCTCGTCAGCGCCGCGGGAGCAAACCCGACGACCCGATCGCCGATCGCGAGTGTCTCAACGCCAGCGCCGACCGCGCTGACGACGCCGGCGCATTCGAGGCCAAGCGACGTCCCGGCAAACCCATCGAGCAGCACGTCCTCCGGCAGCATCCCGCTTGCCGCCATGACATCGCGGAAATTCAGGCCCGCCG
>DATMLO010000110.1:0-20148 GCA_035570495.1 Allostellaceae bacterium | reverse complement strand
CGCCGACCTCGTCCCCGGCGAGCAGGACGCGAAGCGCGACGCGATCCGCGGCGCCGCCGTGACGCTCGAGCCGGTGCTGAGCCGGCCGCCGGTCGCCGAGCCCAGCGATGCCGAGACGGTAACCGCGATCCACCAGGCGGCGGACGATGTCGGCGGTCTCGCCCGCACCGGGAACAGCACCGATGCCGCCGCGGCGCAGCGGCTCTCCAGCCTGCTGAGCCGGCTCGCGACCGTCGATGCGGCGACCCGCCAGCGCGTGAGCGACGCGGTGAGCTTGCCGCTTGGCCGTGATCTCGATTTCCTGCGCGCGATGTTGCACCCCGAGCAGGTGACGGCGGCCTCGCTGCCGCCCGATCTGGCGCGCGACTGGGTGACACAGGACGGCCAAGCCCGGATCGAGGTTTTGCCGAAGGGCGACACCAACGACAGTGCGGCGATGCAGCGCTTTGCCAAGGCGGTGCTGACGGTCGCGCCAGACGCGGCGGGAAGCCCGGTGGAGCTTTACCAATCCGAGCGGGTCGTGGTGCGCGCCTTTATCGAGGCGGGGATCGTCGCGATCATCGCGATCGCCGCGATGCTGTGGATCGCGCTGCGCCGGTTTGGCGATGTGCTGCTGACCCTGGTGCCGCTGCTTGTCGCCGGCGCGGTGACGATGGAGCTGATGGTGCTGTTGGGCCAGTCGCTCAATTTCGCCAATGTGATCGCCTTCCCGCTGCTCCTCGGGGTCGGGATCGCGTTCAAGATCTACTACGTGATGGCCTGGCGGACCGGGCATACCCATCTGCTGCAATCGACGCTGACCCGCGCGGTGTTCTTCAGCGCGCTGACCACGGCGACCGCGTTTGGCAGCCTGTGGCTATCGAGCCAGCCCGGCATGTCGAGCATGGGACGGCTGATGGCGCTGGCCCTCTTTTGCACGCTCGCCGCCGCCGTGCTGTTCCAGCCGGCGCTGATGGGGCCGCCGCGAGAGCGCCAGCGCGACGAGCCGCCGGCCGAGGCGGAGGGCGAAGCCCTCGAAGCGCGCCGGGCCGAGGAGAGGCGCCGCGCCGCTTGATACGCGTGGGCGGTCTGCGCCGCCTTAAGCGCCGCGGCCCTTGCCCTTATCGCCTCCCGCGCGCTACTCCTCGCTTCAGCGAATCGGCGGGCCTTGTCGGCCCCGTGCCGGATGGAGGAAGCGGGATGATTTCGGGCGAATACGATGTCGTCGTGGTCGGCGCGGGGAATGCCGGGATGTGCGCGGCCTTGGCGGCGCAGGAGAACGGGGCGCGGGTGCTGGTGCTGGAGGCGGCGCCGTTTGACGAGCGCGGCGGCAACAGCCGCTACACCGCGGGCGCGCTGCGCTTTGTCTATAACGGCGTCGACGACCTGTTGAAGCTCTGCGACCTGTCGGAGACCGAGCTGGCGACCAGCGATTTCGGCACCTACACGCAGGACAAGTATTACGACGATCTCGGCCGGCTGACCGATTACCGCTCGAACCCCGACATGGCCGAGCTGCTGATCACCAAGAGCCAGGAGACGTTGTTGTGGATGCGCGGCAAGGGCATCCGCTTCGCGCCGATGTATTCGCGCCAGGCCTTCAAGCATGACGGCAAGTTCGTGTTCTGGGGCGGGCTGGCGCTCGAAGCCTGGGGCGGCGGGCCGGGGCTGGTCGAGGGCCTGTTCAATTCCGCCGAGAAATACGGCATCGACGTGGCCTATGAGGCGCGCGGCGAAAAGCTGATCGCCGACGATGACGGCGTGCACGGCGTCGTCATCAATCTCGAGGGCAAGACCACCGAGGTGCGCTGCAAGGCGGTGGTGCTGGCCTGCGGCGGGTTTGAGGCCAATGCCGAGATGCGCACGCGCTATCTCGGTCCGGGCTGGGATTTGGCCAAGGTGCGCGGCACCAAGTTCAACACCGGCGGCGGCATCAAGATGGCGCTGGAAATCGGCGCGATGCCCTACGGCAACTGGTCGGGCTGCCACGCGGTCGGCTGGGATTACGGCGCGCCGGAATTTGGCGATTTGTCGGTCGGCGACAATTTCCAAAAGCACTCCTACCCGTTCGCGATCATGGTCAACGCCGATGGCGAGCGGTTTTGCGACGAGGGCGCCGATTTCCGCAACTACACCTACGCGAAATACGGCCGCGAGATTTTGAACCAGCCGCACCAGTTCGCCTGGCAGATTTTCGATCAGCAGGTCGTTCACCTGCAGCGCGACGAATACCGCATCCGCCGGGTGACCAAGGTCACCGCCAACACCTTTGAGGAGCTGGCCGACAAGATGGCCGAGACCGGCGCCGCGGTGAACAAGGCGGTGTTTCTGAAGACAATGGCGGATTACAACGCGGCCGTTCAGCGCGACATCCCTTATAACCCGACGGTCAAGGACGGGCGCACGACGCACGGCCTCAAGATCGACAAGACCAACTGGGCGATGCCGCTCGAAAAGCCGCCCTATGAGGCGTTTTGCACGACCTGCGGCGTCACCTTCACCTTTGGCGGAGTCAAGATCGACACCGATGGCCGTGTGCTCGACACCGCGGAGAAGGCGATCCCGGGGCTTTACGCCGCCGGCGAGCTGGTTGGCGGGCTGTTCTATTTCAACTATCCGGGCGGCACGGGCCTGGTGTCGGGCTCGGTGTTCGGCAAGATCGCCGGGACCAGCGCCGGCAAGCAGGTCGGGCGGAACACCTGACCCCAGCGTCATTGCGAGGAGCGTAGCGACGAAGCAATCTCCTTCCGAGAAAGTTCGGCGGGAGATTGCCACGGCGCCTTTGGCGCCTCGCAATGACAACGAAGAGGAAAAGCGTATGCGCGTCAGCACGATGATCCGGATCAACTCGCAACCCCGGTTGATGGATCGCATCACGGACTTCGCGCGGCAGGTCGAGGCGCGCGGCTTTCCCGGGCTATGGATCGGCGACAGCCTGGGCCGCGGCCGACCGACGCTCGACTCGCTCCAGGTGCTGACCGCGGTCGCGGCGGTGACGTCGAAGATCGAGATCGGCATCAGCGTGCTGCAATTGCCGCTGCGCAACCCGATCGAGCTGGCGCATCGGGTACAATCGCTTCAAGCAATGTCGAATAATCGTCTGATCCTCGGTGTCGGCAGCGGCTCGACGCGCGATGATTTCACGCTGCTCGGCTACGATTACGACCACCGCTTCCGCACCTTCCGGCAGGGCCTCGAGATCATGGCCAAGGTGTGGAACGGCGAAGAGGTCAATGGCGGCACGCTGTCGACCTGGCCGGGCTGCAAGGGCGGGCCGCCGATCTGATCGGCGCCTGGCGCAGCTCGCGCTGGATCACTTATGCCGCCAAGGAGGCGCAGGGCTGGACACCATCGGGCCGCTATAGCAGCCTGCCAGACCTCGAATTCGGCATGACCACGTATCGCGAGCAGGGCGGCACCAACGCGGTGCTGGCGAATTGCTCGGTCGACCTCCAGGAGCGGCCGGAATCGGCGGAGCTGGCGAAGCTCGCCTCGGTCAATTTCATCTGCCCGCCAGACGAGGCGCGGCGACGCATCAAGGAAGTCGAGGCGAGGGGCTTTGACGAAATCCTGATCGGATCGGCGTTTGACGCGCTCGACGAGATCGAGCGGGTGCGCGACTTCCTGAAGGGATAACCCTACGCGGCGCGCGCGGGCTGGGCGCGGGCGTCTTCCTTGATCATCGCAGCGCCCTTTTCACCGATCATGATGGTCGGCGCATTGGTGTTGCCAGTGGTGACGCACGGCATCACCGACGCGTCGATGACGCGCAGGCCGTTGACGCCGATGACCCGGAGCCGCGGGTCGACCACCGCCATCGGGTCGGTGCCCATCTTGCAAGTACCGACGGGGTGGAACACGTTGGTGCCGGCTTTTTTGGCGTAGGCCTCGATCTGCTCGTCGCTGGCGACCCCCGGCCCCGGCACCGTTTCCTCGACGCTGTAAGGCGCCATCGCGGGCTGCGCAAAGATGCGCCGCGTGTGGTTGAGGCCGGCGATCAGCACTCGGACATCTGAGGGCGCTGACAAATAGTTCGGGCGGATCGCCGGGTATTGGAACGGGTCGGGCGACTGCGTCATGATCGTGCCGCGACTGTCGGGCCGCACCGGGCAGACCGCCACGGTCATGCCAGGCTCGCGCTCCAGCTGGCGGAACACGCCTTGGGCGTAGCTGCCGGGCGTGAACAGAAGCTGCAGATCGGGCGCGGCGAGCCCCTCGCGACTGCGGCAGAACACCATCGCCGAGGTCACGCCAAAGGTCAGCGCGCCATTGCCGACAGCGGCGAACTTGATCGCCTCGCGGACCGCGCGCGCGCCGCGTGCCAGCTGATTGATCGACAACGCATTTTTCACCCGATGCGACAGCCGGATCACATAATGATCGTTGAGATTGGCGCCGACCCCGGGCAGCTCGTGCACCAGCGGCACGCCGATCGCGGCGAGATGCGCCGCCGGGCCGACGCCGGAAATCTGCAGCACATGCGGTGAGTTGATCGCGCCGCCGCAGAGGATCACCTCGCGCCCGGCGATGAGCTGACGGTCGGCGCCGCGCTGACGAAACGCAACGCCGGTGCAGGTCTTGCCGTCAAACAGCAGCTTGGTGACGGTGGCGTCGGTCTCGACGCGCAAATTGCTTCGACCGCGCGCCTCGCGCAGAAAGGTCTGCGCGGTCGAGCCGCGCCACTTGCCGCGCCGTGTCATCTGCGAGTAGGCGACGCCTTCTTGGCTCTTACCGTTGTAATCGGGGGTGAACGGGAAGCCGGCCTGCTGCGCGGCCTCTACATAGGCGTGGGTCAGCGGCAGGATCGTGCGGTAATCCTCGACGATCAGCGGTCCACCCTTGCTGCGGAATTCCGGGTCACCCGCGCCGCGATAGGTCTCGGACTTCTTGAAGAAGGGCAGCACCTCGTCGTAGCTCCAGCCGCGACAGCCCATCTGCGCCCAATTGTCGTAATCCATCGGGTTGCCGCGGACGTAAAGCATGCCGTTGATCGAGCTGGTGCCGCCAAGCACCTTGCCGCGCGGCCATTGCAGCTCGCGGCCGTCGGTGCCGGCCTCGCCCTCGGACGTGAAATTCCAGTTGATGCCCGGCACGTTGAGCACCTTCAGCACGCCGGCCGGGATATGGATCCACATATTTGTGTCGCGCGGGCCCGCCTCGAGGAGCACCACTTTCGATCCGTCCTCCGACAAGCGACTGGCGACAACGCAGCCCGCCGACCCGGCGCCGATCACGATGTAGTCCGCATCCATCGCTGCCTCGCTTTTTCTGTCTTGCGGTGATTTGAGCACGCCGCCGCCGGGGAGGCGGAGAGATTTTTGCCGTGGGCGACGCGGAGGAAGTGGCGCGCCCGCTTTTCCCCCGCTCCGCGAGTGCTCGACTCGCGAAGAAGGCACCATTACATTCCCGTGACACGGGAGTACGCAGTGCATCGTCTGCTTTACCCGTTGGCATTGATCGTCGTTCTTGCCGGTTGCGCGCCAAGCATCGTCATGGCGCCAATCGCGGGTAATCTCGCGACAAACGCCACCGCGCAGCGGCCATCGACCGAGCAGCACGTAGCTCCAGTCTCGGCACCTGTTTCCATGGCGGTTTTCGCCAAACCGGCGGTCGGCGCGGCCAGACTGCCCACGCGGCAAGCCCACCACGCGCAGCAGCCGAACCCGATCCCAGCGCCCGCCGTCGCGACGGCCTCGGCGCCGCAAACCCTGGAAGCGCCGGTAGCCGCGACGGGGCCGCCGCAACCGATCTCGCCCGAGCCCATCGCTCCACAGGCCATACCTCCGCCTCTGTCTCGACCACTGGCGACGCCGGTCGCGATCTCGGCTGTCGCGGCGTTGAAACAGGCGATCGGCGGCCTTGTCGCGTTCGATATGCCGGAAAGGTTCAGACGCGAGATCGAGGTCGAAAGCGGCTGGCCAAAAACTGCCGGCGAATGGCTCGAGTGGTTCGAGAGCCGGCCGGGCAGCCTCAACTGGCTGTGGGCGGCCGTGCTGCCGGCGTTCGGGCTATGGGTCTGGCGCTACGTCCGCAAAAAGCCGCGACGCGATGTCGAAACGCCCCGCATGATCGCGAAGCGACGCCTTACTCACCTAGTCGGCGAGACGCGTTCCACCGCGCCGAGCAACGCGCGGACGGTTGCCTCCGGGTCGCTGGCGCGCATCACCTCACCCATCACCGCGATGCCGGCGGCGCCCGCTTCGAGGCACGCGCGGGCATTGGTCGGCGTGATTCCGGCCAAGGCGAGAACCGGACCCTTTACCGTGGCTGCCGCCCTCGCGAGACCGTCGAGGCCCAAAGCGGGGCCGTAGCCGGGCTTGCTGTCGGTGAGAAAGATCGGGCTGATCGTCACGTAGTCCGCGCCTGCGGCAATCATGGCGGCAGCTTCGGCAGGCGTGTGGGCCGAGACACCGATCAGGCCATTCGGCAGAAGGGCGCGCGCCGCAAGCGGGTCGCTGCCGCCGGGCAAATGCACCCCGGCGGCGCCGGTCGCGATGACCGCGTCGACATCGTCATGCGCGATGACGCTCGCGCCATAGGGCCGAGCCAGCGCCACCAGCTCAGCAAGCAGCCCGCGCCGCGCGTCGGCCGGCAAATCCTTTTCCCTAAGGCTGAACCAGCGGCAGCCGCCGGCGAAGGCCGCTGCGGCGATTTCTGTGAGTGGCCGTCGTGCCTGGCTGCGGTCGGAAATGACGAGCAACCTGGGCTCGGGCAGGGTCACGGCTGCTTCGCACCGAGCAGGATGTCGGCGTTGACCGTTACACTGATCATCGCTTGGCCAGCGGCCGCGACGGGCGAAGGCATTCCTGCCACCGCGTCCGCTGCCATCGCACCGAAGCGCATCATCTGCGCACCTTGGGTCGTCGCGTTGCCGACGGTGATGTCGCGGTAGCCGAGTAGCGAAAGGTGCATCTGCTGCGCGACCGCAGCCGCGCGCTTATCGAGCGCCGACAGCGCCTCAACCGTCAGCGCGTCCTCGGCACTCTTCACCACCTTGGGCGACGCCTCGTAGCCCATCGTCGACATGACAAGCCCTTCGCCCTGCAGCGTGCCCACCAGTTTCAGCACCACCGCCGCGTCGCCGCCGCTCAGATAGAGCGACTGAAAACCCGACCACTCGGATTGCGTCTCGATGTGGTTGACCGAGTAGGAGCCGGTCTCAACTTCGATGCCCTGCGCCTGATGCGCCTGGTCGAGCGCCTTCGCCATCAGCTGGTTGATCGCCGACTGCACTGTCTGCGCGTCCGAGCCGGTCTTTTCGGCGCGGAGCTCGACATGGAGCACGTCGCGGGTCAGCTTTTTTTCCGCCGTCTGCGTCAGGTGCAGCACTGTCGGTTCATCGGCGAGCGCCGGGCCAGCGAAGCGACCAACAGAACCGATGCGAGCAGCCAGTGCCGCATCTTTATCCTATCGCGGTCAGCTCGCGCGCCGAGAGGCGCTCGAGATTTTGCAACCGGTCGAACAGCAGCTCGGGCGCGATCGCGGCGCGGCCGGCCTCGAGGCAGGTGCCAAACTTCACGAACAGCTCATCATCGGATAACGGCAATTCCGCGGCGCCGCGCGCGCGGCGCACTTGCGCGCTTTCGAGCATTTCGCCGCTGACGAGCTCGATGCGTACCTGGTCGTAGACCGCCGCACCCGAGACCTCGGGGTCGTAATTCTGATTGGTCGCGACCGCGACCTTGCGCATCAATTCCTGCACATCGGGGCGGCGGACAAAATCGTCGGTGTATTCGGTGAGCGTCGCGCGGTTGGCGATGACCGAGGCGGCCATCGCGAATTCCATGCTGAACTTGCCTTCGAGCCCGGTCTGCGGCTGATGGTTGCGCAGGATCATCGCACGCGTGTCGCTGATTTCGGCGGTGATGCCGGCGATTTCCTCGGGCTTGAGCGGCCGTTTTTTCAGCAGGTCGAGGATGCCGTCGAGCGAGCGGTGCACCGCGTAGCAGGCCGGGTATTTCTTGATGCTGAGCCGGTTCTTGACGATGTGCCACGGGTTGCCGAGCGCGGCCGGTGTCTCGCGGTCGGCTTCGCCTTTTGGCGAGACGGCGGTGAGGAAGCCCGACGGGTGCTCCAGCGCGTCGGCCGATGCGGTGAACCCGGCTTCCGCCATGCGCGCCGAGACAAGCCCGGCATGCGCCGCGCGGCCGGCGTGGAAGGGTTTGGTCATCGTGCCGAAATTGGCCATCAGCCCGCCGGCCTGCGACGCCGCCAGCGCCAGGGCCATCGCGGTCTGCCCGGCGTCGAGGCCACGCAGCCTGGCGCAGGCGCCGGCCGCGGCGATCGAACCGAAAATCCCGGTCGGGTGCCAGCCTTTGGGGCGCTGATCATGCGGGTCGCGCCACGACAGCTCGGCCCACACCTCATAGCCGGCGACATAGGCGGCAAGCATCTCGCTTCCCGCGGCGCCCAGCTCCTCGGCCTCGGCGAGGATCGCCGGCACCAGGACGGTCGAGGGATGGCCGCGCACCGCGACATCGTCGTAATCGAGCGCATGCGCCGCGGTGCCGTTGATCCAGGCCGCCTCGGGCGCCGGCGCGGTCTCGCCGGTGAAGTAGAGCGTCGCCTTACCGGGCGGCGGGCTGAGCGCCGTTTTGAGAAGCTGCGGCGCCTCGTCGCGCGAGCCGGCGATCATCGTCGCGATCGTGTCGATAAACCCAATGCGGGCGACATCGATCGCCTCTCGCGGCAATTGCTGGAACGACAGGTCGGCGACAAAGCCGCCGAGATCGCGGGTCAAGGGCATGGCGCGGCGGGCTCCCGTATAGGTCCCGTGGGGGTTTCAAGCAGTATGACCCGTTTCACAACGAGCGGCGAGCTTGTCACCTCGCCAGGATTAAGCGATGAAGGCGCATGATGCGCGCCCTCGTGACCCGCCCTCGCGCCGAAGCCGAAAGCCTCGCGGCACTACTCGCCGTGCGCGGCATCGAGGCGGTGATCGAACCGCTGATCGAGATCGCCGGGACCGGTGAGGGGTTGCCTGATTTCGGCGAGGCGCAGGCGATCCTGTGCACCAGCGCCAACGGTGCGCGCACCCTGGCGCGAGCGAGTGGTGAGCGCGGCCTGCCGGTCTTCGCTGTCGGCGACGCGACCGCGCGGGCGGCGCGGGAAGAGGGCTTCCTGCGGGTGGAGAGCGCTGGCGGCGATGTCGGCGATTTGGCGCGGCTGGTCACCCAGCGCTTGCGGCCGACGGAAGGCAAATTGGTGCACGTCGCCGGCAGCGCGGTCGCCGGCGATCTTGCCGGTGCGCTCGGCTCTGCCGGGTTTAGCGTCGAGCGCGCCGTGCTCTACGAGGCGCACGCCGCCGACGCGCTGACCGCGGAGGCGGCGGCGCTGATCGCCGATGGCAAGCTCGATCTGGCGCTGTTTTTTTCGCCGCGTACGGCGCACGTCTTTGTCGCCCTGGCGCGCGCGGCGAAAGTGGATGCGGGCCTGATGGCAACGACCGCGATCTCGATCAGCGAGGCCGCCGACGCCGAACTCGCCCATCTGCCGTTCCGCCGCCGCATCGTCGCGGACGCGCCGACGCAGGCGGCGCTGCTCGCCGCGGTCGACGAACTCGCCGGTCAGGTCGCATGAGCGAGCCCGAAGCGGACGACCCGGAGTCCGCCCCGATTTCACCCGCGCCATCGTCGCGGCGGCTCGGCAGCACGCTTGCCGCCGCGGCCGCAGTCATCGTCGTGGTCGGCGCGCTCGCCGCGACGCCGTTCTGGGCGCCCTCGCTCATGCGCTTGCTGCCTTGGGGGGCGGCGGCGGAGAAGCCGCAGCCAGCGTCACCAAACCCAACGGCCACCGAAGCCAGCCGCAACGCGACGACCGTGCAGCAGCTCTCTCAGCGCATCGCGGCGCTCGAGGCGAAACCCGCGCCCGATCAGTCTGGCTTGCAGCAGCGTGTCGCGGCGCTTGAGGGGAGGCCGGCGCCCGATCTCTCCGGCGTGCAGCAACAGCTCGCGGCGCTCGACAAGACCACCGCTGATCTCGGCCAGAAGATCACCGCGCTCGACAAGGCCGAACAGCAACAACAGGCGACCAACCCAAAGACCACCGCGCTGGCGCTAGTGTTGCTGCAGATCCGCGACGCCGTCGAGACCGGCCGGCCGTTCGACGCCGAATACCAGGCGCTGGCCGCGCTGTCGCGCGAGCACCCCGACATCGCGGCGGCCGCGGCGCCGCTCGCCGAGCCGGCGCAGAGCGGCGTGGCGAGCCGTGCCGCGCTGATCGAACGGCTGCGCCAGCTCGCGCCACAAATCGCCACCGCGCACCCGCCGCCCAAGCCCGGCTGGAAATCGCAGGTCGTGGCGCGGCTGCGCTCGCTGGTGACGATCCGCCGCATCGAGGGCGATGAGCGCAACCCGGCCGAGGCGGCGGTCGGCGACGCGCAAAGCGACTTGGCAAGCGGCGATCTCGCCGGGGCGATCGCGGCGCTCGACAAGCTCGATGGCGCCAGCAAGACGGCTGCCGCGCCCTGGCTCAAGATGGCCCAGGCGCGGCTCGCGGCCGAGACCGCGCTGCGCCAGGTGCAGGCGGCGCTGACCACGGCGCTCGGCGCCGCCGCGCCGCCGCTCGCCGAACAGGGCGGCTGATGCGGCGGCTTATCGCGCTGATCGCGCTTGGGGTGCTGATCGTCGCCGCGGCGACAATCGCCGACTATCCGGGCGCAGTCGACATCACTTGGCAGGGCTGGGAGATCGACACCTCAGTAGGCGTGCTGATCGCCGCCTCCGCGATGCTGGCGCTGGTGATCTGGCTCCTCTTCTCGCTCTTTGCGACGGCGGTGCGGCTGCCCGGACGATTTCGCCGCAACCGCCGCGAGCGCAGGCGGCGGCTCGGCGAGCAGGCGCTGACCCGCGGCATGCTCGCGCTCGCCGCCGGCGACGGCGCGGCGGCGCGACGCCAGTCCACGCGCGCCGAAACGCTGCTCGGCGCGACGCCGATGACGCTGATGCTGTCCGCCCAGGCGGCGCAGCTCGACGGCGACGAGGATACGGCGCGGCTGCGCTACACCGCGCTGCTCGACACAAAGGACGCGCAGCTGCTCGGCCTGCGCGGGCTGATCGGGCAAGCCCTGCGCGCCGGCGATGGCGAGGACGCGCTGCGGCTCGCCGAGCGCGCCCGCGCGCTGCGACCGCACGCCGGGTGGGTGTTCGAGACGCTGCTGGCGCTGCAGACCCGCACCGGCCGCTGGGAGGAAGCGCGCCGCACGCTGGCCCAGGGCGCCAACCGCCATCTGCTGCCGCACGCACCCGCCGAGCATCACCGCGGCGCTGTCCTGTTCGAGCTGAGCCGGCACGCCGAGCAAGACGGTGACATGCGGCGCGCGCTGTCGCTGGCCGCCAGCGCCAAGGACCTCATTCCCGACATCCCCGCCGCTGCCGCGCGCCACGCCCGGTTGCTGATCGCCGACGATCGACGCCGCGCCGCGCGGCGCACGATCGAGGTCGCCTGGAGACGGACGCCGCATCCCGAGCTCGCGCGGCTGTGGAACGAACTCGGCGGTGCGACGCCGGCGCTCGAACTGGTGACGTGGGTCGAGAAACTCGCAGCGCACAACCCGGATTCGCCCGAAAGCGCGATCGCGCTCGCCGAGGCGGCGCTCGCGGCACAGCTCTGGGGCGAGGCGAGGCGCCACCTCACCCGGGCGATGGCCGCCGCGCCGGATGCGCCGTCGCGCCGGGTCTGCCTGTTGATGGCCCGGGTCGAGGAGAGCGAGCATCCCGGCGAAGGCCGGGCGCGCGAGTGGTTTGATCGCGCGCTGGCGGCGCCGCCCGAACCCGGATATGCCTGCCGGCGCTGCGGCACTCACAGCACCGAATGGCAGGCGTTGTGCGGCTCCTGCCATGGCTTCGACACGCTCGCCTGGGGAGCGATAAAGCCCGAAGCGGCAGACACCCTGACGATCGCCGTCCCGGATGACGCGGCGCCCGCCGCGCTGCTGCCGATGCCCAATGACTTGGCGTCGGCCGGACAATCGGCTAGATAGTCGCCTCTCTCGGAGCGCCCCGATAGCTCAGCGGTAGAGCAATCGCTTCGTAAGCGATAGGCCGTCTGTTCAAATCAGACTCGGGGCACCATTTTCACCCGGCGGCGCCAATCACGAGCGGCGCGGCGAGTTCTCGATCCTGCGCGCGAAACCATAGCCGGATCGTCACCCGGGCCGACATCCGGTCACCATCGAGCGCCTGAAGCTGGATCAGGTGCGAGTCGTTGTCGGTAAATGCGAACGCGCCACTGGCGTCGGTCTTGGTGCGCTCTTTTTCCGCCTGGGTGACAAAGTCGTGCGTGTAGAGCACCACGGTCGCATTGGCGAGCGGGCGCCCGGCGGCGTCGATGACGCGGCCCGACAAGAGGCCGTGCGCGTGCAGCGAGACGTAGATGTTCCAGCCGATCGTCACCGCCGCGATCGCCGCCGGCACGATAAAGAAACGGCTCGCGAGCACGCGGCGAAGCGTCATCTTGGTTCCTGGCTAGCCCTTGGTCGCGCCGGCGGTCAGGCCGCGCATAAACGAAGCCTGCGCCATCAAGAACACCAGGAGACCCGGCGCCAGCACCATGCAGACAAAGGCGTAGAGCGCACCGGTGGTGTCCTCCATGTAGGACAGAAAGCGCGCGAGCCCCAAGGGCAGGGTCTGCATGTTTGGGTCGCGGGTGATGATCAGCGGCCACAGAAAATTATTCCACGACCAGATGAACGCGAGCACCACATTGGTCGCGATCGCCGGCGTCGACAGCGGCAGCAGCACACGCAACAGGATGCGCAGATCGTTGAGCCCATCGATGCGCGCGGCGTCGATCAGCGATTTCGGCACCGCCTCGAACGCGGCCTTGAAGATGAAGATGCAGACGATTGTCGACATCAGCGGCAGGGCGAGCCCCAGGTAGCTGTTGAGCAAGCCGAGCCGCGCGGTGATCAGATAGGCGGGAATGATCGTCGCCTGAAACGGCACCAGCGTGCACGACAGCAACAGCAACAGCACCGCCCGGCGGCCGCGAAACGGCAGGGTCAAGGCATAGGCGGCGATCGAATTGAGCACCAGATTGCCGGCCACCGCGAGCAGCGAAACGACGACGCTGTTGAGCAAGTAGCGCGGGAACGGGATCAGGTACCAGACATCGACAAAATTATAGAAATGCGGGTTCACCGGCAGGAGGCTCGGCGGGTAGGCATATATGTTCTCGCCGGTAAGCGCGGTCTTCAGCACCCAGTAGAACGGGGTCAGCATCGCGATGGCGATCGCGACCAGAAGCGCGTGCCGCAGCGCCAGAAGGATCCGCGCGCGCCGAGTCATTCGAGCGCCCCGGCATTGCCGCCCGCCGCGCGATGCGCCAGCCAGGCGAGGAACAGCAACAGCGCAAACTGCGCCACCGTCAACGCCGCGGCGTAATCGAAGCGCGACTGGTTGAACGCCTCTTTGTAGATGTAGGTGATGAGGAGCTCGGTCGCGTGGCCGGGGCCGCCATTGGTCATGACATAGACGAGATCGAACGCCGCGAACGAATTGAGGATGCCGATCACCGCGCAGAGGAATAAGGACGGCCGCAGCATCGGCAAGGTGATGCGCAAGAGCCGCGCCCATCCCGGCGCGCCGTCGACCCGCGCCGCCTCGTAGAGATGCGGCGGGATGCTTTGCAGCCCCGTCAGCAGCACGATCATGAAAAAGCCGAGAACCTGCCAGGTATTGGCGACGATCGTGCTGGGCAGCGCCCAGCCGAACGAGTCGAGAAATGCGACTGGCTTGTCGATGACGCCGAGACGGCGCAGCACAAAGTCGATGAGCCCGCCACGCTCGTTGTACATCCAGCGCCAGATGATCGCGACGGCGACGGTCATCAGCGGATAAGATAGGAAAACGATCGTCCGATAGACCGAGGCACCCTTCAGGTCGCTATTGACGAGCAGCGCGATACCGAGCGCGATGACAACGCCGATGCCCTGCGAGGCCATGAAAATGAGGGTGTTATACAGCGCCTGCCAGACGACATCGTCGTCATGCAGCATCTCGTCGTAATTGTCCCAGCCGATCCAGACCGGCGGATGCAGCGGCGACCAGGCCTGAAACGACAGCACGACATTCCAGGCCAGCGGCAACACCCGGTAGAGCAAAAAGATCAGCAGCGACGGCGTGAGGAAACAGGCGACGAGCGCCGCCTGCCGCGCGTTGCGGGTGTGCAGCCAAGCAAGCGCGCGGGTCACGCGCGACGCAGCTCGCGCGCGACCTTGCGGCTCGCCTCGTCGAGCGCGCTTTTCGCGTCGCTGCGGCCGAGAAGCGCGTTCTGCAGCGCCGGGTAGAACGCATCCTTGACCCGGCTGTCACTGGCCAACGGCCAGTTGCCGCAAAGCTTGTCGGTATGCTCGACCTGGGTCTGGATCACCGCGTGGGCGAGCGGCTCGTCCTTTTCGAGGCGGGCGAGGAGGTTTTTGTCGACCTCGGTATAGGCGGTGAGGATGCGGCGGCTGTCGGCCATCTCCTGCGCCTGTTTCTGCGCGGTGCAGAATTCGACAAAAGCCCAGGCGAGATCGGGGTCCTTCGCGCCCTTGGAAATGCCATAACCGTGCAGGCTCGGCACCGACCAATCCCCGGGGAGCTCGCCAATACCGAGCGTGTCCTGGTTGATCCAGGCGCCCTGCCCCTTAAGAAAGAAATAGGCGGAGGAATGGGCATTGAGCATGCCGACCTTGCCCGAGGCGAATGCGCCGAGCGGCTCGACCCAGCGGCCGGTCCACGAGATCTTGTTGATCGCCGTGCCGGCCGTGCCCTTGGCGAGCTGGTCGACGACGTCCGCCATCTTCGCGGTATCGAACTCGGCTTTCTGCATATCGGGCGACAAGAGTTCGATGCCGTTCATGCGGAACAGCGCCCAATAGAGCCAATCGAAATTGAGCGTCAGGAACCCGGTCTGATCGTCGCCGCCGGCGCCGATCTTGCCGGCATAGGCCATCAGATCGTCAAAGCTCGCCGCCGGCCCCGGCAGCCCGGCCTTCTGAAATAGCGTCTTGTTGTAGAACAGCAGCGTCTTGGCGACGTAGAACGGGACCAGCCAGTTCTTGCCCTCCCAGACCCAGTTGTTGAGATAGTCGGGGTTGAACCGGGCTTTGACCTCGGGCTTGGCGGCGAGATAAGGCGTGAGATCGAGAAGCGCGCCCTGTGCGGCGTATTCGACCCCAATCCCACCTTGCAGGTCGATGACGTCGGGTGGCGACCCGGCGGCCAGCTGCGTCTGGTAGAAGGGCGGCACATCGGGCCCCTTTTTGTCGAGCCATTCGATCTCGACGCCCGGATGTTCGGTCTGGAAGGCGGCGAACCAGCGTTTGAACATGTCGGCTTGATCGACGATGTTCCACGATAGAAAGGTCAGCTTCTTGCTGGATTGGGCGATCGCCGGCCGAGCCAAGGCAGTCGATGCGGCCGCGGCAAGAAACGTGCGCCGCTTCATGATTTTCCTCCCCCTTTGTTTCCCGGCTTTCTATTACAGACGGCGGCCGGTTGCACGGTCGAACAGGTGAAGCCGCGCCGGGTCGAGCCGCAGCGTCACCGGCTCGCCGACCTGCCGCACGCTGCGCGGCGGCAGGCGGCAGGCGAGCTCGGCGCCGGCAACCGCGACGGTTACCAACGTGTCGGGCCCGAGCGGCTCGACCGAGAGCGCGTCACCGCGCAGGCAGGCGCCATCCGCCGCCGCATCGGCCGGCACCCATGCGAGATCTTCCGGGCGCACACCGCACCAAACCGGCCCCTCGCCGCCGGCCAACCAGGGCAGAGCCGTCCCGTCGTCGAGGATCAACTCGCCCGCCGCGAGCCGCGCTGGCAGCAGGTTCATCGCCGGCGCGCCCATGAATGTCGCGACAAAGGCGGATGCCGGGGTTTCGTAGACTTCCTCCGGCGTGCCGACCTGCTCGATGCGCCCGGCATTCATCACCACGACCCGGTCGGCGAGGGTCATCGCCTCGACCTGGTCGTGCGTGACATAGACTGTCGTCGTCGGCACCCTCGTGCGCAGCTTTTTCAGCTCGGTGCGCATCTGCACGCGAAGCTTCGCGTCGAGGTTCGAAAGCGGTTCGTCGAACAGGAACAGCTTGGGGTCGCGGACGATCGCGCGACCCATCGCAACGCGCTGCCGCTGGCCGCCGGAAAGCTGGCGCGGCGTGCGCGACAGCAGCGGCTCGATCTCGAGCAGCCGTGCCGTCGCGGTGACGCGACGGTCGATTTCGGCTCGGTCGAAACCGCGATATTTGAGCGCGAAGCCCATATTCTGAGCGACCGTCATATGCGGGTAGAGCGCATAGTCCTGAAAGACCATCGCCACGTCTCGATCCTTCGGCTCGCGCTCGTTGACGACGACGCCGTCGATCGTGATCTCGCCGCCGCTCGGCATCTCGAGACCGGCGATCATCCGCAGAATGGTGCTCTTACCGCAGCCCGACGGGCCGACCAGCACGACAAATTCGTGCTCGACCACGTCGAGATCGATGCCGGCGATCGCCTCAACCGCGCCGAACTGCTTGCTGAGGCCGCGTAGAGAGAGGGTTGCCAAACGTCGCCGCTCCGTGGCTGCCGCCAGCGATGGGCGGCAATCGGCGACGCCGTGTCAAGAGCCAGCGCGCGGCCGGCTACAGCATATTGGCGCTGAGATTGACCATGATCCAGCACGAGCCGGTCAGGACGAGGAAGACGATCCACACCCCGTAGGTCAGCGCCAGGATGTTGTTCGTGTTGTCGCTACCGGTACCCATGTGCAGGAAAAAGACCAGGTGGACGCCGATCTGCGCAAAAGCGAGGACAACCAGTCCGACCGCGATCCCGGGCGCCCACAGTAGGTCGGTCTGAGCCACGACGAACGACATGACCGTAAGGATAACGGCGAAGCCGAACCCGACCGTGTACGACACGACACCGGCGCGGGATTCCTCGACCTCGACGCCCGGCGTACGCTCGGCGGGAATACGCTCGGGGAGCGGGCGGCCAGCGACGGACATCAGCGGGCTCCGATCAAATAGACCAAGGTGAAGACGCCGACCCAGATGATGTCGAGGGCGTGCCAGAATAGGCTAAAGCACAGCAGCCGCCGCAGCACATGCGGTCTGAACCCCTTGGCGGCGACCTGGGCCACCATGTAGAGGAGCAACAACAGCCCGCTGGTAACGTGCGCGCCATGCATGCCGACCAGGGTGAAAAACGCCGATAGAAAGGCGCTGCGCGACGGCCCCGCGCCCTTGGCGACCATGCCGGCGAATTCCGAGAACTCGATAAACAGAAACGCCGCGCCGAGCACGAACGTCATCGCTTCGAGGAGATAAAAGCGCCCGGCCTGCCGGTGCTCGGCGGATAGCGCCGCGAGCCCGCAGGTATAGCTCGACAGCAGCAGGCACGCCGTCTCGATAAAGACATTGGGAAGATCGAAGAGCTCGCGTCCGGTCGGGCCGCCCGCGGTGTGCTGCCAAAGCACCGCGTAGGCCGCGAACAGCCCCGAAAACATGATGATGTCGCTGAGCAGGAAAATCCAAAACCCGTAGGCGACGACGGTGCGCGTCGGCGCTGGGCCGGGATTCAGCGCCTCGGGCGGGAGCGGGGCCGCGTCGATCGCCGTCACGGTCACGCGATCCGTTCCGCGCCAGCCCGGGCGCTTTCCATGCGGGCCAGTTCCTCGGCGTGGATCTCGTGCTCGCGGTCTTCGCTCCAGCCAAAGACCGCGGCGATGACGGCGACCGCCAGCAAGCCGAGGATCACCAGCCACCATATATGCCAGATCGCCGCGAAGCCGATCACCGACGCAAAAAAGGCCATCATGAAGCCGGTGGGGCTGTTGCGCGGGACCTCGATCGCCTCGTAAGCGGACGGCGCCGCGGGGCGCCCTGCCCGCTTCATCGCGCAGAACGCGTCGAGCCCCTCGATCTCGGGCAGCACCGCGAAATTGTAGGCCGGCGGCGGCGACGTCGTCGCCCATTCCAAGGTCCGCCCATCCCACGGATCGCCGGTCAGGTCGCGCCGCTGGTCGCGGGTGCGGATGCTGACAAAGAGCTGCACGATCACGCACAGAATGCCGCAGAGGATGACGATTGCGCCGAGCTCCGCCACCAGCAGCAGCGGCTGCCAGTTCGGGTCGGGGATGTGCTGCATCCGCCGCGGCATGCCGAGCATGCCGAGCAGGTAAAGCGGCATGAAGGCGAGGTAGAAGCCGACGAGCCAGCACCAGAAGCTGGCCTTGCCCCAGCCGTCGTGCAGCGTGAAGCCGAACGCCTTGGGGAACCAATAATTGTAGGCGGCGAACATGCCAAACAAGACGCCGCCGATGATGACGTTGTGGAAATGCGCGACCTGGAAGACGGTGTTGTGCACGATGAAATCGACCGGTGGCACCGCCAGCAACACGCCCGTCAGCCCGCCGATCACAAAGGTGACCATAAAGCCGATCGAAAACAGCACCGCCGTGTTGAAGCGGACACTGCCCTGAAACATCGTGAACAGCCAGTTGAAGATTTTAACGCCGGTCGGCACGGCGATGATGGTCGACATGATCCCGAAAAAGGCGTTGACGTCGGCGCCCGCCCCCATCGTGAAGAAGTGGTGCAACCACACCATGAAAGAGAGGACGCAGATCGCCAGCGTCGCCAGCACCATCGAGCGGTAACCGAAAAGCGGCTTGCCGGAAAAGGTCGCGATAACCTCGGAATAGACGCCGAAGGCCGGCAGGACGAGGATGTAGACCTCGGGGTGGCCCCACAACCAGAACAGGTTGACGTACATCATCGCGCTGCCGCCGGCGTCATTCGTGAAGAAATGCATGCCGACGTAGCGGTCGAGCAGCTGCATCACAAAGGTCGCGGTGAGGATCGGGAACGCGGCAATAATCAGCATGCTCGCCGCCAGCGAGGTCCAGCAGAACACCGGCATCCGGAAATAGCCCATCCCCGGCGCGCGCAGTTTGAGGATGGTCGCCACCATATTGACACCGGCCATCAGGGTGCCGATGCCCGATATCTGCAGCGACCACAGATAATAATCGACGCCGACATCAGGCGAGAACGCAAGCTCTGAGAGCGGCGGGTAATTCATCCAGCCGGTACGCGCGAAATTCCCGACGAACAGCGACAAGTTGATCAGCAGCGCGGCCGACGCGGTGAGCCAGAAGCTCACCGAATTGAGCACCGGAAAGGCGACGTCGCGCGCACCAAGCTGCAGCGGCACGATAAAATTCATCATCCCGACAATCAGCGGCATCGCCACGAAAAAGATCATGATCGTGCCGTGCGCCGAGAAGATCTGGTCGTAATGTTCGGGCGGCAGATAACCCTGCGCGCCGCCGACGGCGAGGGCCTGCTGCGAGCGCATCATGATCGCGTCGGCAAAGCCGCGCAGCAGCATGACGAGCCCGAGAAACACGTACATCACACCGATCCGCTTGTGATCGACGCTGGTCAACCACTCGCGCCACAGATACGGCCACCATCCTTTCAGGGTGATGATCGCCAGCACGCCGAGCGCGCCGAGAATGATCACGATCGAGGTGACGAGCGGGATCGGCTCGTTGAAAGGGATGGCGTCCCAGGTCAGCCTGCCCAGCATGTCAGCCTCCCGCCGGTTCTTTGGCCGGCGGGCACCAGGCGTTGCCGGCGCGCGCCTTGTCGGGATCGAGCGCGGTCTGGTCGACGATGCGCCCGAACAGGTTCGGGTCGACCGCGCGATAGGTCGACGGCGGGACGGCGCTGCTCGGCTTGGTTAATTGCGCGTAGCCGGCGTCGTCAAGCGCCGAACCCTGGCCTTGCACCTTGGCGACCCAGCCGGCGAAATCGCCTTGCGGCACGGCGGTGGCGATAAACCGCATGTCGGCAAAACCGTCGCCGCTGAAATTTGTCGACAAGCCCGGGTACTCGCCAGGCTTGTCGGCGAGCAGGTTGAGGCTCGTCGCCATGCCGGCCATCGTGTAGATCTGGCTGCCGAGCTGCGGCACAAAGAACGCGTTCATCACGGTCGCCGAGGTCAGGCGGAAACTCACCGGCGTGCCGGCGGGGATGACAAGCTGGTTGACCGTGGCGATGCGCTGGTCGGGATAGATGAACAGCCATTTCCAGTCGAGCGAGACGACATCGATGCGCAGCGGCTTCACGCTGGAGGCGAGCGGCGCCCGCGGATCGAGCTCATGCGCGCCGATCCAGCACACGCCACCCAAAAGGATCAC
>DATMLO010000109.1:0-12901 GCA_035570495.1 Allostellaceae bacterium | reverse complement strand
GACATTTGGCGGCCCAACCTTGTTCGATCGTCTGCCGGAGGGGCTGCGCCTGAACGCCGCTGGCGAGCAGCTCGTGCCGGCTGCCGAGAGCGTCGAGCGGGCGGCGCTGATGCTGGAGCGGCGGCGCGCGGCGGCGTCTCCGGAGTTGAGCGGGACCGTGCGCGTCTCGGTCGGCGAATGGGCCGCCGGCTTTCTCGCGCGCTGTCTATCCGACGCGGGACCGACCGCGCTCCCGGCGGGGATCACGCTGGAGCTGGTGGAGTCGCGACAGACCGCGAACCTCGCGCGTCGCGAGGCGGACCTCGCGGTCCGCCACCACCCGCCGGAGAGCGGCGATCTCTACGTCGCCAAGGTCGGCACGTTCGGTTGCGCCGTCTACCGTCGTCGCGGCTCCGGCAGTGACGCCTGGGTCACCTATACCGAGGAGCAATCGCATTACGCGACCGCGCGCTGGGTGCAGCAGCAGATCGACAAGAACGGCGGGGCGGTCGTGCTGCGCGCGTCGGGAACGACGATGCAGCTCGCGGCGGTGCGCGCCGGAAGCGGGAAGGGTGTGCTGCCGTGCTTTGCCGGCGACGACGATCCACTACTCGAGCGGCTGACCCCGCCGATCCCGGAGATCGCCGCCGAATATTCGGTGATCGTCCATCGCGACCTAAGGCGCGCCGTGTGCGTCCGCGCGGTAATCGACTGGGTTCGCCGCGCGTTTGTCGAACATCAGGACGCGCTTGCCGGCAGCCGCTAGCGCATGCGCGCGTGGTAAGCGAACCCGATGGCGACGACGATCGCGGGGATGAGCAGCGCCATGATATTCCAAACGCCCATCGCCAACA
Source organism: Allostellaceae bacterium (assembly GCA_035570495.1). Classification (GTDB taxonomy): domain Bacteria; phylum Pseudomonadota; class Alphaproteobacteria; order ATCC43930; family CGMCC-115725; genus DATARH01. The sequence continues at coordinate 12,068 of DATMLO010000109.1, read as the reverse complement.
GCACGACCTGATTGAGCACGACCATCGCCGTATAGAGGTACAGAGCCCAACGGCGCATCATCCAGAAGCCGACCGTGCATGCAGCGCCGACGATCGCGGTAAAGGCGAGGTAGGGCGGATACCAGGCGCCGATCGCCCACGCTATGTTCGAGAAGAGTACCGGGATCACGAACAGAACCCCGAGCGCCGACAGGATGCAAAGAATCGTGATCGCAATCGGGCGGCCCGCAGGTGCGCTGCTTGGTGTGCTGTCTACAGTCATATTGCTCCCCTCCGTCAAAATGCGTTTGTTGGTTGTCGATGAGCGTGGCCACGATAGGGCCGTCCGGCCAGTGGACTTCTTGCTTGCCTCCGGCGGCCGCTGCCCTTCACGCTAAACCAATACGTTGCAAAGGATCAAATGGATGCATCGCGTTTTGATTACCGGCGCCGGTGGCGGCATCGGCCGCGGCCTGCGCGAAACTCTGCGTGGCGTCTACCCGATGCTGCGGCTTTCCGACCGCATCCCGATTGCCCCAGCGCGCGACGGCGAGGAGGTCGACCAGACCGAGCTTGCGGACATGGCGGCAGTCGAGCGCATGGTTGCCGGCTGCGACGGGATCATCCATCTCGGCGGCATATCCGGCGAAAACACCTGGGAGAAGATCCTCGAGGGCAACATCGTCGGCCTCTACAACACCTTCGAGGCGGCGCGCAAAGCGGGCGTCAAACGCATCGTCATGGCGACCTCGAACCACGCGGTCGGCTTTTACCCGCGCGCCCAGACGATCGATCACCAGGTCATGGTGCGGCCCGACAGCCGCTACGGCGTCTCGAAAGCATTCAGCGAGGCGCTGGGCAGCCTCTATTCCGACAAGCACGGCATCGGGTTCATGGGTGTCCGCATCGGCAATTACGGCACGCACCCGATCGACAGCCGGCGGCTGTCGATCTGGGTCAGTCCGCGCGACCTCACGCAGCTCGTGCGCATCGGGCTGGAACACCCGGATGTGCGCTATGAGATCGTCTACGGTGTCTCGGGCAATCAGCGCTCGTGGTACGACAATTCCAATGCGTACCGGCTCGGCTACAAGCCGGAAGATGATTCCGAGCCGCAAGCCGCGCAGGTGCTTTCCGCCGAGGCCGGCCAGGCAAAGAACCCGATCGCCGAGAAATACCAGGGTGGCACATTTCCAGCCGAGGAATACGACGCAAAGACGGAGCGGGTATAGGTTTGGTATGGCGCAACAAACCCATCGTGCGACCAGTCCAATCGGGTTACGCGTCGCTAAACTGCCCACCATGGCCGTCACACGTCAGTCGCGCAGCGCTCGATTGGTTCGGCGAGAGGCGGATATACGGCGGGTGAAGCGCAGCGCGACCTGCCATCGGCTTTCCCGCGAACGCGCGGCGGGTTGAGCCTCGCTCAGTCGCACGACTTCCGCGGCGCGCCAGCGAGCCTGCCACCGCGGGATGACCTCTGGGTTACAGACATGCCGCGGCTGCTGCCCCGCCAGGATGGCCCGCACATTATCGACCGCGGTCTCGGGCAATGCGGCCAGCGCCTCTCGCGTTTGACCCAGCATGTGCGGCGTCAGGATCGCGTTCGGCAGGTCGCGCAGCGGGCTGTGCGGCGTTAGCGGCTCCTCGGCGAATACATCTAACGCCAGCCGCAAATCCGGCCTCTGCCGGGCGATTTCACAAAGCGCGCGCTCGTCGATGATCGCGCCGCGTGCGGTATTGACCAGGACAGCGTCCGGCTTCAGCAGCCGGAGGCGCTCGGCGTTCAACAGGCCTTCGCTCTCGCTGTTGAGGGTTGCCAGGACGCAGACGGCATCGCTGGTCCGCAGCAACTGGTCGAGCCCAACACGCCGGACATGACGGGGGAGATCGGCTGGGGCTCTCCGGGTATAGGTCTGGATGGTGACGTTCCAAGTCGCGAGCCGGTCGGCGACCGCCCGGGCAATCTGCCCAAACCCGATCAGGCCGACGGTCTTGCCGCCGAGCATTCGGGCTCTCGCCTCAAGTGGTCGTGGCCTGTTCTCACGCAACAGTGCTTCGCTGCCGCGCAGATCGTAGAAGGAAGCCAGCAGCAGAAGGTGAGTAGCCTCCGCCATGCCTTCGATATTTTCCCTGATTTGCCCATTGGCTACCAGGATGCCCAGCTCGGTGGCCGTCGCGAGGTCGAACCCCTCGACCCCGGTCGTGGGTGACACGATCCCACGCAGCCGGTTCGCCGTGGCCAGCAACTTCCGCGAACAGGCAAAGCTCGACGCGGCGACCAACACGTCGACATCGGCGAGGTTCGCGCCAGCATCGTCAAATGCTGACGGGTCCGGATGGAAAACAACGTCGTGTCCGATCCCGCGCAGCCGTTCGACAATATCCGTGAACAAGCGTATCGAGCGCGCCCGCCCGACCGCGACGATATGATGCCCGGTCACGCTCGTTCTACCGTGTCAACCGCCGCATCGCCTGGTCGATCCCGGCGAGCGTCAGCGGGAACATGCGGTCATCGATGAGTTGGCGGATCATGCCGATCGACATCGTGCCGTTCCAATATTTCTCCGGCACGGGGTTGAGCCACACGGCTTGCGGGTAATGATCGAGGAGCCGGCGCATCCAGACCCTGCCGGCTTCGTCGTTCCAGCGTTCAACACTGCCGCCGGGCCGATCGATCTCGTAGGGACTCATGCTGGCGTCGCCGACCATCACGACCTTGTAGTGGGGGTCGTAGGTGCGTAGCACTTCCATGGTCGAGGTCTGCTCGACATGGCGGCGGCGCGAATCCTTCCACACGCTCTCGTAGAGGCAGTTGTGGAAATAGAAATGCACGAGGTTCTTGAACTCGCCGCGCGCCGCCGAGAAGAGTTCTTCGCAGACCCGGACATGGTCCTCCATCGACCCGCCGATATCGAGGAACAGCAGCAACTTCACGGCATTATGCCGCTCCGGCACCAGTTTGAGGTCGAGCCAGCCGGCATTGTTGGCCGTGGATTTGATCGTGTCTGGTAAATCCAGCTCGAGATCGGCGCCGTCGCGAGCGAACTGACGCAGCCTGCGGAGCGCTATCTTGATGTTGCGGGTACCGAGTTCGATCGTGTCGTCGAGGTTGCGGAACTCGCGGCGGTCCCAGATTTTGACCGCGCGCCGGTTTTTGCCCTCGTGCTGGCCGATCCGCACCCCTTCCGGGTTGTAGCCATGCGCGCCAAAGGGCGAGGTGCCGGCGGTGCCGATCCATTTGCTGCCGCGCTGATGCCGGCCTTTCTGCTCGGCGAGGCGCTGGCGCAGCGTCTCCATCAGCTTTTCCCAGCCCCCCAGCGCCTCGATCTGCGCCTTCTCCTCCTCGGTGAGGTAGCGTTCGGCGAGCTTGCGAAGCCATTCCTCCGGCAGCTCAGTGGTTGGGTCGGTCGGGGTTTCGAGCCCCTTGAAGCATTGGCCGAACACCCGGTCGAAGCGGTCGAGATAGCGCTCGTCCTTGACCAGCGTCGCGCGCGACAGGAAGTAGAAATCGTCGATGCCGTATTCGGCGACGCCCTCCTTCATCGCCTCCATCAGCGTGAGGTATTCGCGCAGGCTCGTTGGCACTTTCGCCGCGCGTAATTCGAGAAAGAAGGAGGTAAACACGCGGCCTACCGGCTTTCTCGCCGGTTCAAGAATGCCAGGCGCTCGAACAGGTGCACATCCTGCTCGTTCTTGAGCAGCGCGCCGTGCAGCGGCGGGATCAGCTTCTTCGGGTCGCGCTGGCGCAGCGTGTCGGCGTCGATGTCCTCGACCAGCAGCAGCTTGAGCCAATCGAGCAGCTCCGAGGTCGACGGTTTTTTCTTCAGCCCCGGTACCTCGCGCACATCGAAAAAGATGGTCAGCGCCTCTTGCACAAGCTCCTGCTTCAGCCCCGGGAAATGCACCTCGACGATCTTCTCCATCGTCTCGCGGTCGGGGAAGCGGATGTAGTGGAAGAAGCAGCGGCGCAGGAACGCGTCCGGGAGTTCCTTCTCGTTGTTCGAGGTGATCATCACGATGGGCCGTTGCCTGGCGACGATCGTCTTCTTGAGCTCGTAGACAAAGAACTCCATCCGGTCGAGCTCGAGCAGCAGGTCGTTGGGGAATTCGATATCGGCCTTGTCGACCTCGTCGATCAGCAGCACCGGCGCCGTGTCGGCGTCGAACGCGTCCCACAGCTTGCCGGGCTTGATGTAATTGGCGATGTCATGCACGCGCTCGTTGCCGAGCTGGCCGTCGCGCAGCCGCGACACCGCGTCGTATTCGTACAGACCCTGCTGCGCCTTGGTCGTCGACTTGATGTGCCAGGTGATGAGGTCGCGGCCCAGCGCCTTCGCGACCTCATGCGCGAGAATGGTCTTGCCGGTGCCCGGCTCGCCCTTGACCAGCAACGGCCGCTCCAACGCGATCGCGGCGTTGACCGCGACCCGCAGATCTTGCGTCGCGACGTAACTTTCGGTGCCCTCAAAGCGCTGCATGTGCCGTCAACCCGCTGTCGTGTCGCGGATTCACATACCGTGTAGGGCCGCGACTTACCAGCGCAGCAATCGCGACGCCGCCCTGTCGGGACGAGGTTTTTGGCTCAGAGTGATGAGGCCGGCGCGCCGCCGAAAGTCAGGCGTGCTCGTGCGGCTGCGGCGCGACACTGGCGGCCGGCGCAGCGGGGGCGGCAGCTGGCGGCGGCGTGACTTGGGCCTGAGCCTGCGGCTGCGCTCCAGCCGGCGTACCGGCGGGCGGATCCTCTTCGGCCATGCCGGATTTGAAGGCCTTGATGCCCTTGGCGAAATCGCCCATGACCCGCGGCAGCTTGCCGGCGCCGAACAGCACCAGGACAATGGCCAGGACTACCAGCCAATGCATCAAACTCATCGAACCCATTTCACGACCCCAGCAGGCAAAGACGGTTTCCTATAGCAGATTTCGCGCCGTTCCGCGAATCGCGGCCTTTCCGCGCTTGGGCTACGACTTCGTGCCCCGTTCCTCTAAAGTCAAGATCAGTGTCGAGGAGTGGTTATTCCCATGAGTTATGTCCCGCCTGCCGAGCCTGCCGTTTGGGAGGAGCGTAGATCCACCGCGTTTGATGCCGCCGGACGTTACGCTGCCGAGAGCGAGACGCCTTGGGACCGCGACCTCGCGATCGAGATTCCGCGCCAGTTCGACGAGGCCCCGCCGGGGAGCGAGGTGCTGGGGCCGGTGCGCCCGCGCGGCGGCCCGAACGGGTTGATCCTCAGGGCCGGGCATATCGTCGCGGAGTGGGGCAACACGCGACAGATGGACCAGACCTTCAGCGTCGCCAAAAGCTATCTTTCGATCCTCGTCGGGCTCGCCGTCGACCGCGGTCTGATCCGCGATGTGCACGAGCCGGTGTGCAAGACCCCAGGAGTCGATTGGGACGACGATGGCGGCTTCGACGGACCGCATAACGGCAAGATCACCTGGCATCACCTGCTGCAGCAGACCTCCGAGTGGCAAGGCACGCTGTGGAACAAGCCCGACCAGATCGACCATCACCGCCGGGTCGGCGGCATGCCCTCGACCGGTATGAAAAAGGGCACGCGTCGCGACCTGCAGGAGCCTGGCACCTACTGGGAATACAATGACGTGCGCATCAATCGGCTGAGCTTGGCGCTGCTGCGTCTATCGGCTGAGCTTGGCGCTGCTGCGTCTGTGGAAGCGGCCGTTGCCGGATGTGTTCCGCGAATTCGTCATGGCCCCGATCGGCGCTTCGACCGACTGGGAATGGCGTGGCTATCGCAACTCGACCGTCATGGTCGATGGGAAGGCGGTCGAGTCGGTCGCTGGTGGCTCGCATTGGGGCGGAGGCGTGTTCATTCATGCCCGCGACCAGGCGCGCATCGGTCTCCTGATGCAGCGCGGCGGGATGTGGGGCGGCAGGCGCATCCTCTCCGAGGAATGGGTCAGCCGAGGCCTCGTGCCGTGCCCGCTGTTTCCGATCTATGGCTACCTATGGTGGCTCAACACCGAGCGGCGACGCTATCCCAGCGCGCCCGCCGGCAGCTATTATGCGTCGGGCGCCGGCGGCAACCTGACCTGGATCGATCCTGACCACGATCTTGTCGCCGTGCTGCGCTGGACCGATCCGGCCGCAATGGACAAGTTCATGGCGCTGACCATGACGGGTGCCGGGTCGGCCATCGGCTGAGAGGGGAGCGGATGGCTGCTGGTAATGTCGTGCAGGGCGCGCTGTTCACCGTGATGGTGGTGCGCGCGTCGATGCTGCGCGACGACGGATTCGAGCATGAGCTGTCGCGGCAGATCGCCCGCAGCCCGCGCTTTTTTCAGAACGCGCCGGTTGTGCTCGACTTGCGCGGCGTCGAGAACCTCACCGAAGCGAGCGAATTCGAGACGGTGAAGGGCAAGCTGAAGGACCTGACGCTCACCCTTGTCGGCGTGCAGAACGCGCAACCGGCGCAGCTCGAAGCGGCGACCGCCGCGGGGCTGGCGAGCTTCGCGCCCAATGCCGCCAGCCAGCCGCGTGCAGCAGCCGCCGCGCCCGCGGCGCCGAAGGCAAGGGTCATCACCGAGCCGGTGCGGTCGGGGACCCAGATCTATGCGCGCGGCAGCGATCTCATCGTCACCGCCGCGGTCAGCCCGGGGGCGGAGCTCGTCGCCGACGGTAACATCCATGTCTACGGCGTACTGCGCGGTCGGGCGCTCGCCGGCGCCAGCGGCGACGCCGGGGCGCGCATCTTCTGCACACGGCTCGAAGCGGAGCTTGTCAGTATCGCCGGGCGCTATCTCGTCAGCGAGCAATTGCCGGCGGATATGCAATCGAACCCGGTACAGATCGCGCTTGTCGATGACCAGTTGACCATTAAGCGGAATTGACGCTCATCTGCCCGTCGGGGGATGCTTGGCTGAAACCTGGGCCGCATAACCCACAAGGAAACAAGATTCGCGCAACGTGCGTAATAGGCCAGGAGGGGAGGCCGTGTTGGCGAAGGTAATCGTGGTCACCTCGGGCAAAGGTGGCGTCGGCAAGACGACGACTTCTGCCGCATTCGCGGCAGGGTTGGCGCTGCGCGGCCACAAGACGGTGGTTATCGATTTCGACGTGGGCCTGCGAAACCTCGACCTCGTGATGGGGTGCGAGCGGCGCGTCGTGTTCGATTTCATCAACGTCATCAACGGCGACGCCAATCTCAATCAGGCCCTCATCAAGGATAAGCGGCACGACAATCTGTTCATCTTCCCGACCTCACAGACGCGCGATAAGAACGCCTTGAAGCGCGAGGGCGTGGAGCGGGTCATGGAGGAGCTGAAACAGCAGTTTGAATACATCATCTGCGACAGCCCTGCCGGCATCGAGCACGGCGCGATCACGGCGCTCTATTTCGCCGACAGCGCCGTCATCGTGACCAACCCCGAGGTATCCTCGGTGCGTGACAGCGACCGGATCATCGGCATTCTCGCGTCGAAATCACGCCGCGCCGAGCGCAACGAGTCGGCGGTGGACGTTCACCTGCTCTTGACCCGCTACGACCCGGGGCGGGTCTCCAAGGGCGAGATGCTGTCGGTCGACGATGTGAAGGAAATTCTGTCGATCCCGCTTTTGGGCGTGATTCCCGAATCGGAGTCGGTATTGCGCGCGTCGAACACCGGCACCCCCGTGGTGTTTGATGAAGATAGCCCGGCGGGCCGGGCCTATGTCGATGCGGTCGCGCGGTTCCTCGGCGAGCAGCGCGAGATGCGTTTTGTAACGCCGGAGCGGCGCAGCCTTTTCCGGACATTGTTTGGTAGGGCGTGATGGGGTTCTTTCGCTCACTGTTTCAGCCGAGTCGCCCGAGCGCCTCGATCGCCAAGGAGCGCCTCAAGATCGTGCTGGCGCACGAGCGGGCGAGCAACCGCGCGCCCGATTTTCTGCCAAACCTGCAAAAGGAGCTGCTCGCGGTCGTCGGCCGTTATGTCGAGATCAGCGAGGACGGTCTCCGCGTGACGCTCGGCAGTTCGGGCGACACGTCGCTCCTCGAGATCAATATCGAGATCGAGGGCGGCAAGGTCAAAAAAGGCGGGTCTGGCCCCGCGCTCAGCGCCGCGGTGTAGTCTCTGCCGCAGCGGCGAGGCGCGAACACGCCCAGCCCGCCGTTTCCCGCACCAAAGGCGACGCGTCGTCAAGGCGTTCTCGCGCTGCTTCCGCGAGCCCCGCATCCGCGCTGTTGCCGATCGCGATCAGCACGTTGCGCAGGAAGCGGTCGCGGCCGATCCGCTTGATCGACGTGCCGGCGAACATTCGGCGGAACGCGGCGTCATCAAGCCGGGCGAGTTCGGCGAGGCGCGGCGCGGTCAGCTCAGCGCGCGGCAGAAAGTCCGGCTCGGCGGTGGCGCGCGCGTATTTGTTCCACGGACAGACCGCGAGACAATCGTCGCAGCCATAGATGCGGTTACCGATCAGCGGCAGCAGCTCGGGGTCGATCGCGCCCTTATGCTCGATCGTGAGGTACGAGATGCAGCGCCGTGCGTCTAGTTTGTAGGGGGCGGGAAAAGCGTTTGTCGGGCAGGCGTCGAGGCAGTTGCGGCAGCTGCCACAATGATCGCTCTCGGGCGCGTCCGGTTCGAGCGCGAGGCTCAGATAGATTTCGCCGAGAAACAGCCAGGAGCCGAAATCGCGTGACACCAGGTTGGTGTGCTTGCCCTGCCAGCCGATCCCCGCCTGCTGGGCCAGTGGTTTTTCCATGACGGGCGCGGTGTCGACAAAGACCTTGAGTTCGCCCGGCCAGCGCCCGGCGATCCAGCGCGCTAGCGCTTTCAGCCGCTTCTTGACCGTGTCGTGGTAGTCGCGACCGCGCGCATAGATCGAGACGATGCCGATATCCCGGTCGGCCTCGCTGTCCTCCTCGTTTCCGTAATTCATGCCGAGGACGACGACCGTCTTCGCCTCGCGCCACAGGGTTCGCGGGTCGCCGCGCCGTTCGGCATGCGCGGCCATCCAGCCCATCTCGCCGTGATAGCCGCGGCTGAGGAACTCCGCGAGATCGGCGCGGGCGCTGTCGGCGAGCTCCGCTTTCGCGAAACCAACGGCATCGAAGCCGCGCGCCAGCGCCTCCGTACGAATGGCCTCGCGAATATCCGCCGTCATCCCCGCCCGCGATAAGGCGTGACGCCGGCGTCGGGCAGATAGAGCCCCACCGGCGGATCGGCGGTCTGGTAGAACACGTCGATCGGGATGCCGCCGCGCGGATACCAATAGCCGCCGATGCGCAGCCATTTTGGCGCGCAGGCGGCGATCAGCCGGCTGGCGATCGTCAGCGTGCAGTCTTCGTGGAACGCGCCGTGATTGCGAAATGAGCCGAGAAACAACTTCAACGACTTGCTCTCGATCAGTGAATCCTGCGGCACATAGTCGATGACAAGATGTGCGAAGTCGGGCTGGCCGGTCAGCGGACAAAGCGCGGTGAATTCCGGACAAGTGAAGCGTACCGCGTAGACCACGCCGGGATGCGGGTTCGCGACGCATTCGAGCTTCGCCTTGTCGGGCGAAGCGGGCAGGCGGGCGCGCCGTCCCAGTTGCGTCAGGCCAGCGGTCTGTGTCCGCGTCATGTCAAAAGTCTCATAGGGGTGCTTCGAACTCGGCGAGCCTGCCGGCCATGATCGCCTCCCGCATCGCCGCCATCAGATCGGCGTAATAGGTCAAATTGTGGGCGGTCAGCAGCATCGCCGCAAGGATTTCACCCGCTTTCACAAGATGATGCAGATAGGCGCGGCTGAACCCGGCGCAAGCCGGGCAACGGCATTCCGGGTCGAGCGGCGCGGGGTCGTCGGCATGTCGGGCGTTGCGCAGATTGAGCGTGCCCTCGCGGGTGAAGGCTTGCGCGGTGCGCCCGGAACGGGTCGGCAGCACGCAATCGAACATGTCGACGCCGCGTTTCACCGCGCCGACAAGATCGCCCGGTTTGCCGACCCCCATCAGATAACGTGGCCGGTCTTCGGGCAGGAACGGCACGGTCGCCTCGGTCATCGCGAAGGTCGTGGCTTGGCCCTCGCCGATCGCCAGCCCGCCGATCGCGTAGCCGTCAAAGCCGATCTCGAGGAGTCGCTTCGCCGAGCGCTCGCGCAGATCGGCATGCACGCCGCCCTGGACAATGCCAAAAATGCCGTGGCCCTCGCGTTCGACAAAAGCGCGACGCGAGCGCTCGGCCCAGCGCATCGATAACTCCATCGATGCCTCGACCGCCGCGTGCTCGGAGGGAAAGGGTGTGCATTCGTCAAACGACATGGTGATGTCGCTGCCGAGCAGGCGCTGTATCTCGATCGAGCGCTCCGGTGTCAGCACATGCTTGCTGCCGTCGATATGCGAGCGGAACGCGACGCCCTCTTCGCTAATCGTGCGCAGCGCGGCGAGCGACATGACCTGAAACCCGCCGCTGTCGGTGAGGATCGCATGCGGCCAGTTCATGAATTTGTGGAGGCCGCCGAGCGCCGCGACGCGCTCCGCGCCGGGGCGCAGCATCAGGTGATAGGTGTTGCCGAGGATGAGCCGCGCGCCTGTCGTTGCGACTCCCTCCGGCGTCATCGCCTTGACCGTCGCCGCGGTGCCGATCGGCATGAAGACCGGCGTCTCGATCACCCCATGCGCCGTCGTGAGCCGTCCGGCGCGCGCCGGCCCATCGCGGGCAAGAATTTCGAAGCCGATGCTCATGCCCGCGGCTCGATTAGGCAGGCATCGCCGTAGGAGAAGAAGCGATACCGCGCGGCGACGGCGTGCGCATAGGCCGCCTTCATGCGGTCGAGTCCGGCCAGCGCACTCACCAGCATGAACAGGGTCGAGCGCGGTAAATGGAAATTGGTGAGCAGTAGATCGATCGCCTTGAAGCGATAGCCGGGCAGGATGAAGAGCCGCGTCTCGCCCGCGAAGGGCGTGACCGCGCCGGTTTCCGCGGCCGCGCTTTCGAGCAGCCTGAGGCTTGTCGTCCCGATCGCGACGACGCGCCCGCCGCGCGCCTTCGCGGCGCGGATGCGCGCGGCGGTCTCGACATCGATCACGCCCCATTCGCCGTGCATGTGATGTTCGCGCGGGTCGTCGGCCTTGACCGGCAGGAAGGTTCCCGGCCCGACATGCAGCGTCACCGTCGCCCACTCGGCGCCGCGCGCCTTGATGCGCTCGACGAGCGCCGGGGTGAAATGCAGTCCCGCGGTTGGTGCTGCGACCGCGCCTGGCTCGCGGGCGAACATCGTCTGATAGCTGTCGCGGTCGGCCGGATCGCCGCCCTTGGGGCGCTTGATATAGGGCGGCAGCGGCATCCCACCGTGGCGCGCGAGTGCGGCGGAAAACGCCCCGCCTTCGATCGCGAAGCGCAGCACGACCGGGCCCTCGGCCTCCTTGACGATCACTTCAGCGGCGAAATCGTCGGCAAATGACACGATGTCGCCTGGGTGCAGCCGTCGTGCGCCTTTGGCGTAAGCCTGCCAGTTCCCGCCGCCGAGATCATGCGCCAGCGTGACCTCGATCGTCGCCGCACCCCGCGTCCCCACGAGGCGCGCCGGGATCACCTTGGTGTCGTTGCACACGATGATGTCGCCCGGCCGCAACAGCTCCGGCAGGTCGCCGACATGCCGGTCGGCCAACCCACCCGACGCCGGGATCGCCAGCAGCCGCGCGCTGTCGCGCGGCTCGGCCGGGCGGTCCGCGATCAGCTCGCGCGGCAGGTCGAAGGCGAAATCGTCGAGGTGCATTGCGGCAGCTTATAGCCGGAATTGCCATCCGCGACGGAAACGGCGATGAATCGAGCAGCGAGTTTTGGGGAGACTTACCGATGGCTGCACCTGCAGCGCGGATGACAGATCGCAGCAAAGCTCCCGGTCCGATGACCGGCGAACGCTACATCGCCAGCCTCAAGGATGGCCGCGAGGTGTGGATCGACGGAAAGCGCGTCGACGACGTCACGACCCATCCCGCCTTCAAGGACATGATCGGCGAGCTGGCGCGGGTCTACGACCTGCAGAATTCGCCCCAATACCGCGACGAGATGACCTGTGTCGATCCCGATAGCGGCAATCGCATCTCGGTGTCGTGGCTGTTTCCACGCTCGGCCGAGGACCTTAAGAAAAAGCGCCGTAATAGCGAGTTG